>NZ_JBEUDS010000004.1:0-192664 GCF_041060555.1 Parapedomonas caeni | reverse complement strand
CCCTTCAAAAACCTACAATGAGAAAGAGCGAAGTCGCCTCCCCGCCGAAGTCACCCTCGGCGTCAGCGACAGGCGGCGATATACCCAACCCCAAACCAAACTGTCAAAACAAATCTTGAAAGAAAAACGACATTTTTCCGCAATCGCGCCAACCAATTGTAATTCATATATTTATTGAAGGCCCATCGGCCTGCGTCCCAGGCTGGCGGCGCGGACACCCCACCGCCCGGGGCCTCGTTGCCCCACATCGGGACACGACTCCGTCTGGACTCGGGACCGGACCGCCAGGACGGCCCGGCAACCGGCGTGACTCAGTGCACCACGCTGCGGGTGGCGGTCGCGGCGGTCTGCCTGCGCAGCGGCGCCAGCGCCTGTTCCTGCGGCCGCACCCCCTCGACGAAAAGCTCCATGTACGCCGGCAGGATGGTGCGGAAATGCGGACTGGAGGCATTGGTGAGAATCACGATGCCGGACTGTTGCGCCGGCACGAAGGCGATCTGGGCGATATAGCCCTGCACCGTGCCGGCGTGGGCGACCACCTGGGTGCCGCCGATATCGTAGATACGCCAGCCATAGCCGTAGGCGGCATCGCGCGTATCGACGAAGCGGTTGCGCAGGCTGCGCAGATCCTTGGGCGTCTTCACGCGCGGCGTCTGCAGCGTCGCGGCGATATCCGGGGCGTAGGCCGCCGGCATCCGGCCCAGCTGCGCGAGCAGCCACTGGGCCATGTCGCGACCAGAGGCGTTGACACCGGCGGCGGCCTGCAAGGCGTAATAGGGTTCACGCAGGCCGACTTCACGCCAGCCAGTACCCGCCCGGACATGGGGGCGCGCCCAGTTGTCGTCGTGGCGCAGACCCGCCGATCCGAGCGAGGCACGATCCATGTGCAGCGGCGCGAAGATGCGCTGGCGCATCAGATCGGCATAGCTCTTGCCGGTGCGGGCCTGGATGGCATCGGCCACCAGGTTGAACGTGAGGTTCTGGTAGGCATAGCAAGTGCCCGGCTTGCAGGCGGGCGGCACCTTGGCCAGCCGCGGCAGGATATCCCTCGCCGGCACGCCCGCCTCCAGCAGGTCGTCATAGGCATTGGGCGGCAGGCCGGTGCGATGGCTGAGCAGATCGCCGATGGTCAGGCCCGATCGTGGCGCGCCCAGCGACACACCAGGCAGCACGGCGCGCAGTGGCGTCGACCAGTCCAGCACCCGATCCCTGACCAGCATGCCGGTAAGCCCGGCGGCGAAGGTCTTGGATAGCGAGGCGAGATGGAACACCGTCCTGTCATCGACCGCCGCGGCCCCCGACACGCTGCGATGCCCATAGCCACGCAGCATGGCAAGACGACCATGGTCGACGACGGCGACCGAGACGCCGACGAGATCGCCGCTGGCGGTGCGTTCGGCAAGGAAAGCATCGAATGTCTGCTGCCGGACGGCCCGCGCGCTGCCCGGCGCAGGGGGCAGGCTGAGATCGACGGCGGGCGTGGCCGGCGCGGCGGCGGCGGCCACCGGGGACACGAGCATGATGCCGGCAACCGACGCGAACGCCACAACGGACGACGCCAACGCGGCAAAGGAGCGCCCCAGGGCCTTGCCAGCGGGCATCAGCCGCGCCCCCGACCATCGACGTCCTGGCCACCGCTGCTGGATCATGGCTACCGCTACTCCACCCTGACCGACACCGGGGAGTATAGGCGTCGCCGCCCGCCGACTACAAGATATTGTATGCCCTGCGAATCAATTTAGGCGTCTCCTGCCGCCTGTCCGGGCCGACGGCGCGCCTACCCCCCGATGCGACGCGGCGCCGCCATGCCCGCCGGCACCTCGGTCCAGGCCAGTGTCGCCACCGCCGCGCATGACGGACAGACCAGCGACCAGTGGGGGGCGTGCGCATGACAGGCGTCGCACCGCCAGTCGGGTTCGGCGGCGCCGTGAACCAGCGCTTCCGGCCAGCGGGCATGGGGGTCGGGCTCGATGCCCAGCTGCCGGTGGGCGATGGCCGCCAGATGCGCGGCGCGGGCGCGCGGGGCGCCGGCCAGCAGCGGTGCCAGCGCCTCCAGCGCTGCCAGTGCCTCGCCGGCGCCCAGTGCCGCTTCCGCCAGCCGCATCCGGCTTTCGGGGTGGTCGGGGTGTGACGCCGCCAGGGCGCGGAACCGCTCCAGCCGGTGATGCGCGGTCTCGGTCGGGTCAAGCGCGGCATAGGCCTCGGCCAGCTCGGGATGGGGCGCCATGTCCCACGCCGCCAGGATCAGACTTGCCGCCTTCTGCCGCCTGTCGCGGGCCGCCAGCCCGCGGGCCGCCATCACCACCCCCGGCACGAAACCGGGCGCCGCCCTGGCAGCCCGGCGTGCCCAGTCCGTCGCCACCTCGTCATCGGTGGCCGCGAGCGCCGCCGCGGTCGCCACCGCCGCCCGACGGGTCGCCATCGCCGCCGCGTCGGCGGGGTCGAGCGCCGTCCACTTGTCGAGCGCGGCGGTCGCCTCTTCCCACTGGCCCGCGCGGGCGTGTTCAGCGAACGCCGCCGCCCATGCCGCCGGACTGTCGGGCGCCAGCGCCACCAGTCGCGCCGTGGTCTCGATACCCGGGGCGTGCAGGTAACGGGCGATCGCCGCCAGCCGGGCGGTTGCCTTGCCGGCGGCCAGCCGGTCCGCCGCGACCTTGTCGCCCAGCCGGGCGGCGACGAACAGCGCCAGTGGATCATCGGCGACGCGCCCCAGGGCCGTCGCCGCCTGACCGGCCGCCCGCTCCGACTGCGCCAGCAGCAGATCCGCCAGAGCCCGGGTCGCCAGCAGTTCCGCCGCCCGCGCCCGTCGGAGCATCCGTCCGGGGCCGAACAGGCCGGAGCGATAGCGGATGGCCGTGTAAAGTCGCCCCAGCAGCAGCGGTATGGCCAGCACGATCAGCAGGGCGAGCAACGCCCAGCCCGGCGCTGTTGCCACATGCCAGCCGAGCCACCTGAGCTCCAGCCATCCCGGTTGGACCGCCAGCCACGCCAGCACCAGCGCCAGCAGGGCGCCGATAACCGCCTTGGCCAGGCGGGCGATCATGCCGCCTCGATCATCCGGCGAGGGCCGCGGTTTCAAGCCGTGCGAGCGCGGATACAGCGGCCAGGTGCGCCTGCGCCTGCGCCAGCCAGGCCGCCGCCCGGGTGCGCGCGGGCGCCGGCAGCGACTGGACGGACGCGATGGCGCCGGCGAGGTCACCGGCCGCCAGTTGCCGATCGGCGCGCACCAGGGCATCGCCGGCCGATGCGCCACCGGACGAGCCCCCGGCTGGTTCGCCGGCACGACGGACCTGCACCAGGCCCGTCAGCGCGGCCTTGGTCTCATCCCACCAGGAGGAGGAGCCTCCCCCGGCCGGGGTGCCGGTCTGGCCGAGCGTTGGCGCCAGCGCCCGGAAGCGGGCGCGCAATTGCGGGTAGGTAGGCCCACCGGCCTGCACGGCGCGCAGCGCCGCCACGTCCGGATTGGTCTCGCCATAGAGCGCCGCCAGCGAAGTGACCGCCGCCGGGAAGGCGCGCCCGCTCTCCAGCGCCCGGCGGACACCGGCAAGCAGGATGAACCCGCGGGCCCGATCGGCCTCGGCCTTGACGCCCGTCATCCCTTCCTCGGTCCGCGTCGACAGCTGCGCCAGCTTGCCTTCCAGCGCGGTCACCCCGCTCTGCAGCGTCTGCGTTTGCAGCGCCGCGCCCGACTGCGCCTGCTCCAGCGCGGCGAGCTTGGCTTCCGCCGCCGCCAGCCGCTGCTCCAGCGCCGGGCCGACAGCGATTGCCGGCGCCGGCGTGTCCGCGGGCACCCCGGCCGGCTCGGTGGCGGCCGGCAACGGGGGCACCGACGGCAACGGGCGGGCCTCCAGCGCACCGACGCGGGTTTCAAGCGCCATCAGGCGACTGTCCAGTCCGCTGGTGTCGGCGCTGGCCGCCGGCCGGCGCAGCGCTTCCGGCAGATACGACCGCACCTTGGACTCGAACCACGGGTTGCCGAGCAGGCCGGCGGCGAAGGCAATGGCGAGCCCGGTCAGCGCCCATGGCCAGCCACTGCTCGTGCGCGGCGGTGCCGCCGGTGGCACCGCCTGGCCCCGCATGGCGCGCGCCTCTTCGGCAAGGCTCGACAGCCGCGGATCATCGCTGGACGTCTGGTCGCTCATTCCTCGATACCCTCCGGCTGATGACCCGAGGCGTGTCGCCCCGGCGATGATCGCTTCAGGTAGGGGAGACCTGGCGCGTGAATCAAGGTCTAACCCCGATCATGACAGCCTGAATCGCGTCCAGGATGGCAGTATCGTTGACATCCTGCACCCACGCGCAGGCTATGCAAGGGCCGTCGCCGCCAGCAGCGCCGCCTCGGTGGCGGCCTCCGCGATCACCACCGACTGCCAGCCACCGTCGCGGACCGGCCGGGCGACGGCGGCGCTCATGCAGCCCAGCCGCAGCGTATCAGGCCGCAGGATGCCGGGCCGCGCGCCCCCCAGCGCCTCGTAGAGCTGACGGAAGCGACGCGCCGTGCGCGGCGAGAACAGCAGCACCCAGTCCAGCGCGTTGCCCGTCAGCGCCGCGCCGGCCTCGGGCGAGAAAGTCTCCGCCAGATGGGCCTCATAAACGACTCGCCGCTCGGCCGTGATGCCGAGTGCGCCCAGCGCGCCGACCGGATCGCCCCGCACCTCGGCGCCGGACAGGAACAGCACGGACCGGGAACCGCTGGCCGCCACCTGCTCCACCAGCCGGCGCTGATCGCCGTCGCCATCGGCCCGCACATCGGTGAAGCCGGCGGCACGGGCGGCGGCGGCCGTCCCCGGCCCGACCGGGAACACCGGCAGATCGCGCAGGACGGCGGGTACGTCACCCAGCGCCGCCGGCGCCTGCCGGCTGGTGAACATGATCGCCTCGGGCAACGGGTCCGGCAGCGTCCAGGCGACCGGCACCACCTCCAGCAGCGGCGACTCGCACACCGTGTGGCCGGCGGCGCGCAGCCGCGCCGCCAGCCGCGCGCTGTCGGCCGCCGGCCGGGTGACCAGCACCCGCGCCATCAGCCGAACAGGGCGGTGATCGCCGGGCCACCGCGCGCCTTGAGATCGGCCGCCAGATCCGCGCCGATCGCCGCCGCGTCGGCCGGCGACCCGACCCGTTCGCCGGCAACGTCGTGGGCGCCATCGGGGGTCAGCACCTGGCCGGAGAAGGTGAGTCGCCCACCGTCGGCGCCCAGCCGCGCCCAGCCGGCGATCGGCGTGCGGCAGGACCCGTCGAGCGCCGCGAGGAACGCCCGCTCGGCGGCCACGCAGATGGCGGTCGGCGCGTGATCAAGGACCGCCACCGCCGCCCGCAACGGGGTGTCGTCGGCCCGCACGGTGACGCCCACCGCGCCCTGGGCCGGCGCCGGCAGCAGCACGTCGACCGGGACCGGCGTGCCGACATGCCCCATGCCAAGCCGGTTGAGGCCGGCGGCGGCGAGCAGCGTGGCGTCCGCCTCGCCGCGCTCCAGCTTGGCCAGCCGGGTCTCGACGTTGCCGCGAAACGGCACGATCACAAGGTCGGGCCGGGCCGCCTTCATCTGCGCGCCGCGCCGCAGCGACGAGGTGCCGACGCGCGCGCCGGGCGCCAGGCCGGCGATGCTGGCCGCGCCCAGCAGGCGGTCACGCACATCCTCGCGTGGCAGCACGGCCGCCAGCGCCATGAAATCGGGCAGCCGGGTCGGTACGTCCTTCATCGAGTGGACGGCCAGATCGATGCGGCCATCCTCCAGCGCCTCGTCCAGTTCGCGGGTGAACAGGCCCTTGCCGCCGACCTCGGACAGCGGCCGGTCCTGAATGCGGTCGCCGCTGGTCTTGAGCACCAGCACCTCGATGCTGTCTTCCGGACGGGCGAGCGAGGCCGCCAGCAGCCGGCGCACCATGTGCGCCTGGGCCAGCGCCAGCGGGCTGCCCCGGGTTCCGAGTATGAGTTTGGACTTTGGCGACACGATGCACCTCTGTTAAGCACGGCCCCGCTTATAGAGAGGTCCGCCGTTGGACGAAACGATCATCCTTGGGCTTGAGTCGAGCTGCGACGAAACGGCGGCGGCCATCGTGCGCGCCGACAAGACGATTCTCGCCAACCGCGTCGCCGGCCAGGAGGAGGAGCACCGCCCCTATGGCGGCGTCGTGCCCGAGGTGGCGGCGCGCGCCCATGCCGAACGGCTGGCGCCGATGGTGGAGGCGGCGCTCGCCGACGCCAATCTGCGCCTCGCCGACATCGACGCCATTGCCGCCACTGCCGGACCCGGCCTGATCGGCGGGGTGATGGTCGGGCTGGTCACCGGCAAGGCGCTGGCGGTGGCCACCGGCAAGCCGCTGATCGCCGTCAACCACCTGGAGGGCCATGCACTGTCACCCCGACTGGTGGGCGACGTCCCCTTTCCCTACCTGCTGCTGCTGGTCTCCGGCGGCCATTGCCAGCTGCTGCGGGTGGAGGGCGTGGGCGCCTATCGCCGGCTCGGCACCACCATCGACGACGCGGCGGGCGAGGCCTTCGACAAGGTGGCCAAGCTGCTGGGGCTGGGCTACCCTGGCGGCCCGGCGGTGGAACGCTGGGCCAGACGCGGCGATCCGTGCCGGTTCGATCTGCCGCGCCCGCTCAAGGGCACCGCGGAGCCACATTTCTCCTTCGCCGGGCTGAAGTCGGCGGTGCTGCGCGAGGCCGGCAAGCTGGGCACCCCCGACGACACCGACAAGGCCGACCTGTGCGCCAGCTTCCAGGCGGCGGTGGTCGACAGCATCCTCGACCGCACCCGCCGCGCACTCGACCTGGCACCGGACGTGACGGCGCTGGTGGTCGCCGGGGGGGTCGCCGCCAACAGCGCCATCCGCGCGGGTCTGGAAGCACTGGCGAACCGGCAGGGGCTGCCGTTCATCGCACCGCCGGGCTGGCTGTGTACCGACAACGCGGCGATGATCGCCTGGGCAGGCCTGGAGCGGTTCCGGCTGGGGCTGACCGATGGCCTGGACGCGCCGGCGCGCGCTCGCTGGCCGCTTGATCCCAACGCCGCCCGGGCACCAGGAGCAGGAGTGAAGGCATGAGCGAGATGCAGCGAATCGGCGTGGTCGGTGGTGGCGCCTGGGGTACGGCGCTGGCCCAGGTAGCCGCCCGCGCCGGACGTGACGTGGTGCTGTGGGCGCGCGAGCCGCAGGTGGTGGCCGACATCAACGCCATCCACGAGAACCGCACCTACCTCGCCGGCGTGACACTCGACCCGGTGGTGCGGGCGACCGGCGCCTTCACCGACCTGGCGGCGTGCGACGCGTTGCTGCTGGTGGCGCCGGCCCAGTTCCTGCGCGCCGTGCTCGCCGATCTCGCCGCCGTGCTTGCGGCGCGGGTGCCGGTGGTGCTGTGCGCCAAGGGGATCGAACAGGGCAGCGGCCTGCTGATGACCGAGGTCGCGGCGCAGGTGGCGCCGGGCCGCCCGCTGGCCGTGCTCTCCGGCCCGACCTTCGCGGCGGAAGTGGCGCGTGGCCTGCCCACCGCGATCACGCTGGCCTGCCAGTCGCAGGCGATGGGCGATCAGCTGATGACGGCGCTCGGCCAGACCACCTTCCGCCCCTACTGGAGCGACGACCTGATCGGCGCGGAGGTCGGCGGTGCCGTGAAGAACGTGCTGGCGATCGCCTGTGGCGTCGCCGCCGGACGCCAGCTGGGCGAGAACGCGCGGGCGGCGCTGATCACCCGGGGCTACGCGGAAATGCTGCGCTTCGGGCTGGCCAAGGGGGCGCAGGCGGAAACGCTGTCCGGCCTGTCGGGGCTGGGCGATCTCATCCTCACCTGTTCCTCCACACAGTCCCGCAACATGAGCCTCGGTTTCGCCATCGGCGAGGGCAAGCGGATGGACGACATTCTCGCCAGCCGCAACAGCGTGGCGGAGGGCGCCTACACCGCGCCGGTGCTGCTGGAAGCGGCCAGCCGCCTCGGCGTGGACATGCCCATCACCGAGGCGGTGGTCGATCTGCTCTATAACGACGCCGGCGTCGAGGCCACCATCGAGCGGCTGCTGCGCCGGCCGTTCAAGGCCGAGCGCGTGCAGCCCTGACGGCGGCGGCCCTCCCGCGGCCTCAGGCCGCTTTGATACGCCCCCGCGGCCTCAGGCCGCCTTGATACGCCCCCGCGGCCTCAGGCCGCCTTGATGCGATCCACGAAGCTTTCCGCCTGGGTCTGCAGGCGATGGGCGTGGCTGGCCAGTGCCTCGGCGCTGGACAGCAGCTCGCTCGCCGACTGACCGGCCGAGCGGGCGGACTCCCGCACCTCGGCGATGGTGTGCGACACCTGACCGGTGCCGGCAGCGACATTCTGGACGCTGCTGGCGATTTCCTGGGTCGCCGCGCCCTGCTGTTCGATGGCCGACGCGATGGTGGTGGTGACCTCGCTCATCTGGCCGATGGTCTGGCTGATGCCAGTGATGGCCGCCACCGAGCGGGTGGCCGCGTTCTGCACGTCGGCGATCTGGCGGGCGATCTCGTCGGTCGCGTTGGCGGTCTGGGTGGCGAGGCTCTTCACCTCCGAGGCCACCACGGCGAAGCCCTTGCCGGCGTCGCCGGCACGCGCCGCCTCGATGGTGGCGTTGAGCGCCAGCAGATTGGTCTGGCTGGCGATCTGGTTGATCAGCTCGACGACGTCGCCGATCTTGCGGGCGGTTTCCTCCAGCGCGCGGAACTCACCTTGCATGTTCTCCGCCTCGTCGACGGCACGCCGGGTCATGTCGCGCGACACCGTCACCTGCCGGCCGATTTCCTGCACCGACGCCGCCAGTTCCTCGGTCGCCGTCGCCACCGTCTGGACGTTGGCCGACGCATCGTCCGCCGCCTCCGACACCGTGGTCGACTGGCTGGAGGTCGCATGGGCGGTGCGGCTCATGTCGGCGGCTTCGCCCTGCAGCTTCACCGCCTCGCTCGACACCAGGCTGGCGATCGAGCCCACCACATGGGAGAATTCGTCGGCAAGCGTCTGCATCGCCTGCTGGCGCTGGCGCTCGGCCTCGGCGCGGCTTTCCTCCTGCTCGGCGCGCAGGCGGGCCTGCTCGGCCTCCATGCGCTGCTGTTCCAGCCGCATCCGCTCCTGTTCGGCCTGCATCGCCTGCTGCTCGACGCGCATCTTCTCCTCGTCCTGGCGTGCCAGGCGATAGGCGTCGATGGCCTGGGCGAGCTGACCGACCTCGTCACGACGCTCGGTACCGGCGACCACGGTATCCAGCGCGCCGCCCGAGATCCGGGCGACGGCGTTGGTGACGGCGCCCAGCGGACGGCCCAGCAGGCGGTCGACGGCCAGCCAGCACGCCAGCCCGGTGACGGCGGCGACGATGACACCGACGATCAGCAGCAGCATCCGGGTCTGATGCACCGGCGCCAGAATGGTCGCCTCGGGGATGCTGACAATCACGCCCCAGCGGCTGCCGGTGTCACCCAGCGCGATCGGCACCGCCACCGACATGGCCTCGGCGCCGAGGCTGGCGAGCGTGCTGACCAGCGTCGTCTCCCGGCCCTGGGCGGTGGCGGCGGCCGCCGCCGCCAGCGACGGTTCGGACGCCTTCACCGGCTTGGCGAGCTGATCCGTCTTGCCATAGGCGAGCCAGGCGCCACTGCTGGAGACCAGTGAGACGCGGCCGGTTTCCATCGGCCGCAGCTTGCCGATCGACTGCTGCAAGGTATCGAGCGCGATGTCGACGCCGGCGACACCGACAATCCTGTCGCCGACCCGCACCGGCACCACCAGCGAGGTGATCAGCATGTCCTTGCCGCCCACGGCATAGACGTAGGGCTCCAGCGCCACTTCCCGGCCGCTGTTGAAGGCGAGCTGGTAATAGTCGCCGGCACCCGGCTTGTCGTAGTCGATCAGCGCCTCGACATTGATGCTGCCGGCACCACGGTTCCAGTAGGGCACGTAACGGCCGGTGCTGTCATGGCCCGGCTTGCCGACGAACTCGGCGTCACGACCATCCAGCGCATCGGGTTCCCAGCCGGTCCACACGCCCAGCAACGCCGGATTGGCCGCCAGCAGTTCGCGCTGGACCGCGTCGAAGGCGGCGCGATCGGTGACCCCGCTCGCCTTCAGCGCCGCCAGGCTGTGCGCCAGACCGCGCGCCACCTGAAAGCCGTGATCGATGTCGGCGCCAATCTCGCCCGCCGTGCCCTTGGCCAGCTGCTGCTGGTAGCGTTCGGCGTCCTGACGCGCGGCATCACCGACACGGTTGGAGATCAACAGCGACATCGCCGTCAGACCGACGACGCTGATGGCGACCACCAGCAGGGTCAGCTTGCGCGACAGGTTGAGCTGCGCCAGGAAGGACATGGTGGAAATTCCCTAAATCATTGAGTCGCTACGACCATAGTCGCAGAGGCATTAACGCGTCGTAACCACCAGGGCCGAGCCGCACCGCTTGCGGCGTGACCTTGGCGCGGCGATCGGCTAAGCGCGCACGCACAGCCGGACGTTGTTTCAACCGGGCAGGGGCAGGCAATGCGCAAGCAAATCGGGCAGGTGGGCGCGTGGACGCTGGCAAGCCGCGTCGTCGGCTTCGGTCGCGACATCCTGATGGCCGCCATTCTTGGCGCCGGTCCGGTGGCGGACGCCTTCCTGATCGCTTTCCGCCTGCCCAACCACTTCCGGGCGATCTTTGCCGAGGGTGCCTTCAACACCGCCTACGTGCCGAGCTACAGCCGGGTCCGCGCCACCGAGGGCGAGACGGCGGCGGCGCGCTTCGCCAGCCGTATCTTCTCGCTGCAACTGCTGGTCCAGCTCGGCCTGCTGGCGGCGGCGCTGGCCGCCACGCCCTGGCTGCTGAAGCTGCTGGCGCCCGGCTTCGACGCCGACCCGGCCAAGTTCGCGCTGGCGGTGGAGCTGACCCGCATCACCTTCCCCTATCTGCTGCTGATTTCCTGCATGACCGTGCTGGCCGGCACGCTGAACGCGCGCGAGCGCTTCGCCGCGGCGGCGGCAGCGCCGGTGCTGATGAACGTGATGATGATCGCCGGCCTGGTGTCGTGGCGGTGGTTCCCCACCGTCGGCCATGCCGCCGCCTGGGGCGTGCTGGCCGCCGGTATCGCCCAGCTCGCCCTGCTGTGGGGAGCCGCCAGACGGGCCGGCGCGGCGCCGCGCTGGCTGAAACCGGCGCTGGACGCCGACACCCGCCAGTTCTTCAAGGCGCTGGGGCCGGCGACCATCGGCTCGATGGGGGTGCAGATCGCGCTGTTCGCCGACACCATCATCGCCAGCTTCCTCAGCACCGGCGCGCTGTCGGCGCTCTATTATGCCGACCGCATCAACCAGCTGCCGGTCGGCGTCATCGGCATTGCCGCGGGCACGGTGCTGCTGCCGGAAATGGCCAAGAAGATCGCCGCCGGCGACGAGGACGGCGCGGCGCGGGCGCAGAACCGCGCCATGGAATTCACCCTGCTGCTGGCGGCGCCGTGCGTGGTCGCCTTCCTGATGACACCAACCCTGATCATGACCGGCCTGTTCCAGCGCGGCCGCTTTGACGCCGCCGCCGCGACCGCCGCCGGCCAGACGCTGGCCGCCTATGCGCTGGGGCTGGTCGCCTTCGTGCTCATCCGCTCGGTGGTGGCGAGCTTCCACGCCCGGGGCGACACCGCGACGCCGCTCAAGGCCTCGCTGACCGCCATCGCCGCCAACGTGGCGCTGAAGGTGGTGCTGATGGGGCCGCTGGCCCAGGTCGGCCTGGCGCTGGCGACCTCGCTGGGCGCCTGGCTCAACATCGGCATCGTCGGCTGGCTGGCCCACCGGCGCGGGCTGTTCGCGTTCGACAGCCGTTTCAAGCGCAGCGCCCTGGTGATCGGAGCGGCCTCGGCCACACTGGCCGTCGCGCTGGCGCTGGGCACCCAGCCGATCGCCGAACTGGCCTACCAGCTGCCACGCCTGCGCGCCGAGGCGGCACTGGGCGGCACCGCGCTGCTGGGCGCGATCGCCTATTTCGGCGCGCTGTGGCTCGGCTTCAAAGGCAAGCTGCCGTCCCGCCGCTAGGGAGTTGGGCCGCCGCTAGCCAGACGGGCCGGTCTGCTCAGGCGTGCCAGTCGCGCGGCAGCCGGCGGGAGGCCCACCAGAACAGGCTGGCGCTGACCAGATAGAACACCAGACCGACGAGAATGGCATAGCGCAGCGATTCGTCACCAAAGCGCTGGTTGAAGGCGTCCGACACCAGGCCGAAGAACAGCGTGCCAAAGCCGATGCCCACCAGATTGTTGACGAACAGGAAGATCGCCGAGGCGGTGGAGCGCATCGCCGCCGGCACCAGATGCTGCACCGCCGACAGCACCGGCCCCAGCCACATCAGGCCGAGCGCCTGGGGCATCAGGAACAGCACGAAGGTCAGCGGCAGCGAGGTCGACAGCACCCCGGCGGCGTAGCACGGCACGGCGATCAGGAAGGCAACAGCGGGGATGCGGGCATAGGCCCGCTTGTCGCCATGACCCAGCCGGTCGCCGAGCCAGCCGCCGGCCCAGATGCCGATGACGCCGCCGATCAGGATGATGGCGCCATAGAAGTGCGAGACCTCGACCAGGGTGAGGCCATAGCTGCGGGCGAAGAACGACGGCAGCCAGAAGATCAGGCCATAGCCCAGCACCGAGCAGGAGGCCGCACCGAACGACAGGCCCCAGAAACCGGGCTTGCCGGCGAGAGTCTTCAGCACTTCGGCAAAGCGCGGTGCCACCGTGGTGGCGGGCACCGGGTCGTGGCGGCCGCGCGCCGGCTCCCGCACCACCAGACGGAACAGCGGCGCCAGCGCCACGCCCGCCAGGCCGACGATGATGAATGCCGCCCGCCAGTCGATGACGTCGGCGATCCAGCCGCCGAGCAGGATGCCGGCCGCCGAGCCCACCGGAATGCCGAAGCTGTAGACGGCAAGCGCCCGGGCGCGCGAGGCCGGCGGGAAATAGTCAGCGATCAGCGCATAGGCCGGCGCCACGCCGCCGGCCTCGCCGACGCCGACGCCAAGCCGGCACAGGAACAGCTGCCAGAAATTGGTGGCGAACCCGCACAGGGCGGTGAAGCCGCTCCACAGCGCCAGTGCGACGGTCATGATCCAGGTCCGGCTGGTGCGGTCGGCGGCCCAGGCGATGGGGATGCCCAGCGCCGTATAGAACAAGGCGAACGCCAGCCCGCCCATCAGGCCGAGCTGGGTGTCGCTGAGCTGCAGGTCCGCCTTGATCGGGCCCGCCAGGATGCCGATGATCTGCCGGTCGATGAAGTTGAAGGTGTAGACGAGGATCAGCATCGCCAGCACGACGGCGCGATAGCCGGGCTTTTCCGCCGCCGGATTTTCCCGCGCCATGGGGATCGGGATCTGACTGTCCATCTGCCTGCCTGTCTTGGCCCAAGGAAATGCCGCCGGTTCCTTACCCGAAGGCGGAACCGGCGGCCAGCGGTCCGGGACTAGAAACGGAACTCGACGGTGCCGGTGAAGGTGCGCGGCGGGCCGTAGAAGCCGATCACCGCGTTGTTGTAGGTGGCAACGCCGAAATTGTAGCCGCCGACGCGATACTGCTTGTCGGTGAGGTTGCGGCCGTGCAGGCCGACCTGCCAATGCTCGCTGGCCGACGTCCACACCAGGGAGAGGTCGACCAGCGCATAGCCGTCCTGATCCAACGCCGGCGTCGGCGTCTCGAACATCGAATAGTCGGAACGCAGCGACACCGAGCCGGTGAGCGCCATGTTGCCCATGTCATTGGGCAGGTCGCGGGTATAGGTGGTCGACAGGTTGGCGGTCCACTTCGGCGTGTTCTGGAACACCCGCTGGTCCGACACGTCGATATACTGGTCGCTCGCCAGATCGTAGGTGAGGAACTGTTCGAACTTGGTCTTGATGTAGCCCACCGCGAAGGTGGCGAACAGATGCTCGCTCGCCGTCACCCGACCTTCCAGTTCCAGGCCCCAGATCTCCGACTTGCCGACGTTGTCGACGAAGCTGGCGATGCCACCAAAGAGGTCTGGCACCTGGGTGGTGATCTGCTGGCCCTTGTACTTGGAGTAGAAGCCGGCGAGATTCAGCATGACGCGGCGGTCGAGGAAGCTGCCCTTCATGCCCAGCTCGAACGAGTCGACGGTTTCCGGATCGTAGCCGTCGACCGTGCTCGGCGTCAGGATGGCGTCACCGCGCATGTCGAAGCCGCCCGACTTGAAGCCGCGCCCGTAGGAGGCATAGAGGTTGATGTCGTCGGTCGCCTTGTAGCTCAGGCTGACGCGCGGGGTGAATTCCTCGAAGGTGCGGTCGTTGCTGTAGTCGGTGCGCACCAGCGTCGGCGCCGCATCGGGGCCACCGAAGGCCGGGCTGCGGTTGCCGAGGTAGTTGGCGCGATAGACCGTGCCGTCCTTCTTGTCCCGGGTGTAGCGACCGCCCAGCGACACCGCGAACTTGTCGGTCACGTCGTAGCTGAAGTCGGTGAAGGCCGCGAAGCTCTTGGTATCGACCCGACCCGAAGTCAGGATGGCGATACCGAAGGCGCCGGCCACGGTGTCGAAGGCGCCCGAGGCCATCGAGTCCATATAATAGAGGCCGGCCACACCCTTCAGCCGGTCGGTGCCGAACTGCACCTGCAGTTCCTGGCTGAACTGGTTGTCCTTGTAATAGGCCGGCACGTCGAGGATGCCTGCCGGCGTGCCGTCGAAGTCGATGTTGGTCTGGGTGTTGCCCTCGCGGTAGGCGGTGATCGACTTCAGCGTGAACACGTCGTTGACGTTCCACTCGATGGTGCCGGAGACGCCCTGGGTCTCGACGTTATTGTCGTCGCCCAGGCCGGCATTGGTGTCGTAGACGTCATCGAGCACCGGCGGGTTTCCGGCGACACCGGGCAGTTCGCGGTAGCCGTGGCGGGCATTGGATTCGTCATCGGTACGGTCGGCGGCGAAGCGAATGGAGAGATCGTCGGTCGGCGTGAACTCGACGCTCACCCGGCCGGCGATCACGTCCTTGTTGTAATGCTCGGCGCCGGTGTTGAGGTTCTTGCCGAAGCCGTCGCGCTTGTAGATGGCCAGCGCCGCACCAACCGCCACCTTGTCGCCCAGCGGCAGCGAGCCCGAGGTCACCAGTTCGCGCTGGTCATAGCTGCCGTAGGCACCCTTGATCTTGAAGGTCGGCTCGTCGGCCAGCCGCTTGGTGACATATTTCACCGCGCCGCCGATGGTGTTGCGGCCATAAAGCGTGCCCTGCGGCCCGCGCAGCACCTCGATGCGCTCGATGTCGAAAATGTCGAGCACCGCGCCTTGCGGCCGGGCGATGTAGACGTCGTCGACATACAGGCCGACGCCGGGCTCGAAGCCCCACAGCGGGTCCTGCTGGCCAACGCCGCGGATGAAGGCGATCAGCGTCGAGTTGGAACCGCGCGCCACCTGCAGGGTGAGGTTGGGCGTCGTCTGCTGCAAGGTGGTGATGTCCGGCGCGCCGCGCTGCTCCAGCGCCTCGGCGCTGAAGGCGGACACCGACAGCGGCACGTCCTGCAGGCTTTCCGCCCGGCGCCGCGCGGTGACGATGATGTCGCCGTAGGCGTTGTCGGCGTCGTTGGCCGCGACCTCCTGGGCCAGCGCCGGCATGGCGGCACTCAGGCCGATGGCGGCAGCGCCAAGGTTGAGCAACGCGATCACCGATTTTCTGTTGGTCGTCATGGGGTATTCCTCCCGGATTATGCTGGTGATGTGGGTACGGTTACAGACGCCGGCGCCCTGCCCGGCAGCGCGTCGGCAAAGCGGACGAGGGCCCGGTTGAACGCCTCGGGCTCCTCCAGATGGGGCGCATGGCCGGAACTGGCGAACGCCCGCCGGGACGCGACCGGCAACGTCTGTTCAAGATAGTCGGCGGTCGCCGGGCCATAGAGCTGGCTCAGCGCGCCATGGGCGATCAGGGTCGGGGTGGTGATGCCCGGCAGCAGGTGGCGGACATCTTCCGCCGTCAGCGATTCCCACAGGCTCGCCATCGTCGCGCCGTCGTTGCCGGCAATCTCGGCCGTACACCAGTCCATCAGCGCCTGGCGTTCGGCATCATGGCCGGCGGCGAAAATGCGCCGGGCCACCCGCGGGCAATAGCCGGGCCAGTCGGCCCGCATCGCCGCGATCGCCGCCGCCAGCTGGCCGGCAAAGGCAGGGCCGGCGGGGGGCTGACCGAGCAGCCCCAGCGTCCAGTCGGCTCCGTTGAGGACACGCGGCGTCATGTCGATCACCACCATGCCGGCAACGCGCGGCGCCAGCCCCTCGGCCAGCGCCCGCCACAGCGCCAGCGCGCCCATCGACCAGCCCACCACCAGCGCCTCGCGCAGGTCGAGCGCCTCGGCGAGCGCGCGCAGATCATCCGCCAGCATCGGCACTGTCGGCAGCTCGCCCGGCCGGTAGGCACGGCGGTGCCCGCGCAGGTCCGGCGCGATCACCCGGAAATGGCCGGCCAGCGCCGACCTCTGATGGCGGAAGAAGCCGGCATGAACACCCCAGCCATGCACCAGCAGCAACGGCCGGCCGCTGCCCGCGTCATCGCAGGCCGACAGGACGGCAGTTCTGGTCACGGTCTCGGGCATGCCCGGCGTTCCCCCCAGTTGATGGCGTCCGCGACGCCGGCGACCCCCTTGACCGGGGGCTTGTGCTTCCCGGTAACCATGCGTTAGAGTGAAACATGAGTCAACATTCAAGTTAGAAGGCTTGCCTAATGGGGAGGGTAGAGGCCAAGGTCGGCGCCATGCACAACGCGACCTCACCTTCGAACAAGGTGCCGCGCACCGAGCGCGGGCGCCGGACATTGGCGAAACTGCTGGAGGCGGCGGCAGCCGAATTCGGCGAGCGCGGCTATCATGAGGCGTCGATCACCGGCATCACCCAGCGGGCCGGCGCGGCGCTGGGCAGCTTCTACACCTACTTCGACAGCAAGGAGCAGGTGTTCCGGGCGCTGGTGTCCCACATGGGCCACCTGACGCGCAAATGGATCGCCGAACGGGTGGAGAGCGCGCCCAACCGTATCGTCGCCGAACGCATCGGCCTGGAAGCGTTCATCGAGTTCGTACGGGCGCACAAGGACCTCTACCGCATCGTCATGGAAGCGCAGTTCGTCGCCGAGGACGCCTACCGCGACTATTACGCGGTGTTCGAGGAGGCCTACCGGCGCAACCTCGCCGTCGCCGGCGAGCGCGGCGAAATCCGGCCCGGCCACGACGAGGTGCGGGCCTGGGCGCTGATCGGCATGAACGTGTTTCTCGGCCTGCGCTACGGCGTGTGGGACGACAGCCTGTCCGCCGCCGAGGTCGCCGCCGCCGCCGGCGACTTCATGGCCTTCGGCCTGACGCCGGCGCCGAAAGCCCGCTGAGACGCCAAACGACAGACCGGGACAACCCGGCCGACATGGGGATCAACCTGGGGAGAGTGTTCGCATGATCACCGACCTGTTCGACCTGACCGCCAAACGGGCGCTGCTGTCGCCGCACCAGCCGGCGATGGCGGAAGTCGCCACCGGCCGCGCCGTCACCTATGCCGAGCTTGACGACCGGGCGGCGCGCGCCGCCCGTCTGCTCGCCGATCACGGCGTCGAGGCCGGCGACCGGGTGGCGGTGCTGTGCCGCAACCGCATCGCCTTTTTCGAGCTGCTGTTCGCCTGCGCCAAGCGCGGCGCCATCCTGGTGCCGCTGAACTGGCGGATGCCGGCCGAGGAGCTGCGGCCGCTGGTGACCGATGCGACGCCACGGCTGCTGTTCCACGGCACCGAGGACGCGACGGTCGCCGCCCAGCTGGGGCTGGTGTGCGTCGATTTCGATGGCGACTACGACAGTCGCCTGGCCGCCATCGCGGCGCCACTGCAAGGCCGCGACCGCTGGCCGGCGGCCGACATCTGGTATCTGCTCTACACCTCCGGCACCACCGGCCTGCCCAAGGCCGTGATCCAGACCTACGGCATGGCGCTGGCCAACTTCATCAACATCGGCCAGGCGGTCGGCATCACCGGGCGCGACACCACGCTGAACTTCCTGCCGCTGTTCCATACCGCCGGCATCAATCTGCACACACTGCCGACACTGATCGCCGGCGGCCGGGTGCTGGTGACGCCGGGCTTCGATGCCGACCGCACCCTCGACCTGATCGCCGCCGGCGACCTCGACACCCTGTTTGCGGTGCCGGCGGTCTACCAGCAGCTCAGCCTGCATCCGCGCTTCGGCGAGGTCGATCTGTCCCGCGTGCGGCACTGGGGCTGCGGCGGCGCGCCGCTGCCCGACACGCTGGTCAGCCTCTACCTCGCGCGCGGGGTGCGGGTGTGCAACGGCATGGGCATGACCGAGACCGGCCCCACCCTGTTCATCATGGACCCCGAGAACGCGCCGACCCGCATCGGCTCGGTCGGCAAGCCGCAACTGCTGGCCCAGGTGCGGCTGGTCGGCCCCGACGGCCAGGACGTGGCGCCGGGCGAGGCGGGCGAGCTGTGGTTTTCCGGCCCCGGCATCACGCCAGGCTACTGGCGGCGCGAGGAGGCGACGGCGGCGGCGTTCAGCGATGGCTGGCTGAAATCCGGCGATCTGGGCCGCCAGGACGCGGATGGCTATTTCTACATCGTCGGCCGCATCAAGGACATGTTCATCTCCGGCGGCGAGAACGTCTATCCGGCGGAAGTCGAGAACGTGCTGGCCGAGCACCCCGCGGTGCTGGAGGCCGCCGTCATCGGCGTGCCGGACGGCCGCTGGGGCGAGGTCGGCCGCGCCTTCATCCTGCCGCGACCGGGCCATGACGCGCCCGACGCCGACACGCTGGCCGCCTTCTGCCGCAGCCGGCTGGCCGCCTACAAGGTGCCCCGGCAGTTCGTCACGGTGAGCGACTTCCCGCGCACGGCGGCCGGCAAGATCCAGAAGCATCTTCTCAAACAGATGGACCAGGCCGCATGACCCCGCCTTCCGAACCGCGAGCCGCCACCCGCAGCATCGCCCGTACGCTGACCCAGGCGGACTTCGACCGCTTCGCCGCCCTGTCGGGGGACGACAACCCGATCCACGTCGACCCGGAATTCTCCGCCCGCACCCGCTTCGGCCGCACCGTCGCGCATGGCGTGCTGCTGTGCTCGATCCTGCGCGGGCTGGCCGGCGAGGTGCTGCCCGGCGCCCGCCAGGTCGGCCAGGCGATCCGCTTCCCCGCCCCCACCTTCGCCGGCGAGCCGATGTGCTTCGCGGTGCGGCTCGACCGGGTGGCCGATGGCATCGCCGACCTCGGCGTCAGCGTCAGCCGGATTGCCGACGGCACCGTGACCTGCGACGGCACCATGGCGTTCGCCCTGCCCGACGACGATCTGCCGGACGACGATCTGGCTGATGCAACCCCGGACCCGGAGACCCTGCCATGAACGTTGGCGACAGCGTCGAGACCAGCCGCGCCTTTTCCAGCCAGGACGTCGCCGACTATGTGGCGCTGGGCGGCGCGCCGATGCCGGCGGGCGAACTGCCGGAACCGCTGATCGGCGGACTGTTTTCCTATCTGCTGGGGGTCAAGCTGCCGGGGCTGGGTACCAACTACCTCAAGCAGGAAACCGAATATCGCCACCCGGCGCTGGTCGGCGAGGCGCTGACCGCCCGCGTCACCATCACCCGCCTGCGCCCGGAGAAGCATCTGGTGGACCTGGAAACGCAGTGCACCGGCGGCGATGGCCGCGTCGTCGCCACCGGCCGGGCGCTGGTCTATGTCGAGGATGTCATCGGGCCGCGCTGAGCGGCCGGGCAGTGCCGTTCAGACGGTGAAGCTCTCGCCGCAGCCGCAGCGACCGGTCTCGTTGGGATTGGTGAACACGAAGCCGGAAGTGAACACATCGTCCTTCCAGTCCATCTGCGAACCGATCACCTTGAGCAGGGCGGTGAAATCAATGTACAGGCGGCCACCCGGTGTCTCGACCACCTCGTCCATCGGATTGGGCGTGTCGACATAGTCGACCGCGTAGCTGAAGCCCGAGCAGCCTTTCTGGGGCGTCGACAGGCGCAGGCCGGCCGACGGCTGGCCACGCTGGGCCAGCAGGGCGGCGATCCGCTCGGCGGCGGCGTCCGTCACGGTGAGGGCGGCCTTGCGGGCGGTGGGTCGGGTTACGGTCGTCATCGCGTACTCCTTGCAACGGGCGCGGTTACAACATGCCCAGTTCGAGCTTGGCCTCGTCCGACATCTTTTGCGGGTCCCAGGGCGGGTCCCACACCAGGCTGACCGTCACCGAGCCGACGCCCGGCACCGCGCCCACCCGGGTCTCGACCTCGCCCGGCATCGACTCCGCGACCGGGCAATGCGGCGTGGTCAGCGTCATGGTGACGTCGACATGGCCCTCGTCGATGTCGAGGCCGTAGATCAGCCCGAGGTCATAGATATTGACCGGAATCTCGGGGTCGAAAATATTCTTGAGCGCATCCAGCACCCGGTCATAGAGGCTGCCGCCGGGCGCGTCGTCCGGCGTCTGGGTCGCTGGCTCGCGCAGGAAGCTCTCGACGAAATCGATCGGGCCGCCGCTCGGCACCGCCGACACCTGGGCCGGCTGGCCGACCACCGGGCGCGCCGGCGGTTCGGGCGGCGCCGCCACCGTCTCGACCGCGATGGTCCTGGTTTCGTCCCCGCTCATCGGAAAATCCTCACGACCTTTTCCATGCCCTCCGCCAGGCGTTCCACGTCCCGCTCGTTGCTGTAGAGCCCGAAGCTTGCCCGCGCCGTCGCCGGCACGCCCAGACGATCCATCAGCGGCTGGGCGCAATGATGGCCGGCGCGGATATTCACACCGGCCTCATCCAATATGGTGCCGATGTCGTGCGGGTGAACCCCTTCCATGACAAACGACACGATGCCCGAGGCATGCCCCGGCCCCAGCACCCGCACCGAATTGAAGCGGCCCAGCGCCTCTTGCGCGGCGCGGGTCAGCGCCGCCTCGTGGGCGTGGATCGCCGCCAGGCCGACGCCCTCGACATAGTCGATGGCGGCCTTGAGCCCGAGCGCGCCGACGATGTGCGGCGTGCCGGCCTCGAACCGCTGCGCCGGCGGCAGGAAGGTGGTGTGCTCGAACGTCACCGTCTCGATCATCGCGCCACCGCCCTGCCAGGGCGGCATCGCCTCCAGCAGCGCCGCGCGCCCCCACAGCACGCCGATGCCGGTCGGGCCGTAGAGCTTGTGGGCGGAAAACACATAGAAGTCGGCGCCCAGCGCCTGCACGTCGACCCGGGTGCGCGGCGCCGCCTGACAGCCATCCACCAACAGCTGCGCGCCCTGGGCATGCGCGAGGGCCGCCACGCGGGCGATGTCGACGGTGGTGCCCAGCACGTTGGAAACGTGCGTCACCGCCACCAGCCGGGTGCGCGGGCCGATCAGCGTCGCCGCCGCCGCATAGTCGAAATCGCCGTCGGCGGTGATCGGCACCACCTTGATAGTGAAACCCAGCCGGTCGCGCATCAGCTGCCAGGGCACGATGTTGCTGTGATGCTCCAGCTCGCTCAGCACCACCTCGTCGCCGGGGCCGAGGTTGGCGCCGCCCCAGCTCTGGGCCACCAGGTTGATGGCTTCGGTCGCCCCGCGCACGAAGACGATCTCCTGCGCGCTGGCGGCGTTGATGAAGCGCGCCGTGGTCTCGCGCGCGGCCTCATAGGCCTCGGTCATCACCTGGCTGCGACGATAGACGCCGCGATGCACCGTGGCATAGTCGGTGGCATAGGCCCGCGTGATCGCCTCGACGACCGCGCGCGGCTTCTGCGCCGTCGCCGCCGTATCGAGATAGGCCAGCGCCGGATCGGCGTCGAACACCGGAAAGTCGGATCGCAACGACAGCATGGTCATGCCCCCCCCACCAGCACGCGCAGGCGGCCGATGGCCAGCGCCGACACCTCCTCGCGCAGCGCCTCGTCGGCGATGGCGTCCAGCACGTCGCCGAGGAAGGCCTGGGTGAGCAGCGCGCGCGCCTCCGCCGGGTCGATGCCGCGAGTGGCCATGTAGAACAGCGCCTGTGCGTCCAGCTCGCCGACCGTGGCGCCGTGGGCGCATTTCACGTCGTCGGCATGGATTTCCAGCTCCGGCTTGGTGTTGGCGCTGGCGGTACGGGCCAGCAGCAGCGCCTTCGACGACTGGGCGGCGTCGGTCTTCTGGGCGCCCGGCGCCACCAGAATCTTGCCGAGATAGTTGGCCGTGGCCTTGCCCGCCAGCACCGAGCGCACCGTCTGCTGGCTGGTGGCGCCGGGTTCGGCATGCACCACCCGGCTGACCAGTTCCACCGTCTGGCCGGCATTGCCCAGCAGCACGCCGCCCAGCGTGAAGTCGGCGCCGGTCGCCAGGGTGACGTCCATCGCCACCCGGCCCAGCGCGCCACCGACGTTGCCCAGATGCACCTGGTAGCGGGCGTCCGCCGCCAGCGCCGCCGTGTAGGCCGCCGTCACCACTGCCTCCGCCCCGGCGGTCTGCAGGATGACATGGGTCAGCCGCGCACCGGCGCCGAGCCGCACCGTCACCGCGCGATCAAGCCAGCCACCGCCGCCCAGCGACTCGACCAGCGTCGCCGACACGCCCGCGGGCACCTCCAGCGTCAGCGTCGCGCGCTGGCTGTCGTCGGGCGCCAGCCCCAGCCGGCGCGTCTCGCCGTCCGCCAGCGTGACCGCCTCGGCGATGGCGTCGTTGGCCGGCAGGGCGTGTGCGCGCTCCAGCGCCTTCAGATCGCTGTAGCGCCAGGCCTCGTCGCGCCGGCCGGGAAGGGACGTCGCCATGGTCACGCCGCGATCGCTCCGTAACCCTCGCGCTCCAGCTCCAGCGCCAGCGACTTGTCACCGGTCTTGACGATCCGCCCGTCGACCATCACGTGGATGAAGTCCGGCTCCACATAGTCGAGCAGCCGCTGGTAGTGGGTGATGAGCAGGATCGTCTTGTCCGGCGCGCGCATGGCGTTGATGCCCTGGGAGACCACCCGCAGGGCGTCGATGTCGAGGCCGGAGTCGGTCTCGTCGAGCACCATCATCTTCGGGTCGAGCACGGCCATCTGCACCATCTCGTTGCGCTTCTTCTCGCCGCCGGAGAAACCGACATTGACCGGGCGCTTCAGCATCTCGGGGTCGAGCCCCAGCTCCTTGGCCTTGGCCCGCACCAGCTTGAGGAAGTCACCGGCGGACACCTCCGCCTCGCCGCGCAGCTTGCGCTGGGCGTTGAGCGCGGTGCGCAGGAAGGCGAGGTTGGAGACGCCGGGGATTTCCACCGGATACTGCAGACCGAGGAACAGCCCGGCGGCGGCGCGCTCGTGCGGCGCCAGCGCCAGCAGGTCCTGGCCGCCCAGTGTCGCGGTGCCGGCCGTCACGTCGTAACCGTCGCGGCCGGCCAGCGTGTAGCCCAGCGTCGACTTGCCGGCGCCATTGGGCCCCATGATGGCATGCACGGTGCCCGGCGCCAGCGCCAGCGTCAGACCCTTGAGGATTTCCTTGCCGTCGACGGCGACGTGCAGGTTGTCAATTTTCAGCATCATTCGTTCTTTCTTCTGTCGGGGGCCGCCGCAGGAGGACCTAGCCGACCGAGCCCTCAAGGCTGATCCCGAGCAATTTCTGGGCTTCCACGGCGAACTCCATGGGCAGCTGCTGCAGCACCTCGCGGCAGAAACCATTGACGATCATCGCCACCGCCTCTTCCGCCGACAGGCCACGGCTCATGGCGTAGAACAGCTGGTCGTCGGAGATTTTCGAGGTGGTCGCCTCGTGCTCGATCTGCGCGCTGGGGTTCTTCACCTCGATGTAGGGCACGGTGTGGGCACCGCTGGTGGACGACAGCAGCAGGCTGTCGCACTGGGTGAAGTTGCGCGCGCCTTCCGCCGAGGGCAGCACCTTGACCAGGCCGCGATAGGTGTTCTGGCCATGGCCCACCGACACGCCCTTGGAAATGATCGTCGAGCGGCTGTTCTTGCCGATGTGGATCATCTTGGTGCCGGTGTCGGCCTGCTGGCGGTTGTTGACCACCGCGACGGAATAGAACTCGCCCACCGTGTCCTCGCCGGCCAGCACGCAGCTGGGGTATTTCCAGGTGACGGCCGAGCCGGTTTCGACCTGGGTCCAGCTGATCTTCGAGCGCGTGCCCTTGCACAGGCCGCGCTTGGTGACGAAGTTGTAGATGCCGCCCTTGCCGTCCTTGTCGCCGGGATACCAGTTCTGGACGGTGGAATACTTGATCTCGGCATCCCCCAGCGCCACCAGCTCGACCACGGCCGCGTGCAGCTGGTTCTCGTCGCGCATCGGCGCCGTGCAGCCTTCGAGGTAGGAGACGTAACCGCCCTCGTCGACGACGATCAGCGTCCGCTCGAACTGGCCGGTCTTCTCGGCATTGATGCGGAAATAGGTCGACAGCTCCATCGGGCAGCGCACGCCCTTGGGCACGTAGACGAAGGTGCCGTCGGAAAACACCGCGCTGTTCAGCGTGGCGAAATAATTGTCGTGGATCGGCACCACCGTGCCCAGATACTGGCGCACCAGTTCAGGGTACTGCTTCACCGCCTCCGAGATCGACAGGAAGATGACGCCGGCCTTCGCCAGCTCCTCGCGGAAAGTGGTGGCGACGGACACGGAGTCGAACACCGCGTCGACCGCGACCTTGCGGGCGCCCTCGACCCCGGCCAGCACCTTCTGCTCCTCGATCGGGATGCCCAGCTTCTCGTAGGTGCGGCGGATCTCGGGGTCGAGCTCGTCGAGCGACTTCAGGGTCGGCGCCGTCTTGGGCGCGGCATAGTAATAAGCATCCTGATAGTCGATGGGCGGGTAGCGCACCATCGCCCAGTCCGGCTCCTTCATGCCAAGCCACAGGCGGTAGGCCTTCAGCCGCCATTCCAGCAGCCACGCCGGCTCGCCCTTCTTGGCCGAGATGAAGCGGACGATGTCCTCGTTCAGGCCCTTGGGCGCGAACTCGGACTCGACGTCGGACGAGAAGCCCCACTTGTAGGTTCCCGTGACATCCTCGACCGTCGCCAGCGTGTCCTGCGCCATCGTGCCTATTGCCTTACCGTCTCGTCCAAGCCCATGGCCGCGGCCACGGGCAGCGATGCCCGCGCCAGATCGGCCAGGCTCACGCCCGCCAGCGCCTCGCGCACCGTCCGGTTGATGACATTCCACTGCGGCTTGAGCGAACAGATGGCATCGCGCGAACAGCAGGCGCTGTTGGCTGGCTCGGTGCAATGAGTGAGCGCGATCGGCCCGTCAACTGCTTCGACCACTTCAGCCACCGAAATTTCCGACGCCGGCCGCGCCAGCGCGAAACCGCCGCCAACGCCGCGAAACGACACCAGCAGGCCGGCACGCGACATCTTGCCCATCAGCTTGGCCACCGTCGGCGTCGGAATCGCCGTCGCGGCCGACACCGCCGCGGCCGACAGCCGGGTATCGGCGCTCATCGCCGCCTGACACATGACAACCACGGCGTAATCGGCTAGATTGGACAACCGCACCATGTGCGCGTCTCCTCGCAGGACTAAAATAAGACGAAAATCGTCTTGTTTATGTGTGAAACACAGGGCGGAAGTCAAGCCGGTTGCAGCCGACTTTCTGCGATTTTCCGGTATCGCCCGTCAACTGATGAGAGCGAGCGGCGACAATCCCGGCAGAGAGCGCTTGAGCGTCATGGTCACCCGGGCGATGGCGGCGTTCTGGGCCATGAACTGACCCGGCGTCATTCCTGAAAACGCCTTGAAATCCCTGATGAAATGCGACTGGTCGTAGAAATCGTCGCCGGCTGCGTCAAGCCAGCGGCTGTCGGCGTCGTTGACCATGACCGACACCGCGCGCAGGAAACGGTACTTGCGCACCAGCCGCTTGGGGCTGCAGCCATAGACGCCGTTGATCAGCCGCTCGACCTGGCGGGTGGACAGATCGAGCCGCGCCGCCAGCCCGTCCACCGAGGAATTGCCAGCACCGACCAGCCAGTTGTCCACGGCATCAATGAACCACGGCGATTCGCGCCGGCTCTGCCGCGCCATGGCCAGAAACAGATCATCGGCGGCAGCGGCCAGCGCCCCGTCGTCGCGCGCCTCCATCATCCGCCACAGCGCGCGATCAGCATCGGCACCAATGATGTCGCGCAGGTCATGGATGCCATCGGCCAGCTCGGACGCATCGACGCCGAACAGGGCATGCCAGCCCGCCGGCAGCAACCCGACACCCATCAGGCGAATGGGGCCATGGGCGCGAATCGCCAGCGGCTTGGTGCGCATGCCCACCAGCATGGCGCGCGGACACGGGCTGGGCGGGCTGCCCGGCAGCATCGCCGTCCAGCCACCCCGCAGACAGAAGCGGATGTTGGCCAGTTCCGGCAACAGCACGTCGTCCATCTGCTCCAGTGGCAGATCGAAGATGTAATAGCACGAAATATAGCGACGCAGCGGCAGCGCCGGCAGCACGTATCGCAATGGCGATGACACCATCAACCCACCGGCACCCGAAGTGCCCCCCCTCATGGCGCGCGGGCAGGCGCCACCTCAGGGGTTGTTTATAAGCGAGCCAAGGTATTAACGCCAGCGTGATTGCCGCGGCGCAACAAAAAGGACGCTCTCCGGCATCACGCCAGGAGCGCGGCCGGAGAGCGAAGTGAAAGGAGCGTTGCCCGTCCCGCGTGCGGAGTCGGCACGGGATGAACGCTCCCTGGGTCGCAGGCCGCTTGTGCCCCGGACAGACCGGCGGGTATTGGAAGAATCCGACGTCACGACACGAAACTGTCGTGACCCCTGAACAGGAGCAGGCGTGTTGAAGCTGGTCTACAAGCTCTTCCGACCGGAAGAATGGCAGCAATTCCAGAATGATATGGCTTTTTCCGGCTCGCCGGACGATCGTCGGGACGGGTTCATTCATTTCTCGACCGCCGAACAGCTCGCCGAGACCGCCCGCCGCCACTTCGCCCGCGACGACCTGATCATACTGGCGGAGGTGGAAGCCGACTCCCTGGGGAGCGCCCTGCGCTGGGAGCCCTCGCGCGGGGGCGCGCTGTTCCCTCACCTCTACGATCGGCTGCCGGCCGCCGCCGTGCGCCGCCACTGGCGCCTGACCCGTACGGACGCCGGCCACGCCCTGCCCGAGGACCTCACCCATGGCTGATTTCTACGCCCTGATTCGCCCGCTGCTGTTCACCCTCGACGCCGAGACCGCCCACGGACTGACCATCCGGGCCCTGAAGTCCGGGTTGCTGCCACCGGCGCCCGCCGACGACCCTGCCCTGGCCGTCGAGCTGTGGGGGTTGCGCTTCCCCAATCCAGTCGGCCTGGCGCCCGGTTTCGACAAGAACGCCGAGGTGCCCGACGCCATCCTGCGGCTGGGCTTCGGCTTCGCCGAGATCGGCACCGTGACGCCGCGCCCGCAGGCCGGCAACCCGCGCCCGCGCCTGTTCCGGCTGGTCGAGGATCGCGCGGTGATCAACCGCATGGGCTTCAACAACGAGGGGCTGGAGGCCGCACGGGTGCGGTTGACCCGCCGGCGCGACCGACCGGGGATCGTCGGCGGCAATGTCGGCGCCAACAAGGACAGCGACGACCGCATCGCCGACTATGCGGCGGGTATTCGCGGCATGCTGGGGCTGGCCGGCTACATCACCATCAACGTCTCCTCTCCCAACACGCCGGGCCTGCGCGCCTTGCAGTCCCGCGATGCGCTGGCCGAACTAGTCGGCCGCTGTGTGGAGGCGCGCGGCGCCGACCGCACGCCGCTGCTGCTGAAAGTGGCGCCGGACCTGACGGAGCAGGACGTGGAGGACATCGCGGCCGTGGTGCTGGCCAGCCGCATCGACGGTCTGATCGTCTCCAACACCACCATCGACCGGCCGGCGACACTGCGCAGCCCGCTGGCGGGCGAGACGGGCGGCCTGTCCGGCGCGCCGCTGTTCGTGCCCGCCACCGCGATGTTGCGCCGCTTCCGGCTGGCCCTCGGGCCGGCGGTGCCGCTGATCGGCGTCGGCGGCATCGGGTCGGGGGCCGAGGCCTACGCCAAGATTCGTGCCGGCGCCTCGCTGGTGCAGCTCTATTCCGCGCTGGTCTACGGCGGTCCGGGACTGGTGCGGCGGATCAAGGCCGAGTTGCTCGACCTGTTGCACCGGGACGGCTTCGCGTCCGTCCGCGACGCGGTGGGCATCGACACGCCGCTGACGCGCTGACGTCAGCGCGTCAGCAACCCCCTCACGCCCCCGGCCAGCAAGGGGGCCACGTCGATGGCGCCGGCGGGATGCGGCACGCTGTTGGTGGTGATGATGCGTCCCGCGCCGGCCTGGCGCAGCAAGGCCTCGGCGTTGCCGGCGAAGATGCCATGCACCGCCGCCACCACCGGCGGGCGGCAGCGGGCGGCGACCAGCTGCGCCACCACGCGGGCAACCGTGTGGCCGCTGGAAATCACGTCATCGACGATCACCGGCGTGCGGTCGCCGATGGCATCACGATCGACCGCCGACACCTCGACGTCGCGGTCGCCGTGGCGGACCTTGCTCAGCACCTGCCAGGGCGCGCCGATCGTCTCGGCGATCGCCGAGACCCACTGCGCGCTCTCGCTGTCCGGGCCGATCAGCACCGGCGCCTCGACTTCGGCGGCGATCCATGCCCCCAGCAGTGGCGCCGCCGCCAGTGTCGCCGTCGGAATGCTGTAGATCGAGGCCAGCGTCGGATGGCGATGCAGGTGCGGGTCGATGGTCACCAGCCAGTCCAGCCGCGCCGACAGCAGCCGCGCGAAGGTGACCGAGGTGATGGCCTCGCCGGCCTTGAAGCGCACGTCCTGGCGCATGTAGGGCAGATAGGGCAGCACCACGCCCACCGAGCGGGCCCCGAGTTCGCGGGCCGCGTCGGCAGCGAACAGCACCGCCAGCAGGCGGTCGTCGGGCGGACACAGATCCGCCAGCAACACCACGTCGCGACCGTCGACCGCGTTCAACAGACGAACATAGCGCTCGCCATCGGGGAAGCGACGCTGCTCGATGGCGCCCATTTCGGCGGGCAGCGCGGCGGCAAGGCCGGCCGCCAGTGCCGGCGTGTGGCCAAGCGGCAGGAGAAGCGGCGACATCATGCCGGATCCAGATCGAAGATGTCGGGATTTCTGGCGGCATACTCCAGGGCATAATGAAGTTCGCCCACCGTGTCGGCGTGGACCCAGCACAGCGGCTGCCCCAGTTCGACGCTGTCCCCCACGACCACGTCCAGTCGCAGGCCCGCCACCAGGTCGTCGGGAGCGCCGGCAAGCTTGGCCAGCCTTGACAGGCGGCGGTTGTCGATCGCCCGCAGGGTGCCCGCCCGCTCGGCGGTGATCGGCGCTCGCTGGCTGGCTTCCGCGGGCTCGCGCAGACCGCCTTGCGCTTCGCATATCGCCTGGAACTTGCTCCAGGCCTCGCCGCTGGCCAGCGCGTCCTCGGCGAGCAGCCGCCCGGCGGTCGGGGTGATGCCGCGCGCGGCGGCGACGACCGCACCGGCCACATCAATGGCGCGCGCGCGCAAGTCCTGCGGCGCCTCACGGTGGTTGCGCAGCACCGCCAGCACATCGCGGGCCTCCAGCGCCGGACCGATGCCCCGCCCCACCGGCCAGCGGCCATCGGAGAACAGCGGGATGACCTGCAGGTCGAAGTGGCTGGCGACGGCGACCAGATCATCGGCCAGCGACCGGGCGCCTTCCGACGACCGCACCTTGGCGGTCGGCCCCACCGGCACGTCGATCACCACATGGGTGGAACCGGCGGCGATCTTCTTCGACAGCACCGAGGCGACCATTTGACCCTCGCCATCGAGGTCGAGCGACCGCTCGATGCGGATCATGATGTCGTCGGCCGGACTGAGGTGCACCGCGCCGCCCCACACCAGACAGCCGCCCTCGCGCTCGACCACCCGCCGCATCACATCGAGTTCAAGATCGACGGTGGTCAGCGTCTCCATCACATCGGCGGTCCCCGCCGGCGAGGTGATGGCGCGCGACGACGTCTTGGGAATCAGGATGCCCAGCGCCGCGACGATGGCGACGACGATCGGCGTCGTCCGGTTGCCGGGCAGGCCGCCGATGCAGTGCTTGTCGGCGACAACCGGCGCCGACCAGCGCAGACGTTCGCCGGTATCGACCATCGCCGCCGTCAGCGCCCGCATTTCGTCCCGGTTGAGCGGCCGCGCCGCGCAGGCGGTGAGGAAGGCGGCGAGATCAACCGGCGAATAGCGCCCGGCGACGATGTCGGCGACAACACGCAGCGATGACGATTCGTCGAGGGGACGACCGAAAATCTTGCCGCGTACGTCGCCCAGCGACGTCAGCTGCGGCGCGTGTCGCACTTCCACCCAGTCGCCCTCGCGCACCCGCAGATCGTTCCAGGCCGCTTCCGTCAGGCCGACCTCATGCTTGGCCAGCATGTCTCCCGTCGCCAGGACCAGGGTGGCCAGCGCACGGTTGCCATTGCTGGCGATTTCGACGCGCGCCAGCGAGTCGAAGCCCTCCGCGCGACAGACATGGCAGTCCTTGTGCATCAGCACGACGCGCTCGGCGTGGGTATCGATCCCCAGCCGGCGTGCGCGATGCTGTAACGGACCGTGAGTGGATTCGGTGGTGCTGCCCACGATGATTGCTGCTCCCCGCTGGATCCTGTGCCGCGCCAACCGGCGGCTGGCCGGCTTCTATGGCGCCATCGACGCCCGCTGCCAACCCGTTGCCGACCCGGCGTGCGGCACGGCGTGCGTCCTTTAAGTCTCGTTAATACAGCGTCCCTAGTCTTTCTGGAGGTCGCGGTCACCGCGATTCGAGGGGAACAACGGACGATGCCTCTATGAACCAGCCCAGCGCCCTGCAGGCAGCCCAGACCGCCAAGCGTATCGTGCTGGCGTCGCTGCTGGGCGCGTGCGCGGTCATCGCGACGCTGCTGGGCGAGCGTGTGGCGTTCCAGCGTTCCTATGGCGAGGCCATGGTGCACGCCCGCGATGCCGCCGATCTCGGGCGCAAGATACTGCTGATCGACGAACGGCTGACGCTCACCGCCAAGCTGGCGGCGGAAACCGGCGAACGGCGCTGGCAGTTGCGCTACGAGGCCAACCTGCCGATCATGCGCCAGACCATCGATCAGGCGATCGCGCTGGCACCACCATCGATCGGCCGGCGGTTCAATGCCGCCATCACCGAGGCCAACGGTTCACTGGTCCGGCTGGAGCGGGAGGCGCTGTCGCTGGGCGCCCGCGGCGCGCGCGACGAAGCCCGCTCGATGCTGGAGGGCGATGCCTATCTCTCCGCGAAAAAACAGCTGGAACAGGCGTCACGCCAGTTCCGCGCCGCCATTGACGATCACGCCCGCGCCCAGGCCGCAACGGCGCAGCGCGAGGCCAACCTGCTGCAGACGATCGCGGTGGGCGCGGGCCTGCTGCTATTCGCCTTCCTGTGGCGCCGGCTGACCACCGATCTTGGCCGTACCGTTGTCGATTATGAACAGGCCACCGCCCAGATCGAGACCCTGGCGAACCAGGACGCACTGACCGGGCTGCTGAACCGGACGCGCCTGGCGGAGGAGCTCGAACAGATGATCGCCCGGTGCCAGCGCACCGGGGAGCAGGCCGCCCTCATCCTGCTCGACATCGACCGGCTGCGACCGATCAACGATCAGTACGGCCATGCGGTGGGCGACGGCGTGCTGAAATTCATCGGCCAGCGTATTGCCGCCACGGTCCGCAACGACGAGATCGCCGCCCGCCTCGGCGCCGACGAATTCGCCATCGCCGTCTACTGCGGTGACAACCCCGAAGCGCCGATGCGCGCGGCCCGCCGCCTGATCAACGCCATTTCAGTGCCGATGACGGTCGATGGCCATATCATCGAGGTCGGCGCCACCGCCGGTGTCGCGATGACGCCCACGGACTCGACCGATGCCAACGATCTGCTGCGCAAGGCCGACGTCGCCCTGGTCCGGGCCAAGATCGAGAGCCGGGGCAACGTCCGCTGCTTCCAGGGCCAGATGGACGCCGAGATCCGCGAACGCGGCCTGCTGCAAAGCGAACTGCGGCAAGCCATCGTCGATGGTCAGATCGTCCCCTATTTCCAGCCGCTGGTCGACCTCGCCACCGATACGGTGGTGGGTTTCGAGGTGCTGGCCCGCTGGCTGCACCCGACGCGGGGCCTGATTCCACCCGACACCTTCATACCGGTGGCGGAGGAGAGTGGCCTGATCGGCGAGTTGACGTTCGCCGTGACACGCGCGGCGCTGGAGCACAGCCACAACTGGGATCAGGCACTCACCATCGCCATCAATGTTTCCCAGCGCCAGCTGCACGACCCCTGGCTGGCCGAGAAAATCCTCGCGCTGCTGACGGAAACCGGCTTCCAGCCTCATCGCCTGGAAGTCGAGATCACCGAGAACGCGCTGGTCTCCGACCTCGGCACCGCGAAATACATCATCCAGTCGCTGCGCAACCAGGGCGTCAAGCTGGCGCTGGATGATTTCGGCACCGGCTACTCCAGCCTCAGCCACCTGGCGGAATTGCCGTTCGACAAGATCAAGATCGACCGCTCCTTCATCAAGACCATGAGGGAGCAGGCGCAGAGCGCCACCATCGTCCGCTCCATCGTCGGTCTGGGCCGCAGCCTCGGCCTGCCGACCCTGGCCGAGGGCGTGGAGACGATCGAGGACGCCAATACGCTGCGCGACATCGGCTGTACCATGGCGCAGGGCTATTATTACGCCCGCCCTCAGCCGGCGGCGGACGTGCCGGCGATGCTGCGGCAGCTGCACGACAATGCCCGAGGCACCAGCCGTCACAAACGCCGCGCCTGACAGCCGAGCCTGATCCGCCAGTGCTGCGCCGATCGGGCCGGCGCGTACCAGGATCGGCGCGCGGCTTCAGATCGGAATGGCCAGGCTGTTCTTCACTTCCTCCAGCACGGCATAGGTCCGGGTTTCCCGTACGCCGGGCAGCCGCACCAGCGTATCGCCGAGAAAGCGGCGGTAGGCCTCCATGTCCTTGACCCGCGCCTTGACCAGATAATCAAACCCGCCGGCCACCATGTGGCACTCCAGCACGTCCGGCATCCGGCGCACGGCGGCGGCGAAGTCGTCGAACACGTCCGCCGTGGTGCGGTCGAGCACGATCTCGACGAAGATCATCAGCGACCGCTCCAGCTTGGTCGCGTCCAGCAGCGCCGCGTAGCCGGTGATATAGCCCTGCTCCTTCAGCCGGCGCACCCGATCATGGCAGGCCGCCGGCGACAGGTGGTTGCGGCTGGCCAGTTCCTGGTTGGTGATGCGGCCGTTGAGCTGCAGATCGCGCAGCAGGCGACGATCAATGTCATCCATCCGAACATTCTCCAGAAAATCGCGATTTTGTCGACTAATATTCTTCAATATAAATCAACAAACAACGCACATTCGGCTGAATTGGCGCGATAAGGAATTTCATTCGGCCATGGAGTTCCTGATGTCCGCCAGCCTGTTGTCGGCCTGTCGCAATCGCCTGTCGCCGCTGTACCGCGCGCCCGAACCCGACGTGCTCGCCCGCCTGCTGCCGGCCGCCCGGCCGACACCGGAGGAGCGACCGGCTCGGACGGCGCGGGCACGCCATCTGATCGGCGCGGTGCGGGACGGCGCGCGCGGCGGCCTGATCGACCGTTTCCTGCAGCAGTACCGCCTCGACACCGACGAGGGCGTGGCGCTGCTGTCGCTGGCGGAGGCGTATCTGCGGGTGCCCGACAGCGCGACCGCCGACGATCTGATTCGCGACAAACTGGGCGGCGCCGACTGGGCGGCGCACAAGGGTCGGTCGGACTCGGCGCTGGTCAACAGCGCCACCATCGGTCTGGTGCTGACCCAGGCACTGGTGCGCGCCGACACGCAGGCCGGCGTGCTCAAACGCCTGATCGCGCGCACAAGCGAGCCGTTCGTGCGCGCCGGCGTCGCCGCCGCGATGCGGGTGATGGGCGAGCAGTTCGTCATGGGCCGCACCATCGAGGAAGCGCTCAAGCGCGCGGCCGGCAACGACCATCGCCCGTTCCGCCACAGCTTCGACATGCTGGGTGAGTCCGCCCGCACCCGTGCCGATGCCGGCCGCTACTTCGAGGCGTACCTCGCGGCCATCACCGCCGTCGGCGACGCCGCCGACCCCGCCGCCGACATCTGGGCCCGCGACACGGTCTCGGTGAAGCTCTCGGCGCTGCACCCGCGCTACGAGACGGCCCAGGCCGACCGCTGCGTGCCCGAGCTTGTCGACCAGGTGCTGCAGCTGGCGGTCGCCGCCCGCGACGCCGGCATCGGGCTGACCATCGACGCCGAGGAAGCCGACCGACTGGAGATGTCGCTCGACATCATCGCCGCCGTCGCCCGCTCGCCGCGGGTCGCCGGCTGGGACGGTCTCGGCATGGCGATCCAGGCCTACCAGAAACGCGCCAGCGCCGTGATCGACTGGGCCGACGCGCTGGCGGCGGCGACCGGCCGCCGGCTGACCACCCGGCTGGTCAAGGGCGCCTACTGGGATGCCGAGATCAAGCGGGCGCAGGAGCGCGGCCTGAGCGATTACCCGGTGTTCACCCGCAAGGCGGCCACCGATGTTTCCTACCTCGCCTGTGCCCGCGCGATGCTGGCCAAGCGCCACCTCTATCCGGCCTTCGCCACCCACAACGCCCTGACCGTGGCGTCCGTGCTCGCCTGCGCCGGCGACCGCCGCGATTTCGAGTTCCAGCGCCTGCACGGCATGGGACCGGGTCTGTACGACGGCCTGATCGCCCAAGGCTATGCCGCGCGCATCTACGCGCCGGTGGGCGGGCACCGTGATCTGCTGGCCTATCTCGTGCGCCGGCTGCTGGAAAATGGCGCCAATTCAAGCTTCGTGTACCAGCTGGCCGACGCCCGCGTTTCCGAGGATGAGCTGATGAAAGACCCCGTTGAGAGCATCGAGGCGGCCGGCCGCGCGCCCCACCCCGCCATCCCTGCCCCACGCGCCCTGTTCGGCGGCGAGCGCGCCAATTCGGCCGGCCTTGACCTGTCCGATACCCCGACCGTCGAGGCGCTGATGGCCGGCATGCGGGCGGTGTGGGCGCATCAGCCACTGGCGGCGCCGGTCATCGGCGGCCACACCATCAACGGCGTGCAGGTGCCGGTGCGTGACCCGGCGGACACCGACCGTGTGGTGGGCTATGTCATCCCCGCCACCATCGCCGATGTCGGCCACGCCATCACGCTGGCGGCCGGCGCCGCGCCCGTCTGGTCGGCGCGACCGGTGGCCGAGCGTGCCGCCTGCCTCGACCGGCTGGCCGACCTGCTGGAACGCGACCAGGTGGCGCTGATGGCGATCGCCGTGCGCGAAGCGGGCAAGAGCATCCCCGATGCCCTGGCCGAAGTGCGCGAGGCGGTGGACTTCTGCCGCTACTACGCCGCCCAGGCCCGCCGGCAGTTCGTCCCGCTGCCACTGCCCGGCCCGACCGGCGAACGCAACGAGCTGCATCTTGCCGGGCGCGGCGTGTTCGCCTGCGTCAGCCCGTGGAACTTCCCGCTGGCGATCTTTCTCGGCCAGGTGACGGCCGCCCTGGTGGCCGGCAACGCGGTGGTGGCGAAGCCGGCGCCGCAGACGCCGCTGATCGCCGCCCATGCCGCGCGCCTGATCCTGGAGGCCGGCGTGCCGGCCGACGTCTTCCACCTGCTGCCCGGCGGCCCCGAGGTCGGCCAGGCGCTGACCGCCGACCCGCGCGTGATGGGTGTCGCCTTCACCGGCTCCACCGCCACCGCCCGGCGCATCGCCCGCACCCTGCTGGAGGATGAGTCCCGGCCGATCGTGCCGCTGATCGCCGAGACCGGCGGCTTGAACGCCATGATCGTCGATTCCACCGCCCTGCCGGAACAGGTGGTGGCGGATGTCATCGTCTCCGCCTTCCAGAGCGCCGGCCAGCGCTGCTCGGCGCTGCGGCTGCTATGCCTGCAGGAGGATGTCGCGCCGCGTATTCTCGACATGCTGGCCGGCGCCGTCGCCGAGCTGCGGCTGGGCGACCCCGGCATGCTGTCGACCGATGTCGGCCCGGTGATCGACGCCGCGGCGCGGGCCAGGATCGAGGCCCACGTCGAGCGATTCGCCGACCGGCGGCTGTTCGGGCTCACCCCCGGCGAGGACGCCGCGCGCGGCCATTTCGTCGGGCCGGTGGCGCTGCGACTCGACTCGGTCGAGCAGCTGGGCGAGGAAATCTTCGGCCCCGTGCTGCACGTCGTCACCTGGAAGGCCGGCGAACTGGAGTCGCTGGTCGCCCGCATCAACGCCCGCGGCTACGGCCTCACCATGGGTCTGCACAGCCGCCTGGCGAGCGTCGCCGAGACGGTGCGCCGAAGCGCCCATGTCGGCAACCTCTACGTCAACCGCTCGATGATCGGCGCCGTGGTCGGCGTCCAGCCATTCGGCGGCGAAGGCCTGTCGGGCACCGGCCCCAAGGCCGGCGGCCCGCACTATCTGCTGCGCTTCGCCACCGAGCGGACGGTCTCGACCGACACCACGTCGGCCGGCGGCAACGCCAGCCTGCTCACCCTGCGCGAGGAGGCGGCCTGACCTCGGCCGACCCGGCCAACCGGATCAGTCGGCCAGCCTGTCGGGCTTCTCGATCAGGCCACGCAGCACGCTCATGAACTGGGCGCCCACCGCGCCGTCGATGGCCCGGTGATCGCACGACAGCGACAGGCTGAGCATCGAGGCGAAGGCCAGCGCGTAGCCGGTCTCGATCGGCGTCCGCCGGGTGGCGCCCACCGCGAGGATGGCGCCCTGGGGCGGATTGATGATGGCGTCGAACTGGTCGATGCCGAACATGCCGAGATTGGACAGCGAGAAGCTGCCGCCCTCGAACTCCGCCGGCTGCAGCTTGCCATCGCGGGCGCGGGCGGCCAGCGCCCGCACCTCCTCGGCGATCTGCGTCACCGTCTTGGTGTCGGCGGCGCGCACGATCGGCGTCAGCAGACCCTTGTCGGTGGCCACCGCGACGGCGATGTCGGCGTGCGGCAGGCGGTGGATCTCGTCGCCATGGACCTGGATGTTGACGTCCGGGCACTGCCTGAGCGCCAGCGCCACCGCCCGCACCAGATAGTCGTTGATGCTGCAGCGGGTGCCGCGCAGCATGTTGACCCGCTCGCGCAGCGCCAGCAGCGCGTCCATCCGCACGTCCATGCGCAGGTAGAAGTGCGGGATGGTGGTCTTCGACTCCGTCAGCCGGCGGGCGATCGCCTTGCGCATCGGCGACATCCGCACCACCTCGACACCGGCCGATGGTGCCGGCGCCGGCGTGGCCGCCGGCGCACGGGCGTCAATCACCGCCAGCACGTCGGCCTTGCGGATGCGGCCGCGCGCGCCGGTGCCGGTGATGCCGGCAAGCTCGACGCCGTGCAGCACCGCCAGCCGCTTGGCCATCGGCGAGGCATAGACGCCCTCGACCGAGGCGGTGGTCACGTCCACCGACACCGGGCCGTTGCCGCCCACCGGCCGCGCCGGCTTGCTCGCCTGGTCGACGTCCTGGAGCGTGATGCGCCCCCCCCGGCCGGAGCCGGCGATGGCGCCAACGTCGACGCCGGTGCGTTCCGCCAGCGCCCGCGCCGCCGGGCTGATGCGGGCATCGGCGGGAATCGCCGCCGCCGGTGCGACGGCCGGGCTGGCGGGCGCCGGCGCGGACACCGCGCCGGAGACGACCGGTTTGCCATCGAGGCCGCGGAAAGCACCGACGAAGGCGTCGATGTCCGCCTGCGGCACGTCGAGCGGGGCGAATACCGCCAGCAGCGCGCCGACCGGATAGGTCTCGCCCTCGGTGGCGACGATGCGGCGCAGGGCGCTGTCGAACTCGGCCTCGACCTCGTTGGTGATCTTGTCTGATTCGATCAGCGCGATGATCTGTCCCTTGGTGAAGGCCTCGCCCTCGGCGATCTTCCATTCGCCGACGACGCCCTCCACCATCTCGATGCCCCACTTGGGCATGGTGAATGCGCGGATGCTGCTCATGGTGCTGGGGCTCCCGCTTGGCTTACCGGTAGGACAGCGACTTGACGACCGCCGCCCGGACCTGGTCGACCGACGGCAGATACGCCCGTTCCAGCTCGCGGGCGAACGGGATCGGCGTGTGCGGCGGCGTCACCATCTCGACGGGCGCGCGCAGGGCGGCGAACGCCTTGCTGGCGACCAGACCGGCGATGTCGGTGGCAAGGCCGCAGCGCGGCGGGCATTCGTCCACCACCACCAGCCGGCCGGTCAGCTCGACACTGTCGAGAATCGCCTCCTCGTCCAGCGGGCTGGTGGTGCGCAGGTCCAGCACGTCGCAGCCGATGCCGTCCTTGGCCAGCGCGTCGGCGGCCTTCTCGGCCAGCCGCACCATCTGGCCAGTGGCGACGATGGTGGCATCCCGGCCCTCGCGGCAGACCCGGGCATGGCCGAACGGCACCAGATGCTCGCCGTCGGGCACCTCGCCCTTCACCTGGTAGAGTGCCTTGTGCTCGAAGAACATCACCGGGTCGTCGTCGCGGATCGCCTGGGTCAGCAGGCCCTTGGCGTCGGCGGGCGTGGTCGGCATCACCACCTTGAGGCCGGGGATGGCGGTCAGCAGGTTGTAGAAGGCCTGGCTGTGCTGGGCGGCGGCGTTCATGCCGGCGCCATAGACCAGCCGCACCACCACCGGGCAGCGGGACTTGCCGCCGAACATATAGCGGAACTTGGCGATCTGGTTGATCAGCTGGTCCATGCAGACGCCGATGAAGTCGGCGAACATCAGTTCGGCGATCGGCCGCTTGCCGGCAAGCGCCGCGCCGGCGGCGGCGCCGATGATGGCGGATTCGGAAATCGGGGTGTCGATCACCCGGTTCTCGCCGAACTGGGCATACAGGCCGGTGGAGGTGCCCCAGATGCCGCCGATCGCCTCGCGGCCGCCCGGTGTGCCGGAGCCGCCGACAATGTCTTCGCCCAGCATGATGACACGCTCGTCGCGGGCCATTTCAGCACGGATGGTGTCGAGGATCGCCTCGCGGATGGTCATGACTGCCATGATGTGGTGCTCCCCGGCGGCTCAGTAGGACACATAGACGTCGGTGAGGACGTCCTCGGCGGTGGGCACGGGCGCGCTGCGCGCCTCCTGGGTCGCCTCCTCGATCAGCGCCAGCACCTCGGTGTCGATGGCGTCCAGCACGTCGTGGCCAAGCAGGCCGGCCGCCGTCACCTTGTCGCGGAAGATCTTGAGGCAGTCGCGTTCGGCGCGGATGCGCTCCATCTCGCCCGGGCCGCGATAGCGCTGCGGATCGCCCTCGAAGTGGCCGAAGAAGCGTTCGGTATCCAGTTCCACCGCCGCCGGGCCGTTGCCCGCGCGGACATACTCCACCACCTCGCGCATCAGCGCGTAGGTTTCCAGGAAGTCGCAGCCGTTGCCGCGCCACACCTTCATGCCGAACGCCTCGGCGCGCCGCGCGATGTCCTTGGAGCCGACGGCATAGTCGTGGCCGGTATGCTCGGAATAATGGTTGTTCTCGAACACGAAGATCACCGGCGCCTTGACGACGACCGCCATGTTCATGGCCTCGAAGGTGGTGCCCTGGTTGCAGGCGCCGTCGCCGGAGAAGGTGACGGAGACGTTGAACGTGCCGTCGGCGCGCGGGTCGAGCTTGGCGGCGATGCCGGCGCCCACCGCCTGGGGCGCGCCGGCGCCGACGATACCGTTGGCGCCAAGCATGCCGACATTGATGTCGGCGATGTGCATGGAGCCGCCCTTGCCCTTGCCCAGGCCGTCGCGGCGGCCGTAAATTTCCTTCATCATCCCCTTCACGTCGCAGCCCTTGGCGATGCAGTGGCCATGGCCGCGATGGGTGGAAACGATGTAGTCGGCGTCGGTGAGATTCTCGCACACGCCGACGGCCACCGCTTCCTGGCCGCAATAGAGATGGGTGAAGCCGGCGATCTCGCCGGTCATGATCTCGGCGTGCAGACGTTCCTCGAATTCGCGGATCGTCTTCATCTGGCGGTAGGCCCGCTCTAGATGCTCCCGACTGAGCTGCATGGACTGCTCCCCTTGGTTTTGTCGCGCGTGTCTGACGTCAATAGACTGCCGTGGTTCCCCTGCAATCCACTGGAAATGATAGGGCCGCGATCCCGCGCGGCCAGCCGATGGCGTGGCATGACAAGTGGCGCGCCATCGCGTAACAATCTTGCGCAGGCGGCGCGCCGCCGCGCAAGGACATCGCCGGGGGGCTCATGACGTTCTGGAACCGACGTAAATCGCTGGACGCACTGGCGGGGCAACACCCGCACCATGGACTGCACCGGACACTGGGCTGGCCGCACCTGGTGGCGATGGGGGTGGGCGCCATCGTCGGCACCGGCATCTACACGCTGACCGGCATCGGCGCCGGCCTGGCGGGGCCGGGCGTCATCCTCTCCTTCGCCATCGCCGGGCTGGTGTGCGCCTGCGCGGCGCTCGCCTATGCCGAACTGGCGACGCTGATTCCCGCCGCCGGCAGCGCCTACACCTACAGCTACGCCGTGCTGGGCGAGGGGCTGGCGTGGATCGTCGGCTGGAGCCTGATTCTCGAATACACCGTGGTGTGCAGCGCGGTGGCGGTCGGCTGGTCGGGCTACATGGCGGGCTTCCTTGACTGGCTCGGTTTGCCGCTGTCGCCGGCGCTGCTGGCCGGGCCGCATGGCGGCGGGATCATCAACCTGCCGGCGGTGCTGATCTCGCTGGCGGTCGCCGGCCTGCTGATGCTGGGCACAAGGGAAAGCGCCACGGTCAACTTCGCGCTGGTGCTGGTGAAGCTGGCGGCGCTGGCGCTGTTCATCGTGCTCGCCCTGCCGGCCTTCGATCCGGACCGCTTCCAGCCCTTCATGCCCTATGGTTTTGCCTCGGTGGACGCCGAGGGGGTGAAGCGCGGGGTGATGCCGGCGGCGGCGCTGATCTTCTTCGCCTTCTACGGCTTCGACGCCATCTCGACGGCGGCGGAGGAAGCCCGCGATCCGGGGCGCGACCTCAAGATCGGCATCATCGGCTCGATGCTGATCTGCACCCTGCTCTACATGCTGGTGGCGGCCGCCGGCCTTGGCGCGGTGCCGTTCGCCGAGATGGCGGCGAGTTCGGAACCGCTGGCGTTCGTCTTGAAGTCGCTCGACCATCCGCTGGCGGCCAACCTGATCGCCTGGGCGGCGATTCTGGCGCTGCCGACGGTGATCCTGGTGTTCATGTACGGCCAGAGCCGCATCTTCTTCGTGATGGGCCGCGACGGCCTGCTGCCCTCGGCGTTGGCGCGGATCAACAGTCGCACTGGTACGCCGACGCTGGTGACCGGTGTTACCGGCGTGGTGGTGGCGGTGATCGCCGGCCTGCTGCCACTGAAGGAAATCGCCGAGCTGGCCAATGCCGGCACGCTGGTCGCCTTCGTCGCGGTGGGCACCTGCCTGCTGGTGCTGCGGCGACGCGAGCCCGCCCGTCCCCGGCTGTTCCGCGCCCCGGCGGCGTGGCTGATCGGCCCGCTGGCGATCGCCGGCTGCCTCTACCTGTTCGTCAGCCTGCCCACCGCCACCATCGTCCGCTTCCTGATCTGGAACGTGGTCGGGCTGGCGGTCTATCTCGCCTACAGCGCCCGGGCGAGCCACCTCAACGCGCGATAGCGGGGCAGGCGCCCCGGCTCAGGCGCTGAAGCAGTCGGCGACGCGGTCGGCCTCGTCGTCGGTGTTGCCGGCGTGGAAGGACAGCCGCAGCACCGCGCCGCGCTGGTCGAACCGGCAGCCGATGGCGCGCAGCCGCCCGACGAGGCCCGCCTCGTCGTCGGCCAAGGGCAGGCACAGCGTGCCGCCGCGTGCGGTGACGTCGAGCCGGTCGTGCCAGCGTGCCGGCACCGCCGCCCGCAGCCGGGCGATCAGCCGGCGGTTATGCTGCAGAATCTGCTGCACGCCCAGTGCCGCGACGGTCTCGATGCCGGCGGTGGCCAGCACATAGGGCGCCACCGACGGGGTGCCGCCCCAGAAGCGGCGCGCGTCGGGCGCGTAGCGGAAATCGTGGATGTCGAAGGCGAACGGTTCGGCGTGGGAGAACCAGCCGACGTCGAGCGGTTGCACCGCCTCGACGAGGCCTGGCGCCACCCACAGGAAGCCGGCGCCGGGGCCGCCGCACAGCCATTTGACGCACGAGCCGAGCACCGCGTCCGCCCCCCAGGCGGTGACGTCGATGGGCAGGATGCCGGCGGACTGGGCGACGTCGACGATGCTGACGATGCCCCGCGCGCGCGCCAGCGCGGCGATCTCGGTCACTGGCGAGACGGCGCCGCTGTTGGAGTGGACGTGCATGGTCAGCACCGCCGCCACGTCGTCGGTCAGCGCCGCCGCCCAGACCCCGGCGTCGGTGACATCGGCGGCGCGTGGCAGCCAGCGCAGCTGGTAACCGAGCCGGGTCATCTGCTGCAGCACGAAGCCGAGCGAGGGGAAACTCGCCTCCGCCGCCAGCAGCACCGGTCGGCGCGGGTCGACGGTCAGACCGGTGAGCAGGCGGGTGAGCCCGGCCGACAGATTGGCCTGCGGGCAGTAGTCCGCCGGCGCGCCGCCCAGCAGTCCGGCCAGGCTGGCGCGAAACCGGTCGATGGCGGCCAGCCAGTCGCCCCAGGCCTCGCCGCCTTTGGCCGCCCACGGCGCCAGCAACGCCTGGTGCAGCAGGGGCGCGGCGGCGACCGGCTGCGGGCCGACCGAATGGCTGAGCAGATAGGGCCCGCCCGGCGGCGTCAGGAAGCGGTCGCGCCAGTCGTCGTTCACGCGCGCGGCTCCGCGCCGGGGGTTTCGCTGACCCGGCTGGCCTCGCCCAGGCTGTCGCGCACCCGGCCGTAGCTGCCTCCCCAACTGTCGGTCATGGTGGCGCGGACCTCCCACAGGGCGGGGAAGAAGCGGTGCTTGGCGCCGGCCTGCAGCAGGTCGACCGAGCGGCCCTTGAGCGACGCGGCGCCCATGCCGATCGAGCGATGGATGAGGAAGATGTGGTGCCAGCGGAACTTCTGGAACAGCTCGTCGAACTCCATCAGCGCTTCCGCCAGCATATAGGCGTCGTCGTGCTGGTAGTCGCCGTCGTAGACCTGCTCGACGCTGCGGCCGGCGGGGTCGAGATAGACCCGCCGGTAGGTCTCCCACAGGCTGGGGGGAATCTGCAGCACGGCGCGGAAGCCCGGTGACTCCTGGCCGCTGCCATTGCCGAGCTGCAGGCGGATTTGCTGGTAGTCCTTGGGCGACATGGTCTCCAGCAGGCCGAGCTGGTCGATCATCAGCCGCAGGATCTGGTGCACCCGGCCGAACAGGGTGAGCGCGCGGTGGACGCGACCGGCGGCCATGTGCTCGTCGATGTCGAGCAGCGTGTAGCCCATCAGCTTCATCCACAGCTCCTCGACCTGATGGACGATCTGGAACTGCAGCTCATCGCGGTTGCAGAAGTCCTCGAACGGCTTCTGGCAGGCCAGCAGGGCCCCGGTGTTGATGTAGAGTTCGTAGTCGAGCGTCGGCTCGGCGGTCATCAGGTCGTAGAAACGCTGCCGGTCCATCCCTTGTTCTCCCTGTACGGCATGATGTTATGCCGCAGTGTAACGGGCAGCGGCCGGGACATTGTGCCTAATCGGACTTGAAAAAGCCGAAAACGAAGAACAATGTTCTGAGAATTCTGCTTGTAAGGAAAACGATATGCCGCTGGATCGCCTCGATCGCGCCATGCTGCGGGCGCTGGAAGAGGATGCCCGGTTGTCCTACGCCGATCTTGGCGAGCGGGTCGGCCTGTCCAAGTCGCCGTGCTGGAAGCGGGTGCAGGCGCTGGAGGCCGCCGGCGTCATCGAGGGCTATGGCGCGCGGCTGTCGCCGGCGGCGCTGGGGCTCGACCTGCATGCCTTCGTGCAGGTGCAGATCGCCTTTGCCCAGCACGAGGCGTTCGAGGCGGCGGTGCGGCGCCAGCCGGCGATCCTGAGCTGCCACGCCACCACCGGTGACGCGGACTATCTGCTGCAGGTGATGGCGCGCAGCATGGCCGACCTCGACCAGCTGCTGCGGCGGGATTTGTGGCGGCTGCCCGGCGTGCAGCGGTTCACCACAACGATGGTGACACGCGCCATCAAGGCACACGCGCCGCTGATGGCGGTGGTGGACGACTGACAAGCGCAGGCGGAACGCCGCCCCGCCCGCCTGGCCTACCAGGGCAGCACGCCCAGTCGTGCGGCACCCGTCGCGTCACCGACGGCGAAGAACGGCCCGTTGCTGAAGCGCTGCTTGCCATAGGCGAACGGCGCGCCGGTGGCGGGGTCGAACACCTGGCCGCCGGCGCCCAGCAGCACGGCATGGCCGGCGGCGGTATCCCATTCCGAGGTCGGGCCGAAGCGCGGGTAGATGTCCGCCTGGGCTTCCGCCAGCAGGCAGAATTTCAGGCTGGAGCCCTTGGAGACGATGGCCGGCGCGTCGAGGCGGGCGAGATAGGCGTCGGTCTCGGCGTCGCGATGGCTTTTCGAGGCGACCACCGCCAGCGGGTGGCCGGCGATGGCGCGGGCACGGATCGGCGCGAGATCGGCCTCGGCGTCGTTCTGGCGGAAGGCGCCGAAGCCCGGCCCGCCAACCCACAGCACGCCGTCGGCCGGGGTCATGACGATGCCGAACACCGGCGTGCCGTCGACGACGAGGCCGATGTTCACCGTGTAGTCGGTGCCGCCGTTGAGGAACTCCTTGGTGCCGTCCACCGGGTCAACCAGCCAGAAGCGGCTGCCGGCGTCGGTGGGGGCGACGCCGGCCGCGAACGCTTCCTCGCCAACCACGGGGATGGTCGGCGTCAGTGCCTTCAGCGCCGCCTCAAGGATGGCCTCGGCCGCCTCGTCGGCCTCGGTGACCGGCGACTTGTCGGCTTTCTCGCGGGCAACGACGCCACGGGCGCGCACGGCTTCCACCGCCGCACCCGCCTCGCGTACCGGCGCGATCAGCGCCACGCACAGGCTGCGCAGGGTTTCCTTGGCGGTGAGATCGATCGTCGTCATCGGGCGCTCCTGCGCGTGAAGGGCGGTGGCGTCCCTGCCTGTCAGATGAGCCCCTGCCTGTCGAGATAATCGACGATGCGATCGGCCGCGTCCTGCGCGCCGCCCTCGCCGGGGTGGACGACGATCTCCGGCGCTTCCGGGGCCTCGTAGGGGCTGTCGATGCCGGTGAAGTTCTTGATCTGCCCGGCCTGGGCCTTGGCGTAGAGGCCCTTGGGGTCGCGGCGGATACACTCCTCGATCGGCGTGTCGACGAACACCTCGATGAACTCGCCCTCGCCCAGCAGCTCGCGCGCCATGCGGCGCTCGGCGCGGAACGGCGAGATGAAGCTGGTCAGCACGACCAGGCCCGCATCGACGAACAGCTTGGCGACCTCGCCGACGCGGCGGATATTCTCCACCCGGTCGGCCTCGGTGAAGCCGAGGTCACCGCACAGGCCATGGCGGACGTTGTCGCCGTCCAGCATGGTGGTGTGGATGCCGCGGGCGTTGAGCTTCTGCTCGACGATGTTGGCGATGGTCGACTTGCCGGCGCCCGACAGGCCGGTGAACCACAGCACCGCCGGCTTGTGCCCTTTGATGCGGCTGCGCGCCGCCCGGTCCACCAGCAGGTCCTGGCGGTGGACGTTGGTCGCCCGGCGCAGGCCGAAGCTGATCATGCCGGCCCCCACCGTGGCGTTGGTGAAGCGGTCGATCAGGATGAAGGCGCCGGTCTCGCGGTTGTCGGCGTAGGCGTCGATGGCGACCGGGCTGGCCGTCGCCAGGTTGCAGAAGCCGATCTCGTTGAGCTCCAGCGTCTTGCCGGCCAGATGCTGCTGGGTGTTGACGCACACCTTGTGCTTGAGCGCGGTGACGCGCGCCGGCACATACTTGTTGCCGATGCGCATGAGGTATTGCCGCTCCGGCAGCAGCGCCTCTTCGCTCATCCACAGCAGGTGGGCGGCGAACTGGTCGGTCACTTCCGGCCGGGCGGTGGCCAGCGCCAGCACATCGCCCCGGGCGATGTCGATCTCGTCGGCGAGCGTCAGCGTCACCGCGTCGCCGGGGCCGGCGGTGGCGAGGTCGCCATCGGCGGTGACAATGCGGGCGACCGTCGATTCCTTGGCCGAGCTGGCGACCACCACGCGATCCCCCACCGACACGGTGCCGGCGGCGATGGTGCCGGCAAAGCCGCGGAAATCGAGGTTGGGGCGGTTGACCCACTGCACCGGGAAGCGCAGCGGCCGGGCCGCGAGGTCGGTATCGACGTCGAGACCTTCCAGCCAGTCGAGCAGCGTCGGGCCATCATACCAGGCCAGCGCGTCGGACCGGCCGGTGACATTGTCGCCAAAGCGGGCCGACAGCGGAATCGGCGTCACCGAGGCGAAGCCCAGCGTGTCGGCGAAGGCGCGGTAGTCGGCGAGAATGCGCTCGAAGGTCGCCTGGTCGTAGTCCACCAGATCGATCTTGTTGATCGCCAGCGCGACGTGGCGGATGCCCAGCAGCGCGCAGATGATGCTGTGCCGCTTGGTCTGGGTCAGCACCCCCTTGCGGGCGTCGATCAGAATGACGGCGGCGTCGGAGTTGGAGGCACCGGTCGCCATGTTGCGGGTGAACTGCTCGTGGCCCGGCGTGTCGGCGACGATGAAGGCGCGCCGGTCGGTGGTGAAGAAGCGGTAGGCGACATCGATGGTGATGCCCTGTTCGCGCTCGGCCTCCAGCCCGTCGACCAGCAGCGCGAAATCGATGTCCTCGCCGGTGGTGCCGTGCTTCTTCGAATCCTTCTCCAGCGTCGCCAGCTGGTCCTCGAAGATCAGCTTGGTGTCGTAGAGCAGGCGGCCGATCAGCGTCGACTTGCCGTCGTCCACCGAGCCGCAGGTGAGGAAGCGCAGCAGCCCCTTGGTGGGGTCTCCGGGATTGATGGGGCCCGGCGTGATGCGGAGGTCCGGTTTCATCAGAAATAGCCCTCCTTCTTCTTCTTCTCCATCGAGGCCGCCTCGTCGCTGTCGATCAGCCGGCCCTGGCGTTCGGAGGTGCGGCTGGCGCGCATTTCGGCGATGATGTCATCAAGCGACGCTGCGTCGGATTCCACCGCCGCCGACAGCGGGTAGCAGCCCAGCGAACGAAAGCGGACCATACGGATTTCCGGCTCCTCGCCGGGCAGCAGCGGCAGCCGCTCGTCGTCGCGCATGATCAGCACGCCCTGGCGCCGCACCACCGGCCGGGGGGCGGCGAAATACAGCGGCACAACGGGGATGTTTTCGGCGCGGGTGTAGTCCCAGATGTCGTATTCGGTCCAGTTGGACAGCGGGAAGACGCGGATGGTCTCGCCCTGGCGGATCCGGGTGTTGTACAGCCGCCAGAGTTCCGGCCGCTGGTTGCGCGGGTCCCAGACGTGGCCGGCGGAGCGGAACGAGAACACCCGCTCCTTGGCGCGGCTCTTCTCCTCGTCGCGGCGGGCGCCGCCGAAGGCGGCATCGAAGCCGTATTTGTCCAGCGCCTGCTTCAGCGCCTCGGTCTTCATCACCTGGGTGTGCAGCGATGACCCGGAGTCGACCGGGTTGATGCCGCGCGCCACGCCTTCTTCGTTGACGTGGACGATGAGGTCGACGCCGTAGCGCTCGGCGATCATGTCGCGGTGGGCGATCATGTCGCGGAACTTCCAGGTGGTGTCGACGTGCAGCAGCGGGAATGGCGGCTTGGCCGGGTAGAAGGCCTTCATGGCGAGATGCAGCATCACGCCGGAGTCCTTGCCGATGGAATAGAGCATCACCGGGTTGGCGAACTCGGCCGCCACCTCGCGGATGATGGCGATCGATTCGGCCTCCAGCCGGCGCAGGTGCGCCGTCAGCGGGGAGGTCCGGGGTGCTGCGTCGGCAGCGCGTGCGGTTTGTTCGGCCATGGGCGGGTCCGTGTCGATGGGCACGCCACGATAGCAGTGCCCGACTGTGGACATCACTCATGTCCGGCTCGCGGCCGTGTCGCAAAGCAGAAATTCTTGGGTGAGCTAAAGCTGGACGCGGGTATGCCCGACCATGATCCGCCAGCAGCCGTCAGCGGGCGGCGGCGTCCGTCACTTCGGTGACCGCTTGGCGAGAATGCGCTGGAGAGTGCGGCGGTGCATCTTCAGCCGCCGCGCGGTTTCCGAGACGTTGCGGCCACACAGTTCATAGACCCGCTGGATATGCTCCCAGCGCACCCGGTCGGCCGACATCGGCTCCTCCGGCGGCTCTGGCCGCTCGCCTTCCTCGGCGAGCAGGGCGCGGATGATGTCCTCCGGCTCCGCCGGCTTGGCAAGATAGTCGACAGCACCGGTCTTCACCGCCGCCACGGCGGTGGCAAGGTTGCCATAGCCGGTGAGGATGACGGCGCGCACGTCCTCGCGCACCTGCCGCAACTCGGCCACCACGTCGAGGCCGTTGCCGTCCTCAAGCCGCATGTCGACCACCGCATAGGCCGGCCGGAGCTGGGCGGCGAGCTTGCACGCCGCCGCGACGCCTTCGGCCGCCGTCACCTGGAAGCCACGCCGCTCCAGCATCACCGCCAGTCGCTGGCGGAACGCCGCATCGTCGTCCACCAGCAACAGGGTCCGCTCGTCGGCCGCTGCATCCGTCATGCCCTGGTCTCCTCCGGGTCCAATGTGTGTCTTGTCCAGCGAATGTCCACCCGCGCGCCGCCCTCGGGCACGTTGGCGAAAGTCAGCGTGCCGCCGGTGCGCTCCAGCAGCGTGGTGGCGATGAACACGCCAAGCCCGGTGCCGCCCGAACGCGACTGCGACGGCCCGAGATAGGGCTCGCCCAGCCGGGGCAGCAGTGCGGGATCGAAGCCGTCGCCATCGTCGCGCACCGTCAGCCGCACCTCGTCGCGGCCGGCCTCGATGTCGATGTCGACCTGGGCGCGGGCATGGCGCACCGCGTTGGAGACGATGTTGGCAAGCCCGTGCAACAGCTCCGGCGTGCGGGCCGCCAACACCGGCGCGGCACCCTTCAGCAGGCTCTGGCGCACGGTCAGCGCCACCCGGCCGCCCTCGAACGGTTTGACAACCTCATAGACCAGCGCTTCCAGCGGCAAGCGCGGAAACGGCTGGTCGGCCTCGGCCCGGCGGGCGATGCCGACCAGGATCTCGCGGCAGCGGGCGGCTTCCTGGCGCAGCAGCTTCACGTCGTCGCCGAAATCGGGATCGTTGCCGAGCTGGTCGTCGAGGTCGCGGGCGATCAGCGTGATGGTGCCCAGTGGCCCGCCCAGCTCGTGCGCGGCCGCCGCCGCCAGCGACCCCAGCGCCGACATCTTCTGCTCGCGTGCCAGTGCGGTCTGGGTGGCGATCAGCGCCTGCTGGCGCCGGCGGGCCTCCGCCGACACCCGCCAGGCATAGGCGGCCAGAAAGGTCATGCCGATCAGCAGCGCCACGCCCTGGCCGGCCTGATAGAGCGGCGGCAGCGCCAGCGCCGGCCCGTGCCAGGGCAGCGGCAGCGCCCACAGCGCCAGCGCCGCCAGGCAGGCGATGGCGATGCTGATCAGGATGATGGTGGAACGCAGCGACAGCAAGGTCGCCGAAATGGTCACCGGCACCAGGATGAGCACCGCGAACGGATTGTTGAGACCGCCGGTGAGGAACAGCAGCACCGCCAGCTGCAGCAGATCGAAGGCGAGATGGATGGTCGCCTCGCGACCGTTCAGCTCGGCGGTGCGCGGGTAGAGCAGGGTTGAGCCGATGTTGACGCCGACCGACGCGGCGATCGCCGCCAGCGGCGGCCAAGGCGCCAGTGGAAACCCCAGTCCGGGGCCGATGATGGCCAGCGTCGCAAGCTGCCCGGTGATGGCGATCCAGCGCAGGATGACCAGCGTGCGCACCCGTACGCCCGGCAGGCCGAGCCCTTCCGGGCCGGCGGCCGTGTCTGAAACACGATAGGATCGATCTTCTGCCCCGCTCACGCTTTCGCTATACGCCGGTGAACGCAGGAAGCAAACAGGCCGCGCGCGCGTGCCGACACAGGTGGAAGAAACATTGATGATCACCCGCTGGCACTTTGTCCGTCACGCCCCCGTCGCCACCCTCCGCGAGGCTGGCGCCGTCGTTTACGACACCCACGACGAACCCGCCGATGTCTCCGATACCCCGGCCTTCCAGGCACTGGCCGGCTTCCTGCCGAAGAACGCCGTGTGGGTGACCAGCCCGCTGATGCGCGCGGTGCAGACCGCCGACGCCATCGCCGACGCCGGGCTCGCTCCGGCCGAACGACTGGCGGACGAGCGGCTTGCCGAGCAGCACTATGGCGCCTGGCACGGCATGACCATGGAGGCGCTCAAGGCAACGCTGGCGGGCCGGCCACGCCACAAGACCTGGTTCACCACCGCCGCCGACCAGCCGCCGGGCGGCGAGAGCTTCGTCACCCAGGCGGCGCGCGTCCGCGCGGCGATGGACCAGCTGACCGCCCGCTTCGCCGGCCGGCCGATCGTCGCCGTCGCCCATGGCGGCACCATCCGGGCGGCGCTGGCGCACGCGCTGGGCATCGACCTCGACCGGGCGCTGACCATCAGTGTCGACAACCTGTCGACCACCCGCATCGATCACGTGCCCGGCGAGGGTATCGGCGGCGACTGGCGGCTGGTCTACACCAACCGCCGTGCCGGCTGAACCGGCGCGGCGGGCATGAGCCCGCGCCGTCCAGGCCCGCCCGCCCAAAACCTGGCCTCAGCGGGTCTGGCCTCAGCGGGTCTGGGGCGGGCTGACGGGCGGCGGCGCGGCCGGGGCCTGGCGTGACGCCTCCGCGTCCCTGAGCAGCCGGCGGATGTTGCCGGCCCGGCGATCCTGCTCGGCATAGTCGAGCGCGGTGTACCCGGCGACGTTGTCCGGGATGTCAACCCGGGCGCCCCCGGCGAGCAGCAACCGCACGATCTGGTCCTGGCGTGCCTGCACGGCCTTGATGAGCGCGGTCTCGCCGGCGCGGTTGCGGGCATCGGGGTCGGCCCGGCGATTGATCAGCTGGGTCACGCCGTCACCATAGCCCTGGGCGGCGGCGAGGATCAGCGGCGTGTTACCGTCGCGGTCCTCGACATTGGGGTTGGCGCCGCGCGCCAGCAGATACTCCAGCCAGCCGCCGTCGCGGCGCTTGACCACCACATGCAGCGCGGCCTCGCCGGTATCGCCGTCACGGGCGTCGATGATCGCCGAGCCCGGTTCGGACAGCAGCGTGTTGGCTTTCATGATATCCTTGTCGCGTACGGCCTTGAGAAACTGGTAGATGTTGCCGCCAACCTCGGCCCGGGCCGGCGGCGCCGCCAGCGCCAGTCCGGCACAGGCCAGCAGCATGGCGGGAATCGAGCGGATAAGCCTACGCGTCATTTTTTCCTCTCCGACTTTCGCGACAAGTCTATATACCGGGACGAGCTGAACCATGAAATCCAAACGCACCCTGTCCTTCACTCTGGTCGTCGCATTGCTGGCGGCGCTGGTGCTTGCCGCCGGCGTCGCGCTGTGGCTTGGCCCCGACAGCCGGTCCGCCGGCAGCCGCGAGGGCGACGGCGACGTGCTGATCGGCGGCCCGTTCACGCTGGTGGACCAGGACGGCCGCACCGTCACCGAGAAGAACTGGCCGGGCCAGTATCTGCTGGTGTACTTCGGCTATACCTACTGCCCCGACGTCTGCCCCACCGACCTGCAGCGCAATGCCCAGGCGATGGTGGCGCTGGAGGCCAGCAAGCCGGCCGCAGCCGCCCGGGTGCAGCCGGTTTTCATCACCGTCGACCCGGAACGCGACACCGTGGCGGTGATGAAGGCCTATGTGACCGCCTTTCACCCGCGTCTGGTGGGGCTGACGGGCAGCCAGGCGCAGGTGGATGCCGCCAAGCGGGCCTATCGCGTCTATTCCGCCAAGGCCCAGCAGGGCGAAACGGCGGCCGACTATCTGGTCGACCATTCGGCGCTGACCTACCTGATGACGCCGGACGGCAAGTATGCCGCCCATTTCTCCTCCACCGTCACCCCGGAGGAGGTCGCCGCGCGACTCGGCGACCTGGTGCGGTGAACGACAGCCCGCTGCCATTCTGGAAGCGCAAGACCCTGCGCCAGATGTCCCCTGCCGAGTGGGAGTCGCTGTGCGACGGCTGCGCCAAATGCTGCCTGCACAAGCTGGAGGACGAGGACACCGGCGAGGTGCACCACACCAACGTCGCCTGCCGGCTGCTCGACCTCTCGACCGGCCGTTGCGCCAACTACCGCCAGCGCAAGCTGCTGGTGCCGGATTGCCTGAAGCTCACGGTCGACCGCATCCGCCGCAGCGACTGGCTGCCGGCCACCTGCGCCTACCGGCTGGTGGCCGAGGGCAAGGATCTGCCGGACTGGCACCCCCTGATCACCGGCGACACCGAGTCGACCCGGCGACGCGGCCATTCAGTGGTCGGCTGGGCGGTATCGGAACGCGACGCCGGGCCGCTGGAGCAGCATGTGGTGGATGAAACGCCATGATCGCACCGCCAGCCGCGCCGGCCCCCATGCCCCGGCCGGTGTCGGGACAGAGACGGTCATGAGCATCGAGCGGCGCACGCTCGACCTCGGCGACCTCACGGTGCCACTGGAGATCCGCCGTCTGCCGCAGGCCCGGCGCCTGACGCTGACCGCGCTGGCGACCACCGGAACGCTGCGGCTGAGCATGCCGCGCCGGGTCTCGCTCACCGAGGCGCTGGCGTTCATCGACCAGCGACGGGACTGGATCGCCGCCGCCGTCGACCGCTGGCAGCCGCTGCTGCCGATCGCGCCGGGCACGCGCATTCCGGTCAACGGCGTCGAGACCCTGATCGACTGGCTCCCGGACGCGCCGCGCCGGGTGATCCACGACGGCGACCGGCTGGTGGTCGGCGGCCCGCGGGCGCGGGTGGCGGCACGGGTGGTCCGGCATCTGCGCGCGGCGGCGCTGGCCGACCTCGGCGCCCGCGTCACCGGGCTCGCCTCGGCCCCCGCCCTGCCGCGCCATGCCCGGCCGCTGGGGCGGGTCGGCATCGGCGATCCGCGCGCCCGCTGGGGCAGCTGTGCGGCGTCCGGCGACCTGCGTTTTTCGTGGCGGCTGATCCTGGCGCCGGAGCCGGTCCGTCATTACGTGGCGGCGCACGAGGTGGCGCATCTGGCCCACATGGACCACAGCCAGGCCTTCTGGTCGCTGGCCGAGCAGCTCAACGGCGGCCCCGTGCGGCCGGCACGCGCCTGGTTGCGCCAGCACGGCGCCTCACTGCACCGGGTTGTTGCCACCCCCGCCTGAGCTTGCGGCGTTACCCGGCTCCTTCAGCACCCCTTCCAGCCAGGCATCGTCAAGGCGCGGCGGCGCGGCGCGTGATGACCCGGCAGCGCCGGGGGCGGTTGTCTGGGACGGCGCGGCCGCCGGCGGGGCGCTTTGCGTCTCGGGGTCCCACACCGGCTCGACCGCCTCGATACCCTCACCCTCCGGCACCAGGCCATAGGTCTCGGCATCGGGCTCGACGCCGTCCAGCGTACTGGAATCAGCGAACAGCGGCTGGGCCGGCAGGCCCTGCGTCGCCCGGCTCATGAACGCGGCCCAGGCACGCGCCGGGGTGCGCCCCCCGGCCAGGCCGGGCACCGCCTTGTTGTCGTCACGCCCCATCCAGACACCGGCGGTCAGGTCGGCGGTGAAACCCATGAACCAGCCATCGCGGTTGGACTGGGTGGTGCCGGTCTTGCCGGCGGCGGGCCGGTCGATGCTGGCGGCGCGCGCCGTGCCTTCGTTGACAGCGGCCTCCAGCATACGCGTCATGCCGGCGGCGACTTCGGGTGTCACCAGCCCGCGCGGCGCGTCGGGCTGGTAGCTGTAGAGCGGCTTGCCGGCAACGGTGCGGATGGACCGGATGCCGTAGGGGCGGGCCTCGACGCCACCGCGGGCGAGACTGGCGTAGGCGGCGGTCATGTCGAGCAGCGTCACTTCCGAGGCACCCAGCGCCATCGCCGGCTGGCGGGAAATCGGCGTCGAGATGCCGAACCGCCGCGCCATTGCCGCCACGGTGTCGAACCCCACCTCGTCCGCGAGCCTGACCGCGATCGTGTTGATCGACTGGGCGAAGGCCTGGGTCAGCGTCACCTCGCCCTGAAAGCTACGGGTGGAATTGACCGGCGACCATTTTCCGAACGTCACCGGCTCGTCCACATAGATGGAATCCGGCGTCGCGCCGGCTTCCAGCGCCGCCAGGTAGACAAACAGCTTGAACGCGGAGCCCGGCTGCCGGCGGGCCGCCACCGCCCGGTTATAGGGGCTGGTGACATAGTCGACGCCACCGACCATCGCCCGGATGGCGCCATCATGCGCCATGGCGACCAGACCACCCTGCAACCCCGCGGGCACGTTCCATTTCAGCGCGAGCTCCGCCGCCTGCTGGGTGCGCGGGTCGAGCGTGGTTTCCACCTCCAGCGGCTGGGCCGTCTCATCGGTGAGCGTCTCCACCTGTGCCAGCACCCAGTCGGTGAAGTAGCGCACGTTGTTCTCGCGCGGCTGCGGCACAAAGCGCACCCGGTCGATCAGCGCGTTGTCGACGTCACCCGCATCCAGCAAGTTGGCATCCACCAGCGCCGCCACCACCAGCTTCGCCCGTTGCCGGGCCTGCTCGGGGTCGGACGACGGTGCGTAGCGGGTCGGCGCCTTGACCAGGCCGGCGATGATCGCCGCCTCGCCGAGGCTGAGCTGGCGGGCGGAATGACCGAAGAACTTGCGCGAGGCGGCATCGACGCCATAGGCGCCGCCGCCGAAATAGACCCGGTTGAGGTAGAGTTCGAGAATCTGCGGTTTGGAGAACTTCCACTCCAGCGCCAGCGCCAGCACCATTTCGCGGGCCTTGCGGGCGAACGTGCGCTCGGAGGTGAGGAAGATGTTCTTCACCACCTGCTGGGTGATGGTGGACCCGCCCTGGACGAAACGGCCCGCCCTGGCGTTCCGGGCCATGGCGCGGGCGATGCCGATGGGGTCGATACCGGGGTGATGATAGAAGCGCCGGTCCTCGATCGCCACCATGGCGGTCTTGATGCTCAGCGGCAGGTCGGCGGACGACAGCCATTCGCCGTAGGACGGGCCGAAGGTGATCAGCGTCGAGCCATCGGAGGCCTTGACGACGATCATCTGGCCGCGCGGCTCGCGGACGAGGGTATCGAAACTGGGCAGCGACTGGGCCGCCAGCCAGACCACGAAGGTCAGGGCGAGCGCCGTGACGGCCGCCAGCGCGCCGCCCGCCTGGAGCAGGATCAGCCACACCGGCTTGCGCCGGCGCGCGGCGCGACGGGGCCTGGGACTATCCGAGGAAGGCTGCTTCGCCATGTGTTCCCGCCGTAGCCCCAGTTCGTGGCGACTGCAAGGCCACACGGCTGACGCCGGTCACGTTTTGCCGTCCTGTCGGCTCAGCCTGTCGCCGGGGCGGCGGGACCACCGATGCCGCGGCTCAGAAAACCGGCTCATCCTCCGGCTTGTCGAGGCCGGGCAGGTGGATGCCGCATTCGGTCTTGTCCCAGCCACGCCAGCGCCCGGCGCGCGGATCCTCGCCCGGTTTCACCGGCGTGGTGCACGGCATGCAGCCGATCGACAGGTAGCCGTCGGCCTCCAGCGGGTGACGCGGCAGGTTGTAGCGGTCCATGTAGGCGTCGAGGTCGGCCTTGGTCCAGCGGGCCAGCGGGTTGATCTTCAGCCGGCCGTCGGCGATTTCGAACAGCGGCAGGTGGGATCGGGTCGAGGACTGGAACGCCTTGCGACCCGACACCCAGGCGGTCACGCCCTCCAGCCCGCGCGCCAGCGGCGCCACCTTGCGCACCGCGCAGCAGGCATCGGGATCGTAGGACCACAGCAGATACTTGGGATCGGCGGCCGCCAGCGCCACCGGCTCCGGTTCCAGCGTATGCACGCCGGTCAGCCCGAGCAGCCGGACCAGCTGGTCACGGTAGCGCAGCGTCTCGGGGAACAGGCGCAGCGTGTCGACGAACAGCACCGGCGCGGTGGGGTCGGCGGCCGCCAGCATGTGCAGCAGTACCGAGGATTCGGTGCCGAAGGAAGACACCACCGAGACCTGGCCGGCCAGCTCGCCGGTGAGCAGCCGGTGCAGCATTTCCGCCGCCGGCACCTGGTCGTAGATCGCGTTGAGCCGGTCGGCGTCCGCCTGGGTGAAGGCGCGCGGCCCCACCGGCGACACCGCCGCGTCCGTGGCAACCTTGGCGCTCAGGCTGGACATGTTCAGGCTCCCCGCTCGGCCCACACCGGCGCCCGGGCGTCGGCGGCTTTCTGGTAGACGAGCTGGAAGCGCTCCAGCTCACGCAGCGCGGTTTCCTCGCGCACGCTGGGGTCCAGCTCCAGCGCATCGAACCCGCAGCGGACCATGAAGAACAGCTGGTCGGCCAGCACCTGGCCGACGGCGCGGATCTCGCCGGAGAACTTCAGGTCGTCGCGCAGGATACGCGCCGCCGAATAGCCGCGACCGTCGCGGAAGGTGAGGAAGCCGATCTCCACCAGCGCCAGCCGGGTCAGATAGGGGGCCAGCGCCCGGGCGTCGTCGGCTGGCGCCAGCCGCACGCCGACGGCCGCGAAGCGGTTGAGGTCGAGCGTTTCCGCCAGGCGCGCCAGCGGCACCACCACGGCGCCGCCGTCCGGCAGGTCGGCATCGCCCTCGACATGCCGCCAGTCATGGTCGGCGTCGTCACGGAAGCGCAGGGTGATGCCGCCGCTGACGATCTCGCCGGCGGCGGTCGCTTCCTCGGCCGACTTGCGCTTGATTTCCACTCTAGCCATAGACGGCCTCCTTGAACGGCTGGGCGCCGACCCGGCGGTAGGTGTCGAGGAAACGCTCGCCCTCCTGCCGGATCGCGCGGTACTTCTCGATCAGCTTCTCGACGGCATCGACGACACCGGCATCGTTGAAGCCGGGGCCGATCAGCTCGCCGAGGCTGGCATCTTCCGCGCCCGAACCGCCCAGCGAGATCTGGTAGTTCTCGACGCCCTTGCGGTCGACGCCGAGGATGCCGATGTGGCCGGCGTGATGGTGGCCGCAGGCGTTGATGCAGCCGGAGATCTTGATCTTCAGCTCGCCGATGTCGCGCTGGCGCTCCAGGTCGGCGAAGCGGTTGGCGATGTCCTGCGCGATGGGGATCGAGCGGGCATTGGCGAGCGTGCAATAGTCGAGGCCCGGGCAGGCGATGATGTCGGAGACCAGCCCGGCGTTGGGCGTGGCGACCTCGATCTCCACCAGCTTGCGCCACACGGCGTGCAGGTCGGCCAGGCGGACATGCGGCAGCACCAGGTTCTGCTCGTGGGTCACCCGCACGTCGCCGAAGCTGTACTGGTCGGCGAGATCGGCAATGGCGTCCATCTGGTCGGCGGACGCGTCACCGGGGATGCCGCCCACCGGTTTCAGGCTGATGGTGGCGATGGCGTAGCCCGGCACCTTGTGGGCCACCACGTTGCGCGCCACCCAGTGGGCGAAGGCGGGATCGGCCTTCAGCGCCGCCTCATGCGCCGCCACCGGCGGCACGATGGTCTCGAACGCCGGGGGCGTGAAATAGGCGGCGATGCGCGCGACTTCCGCCGCCGGCACGTCGATGTGGGTCGGCAGTACCTGCTGCCACTCGGCCTCGACCTCCTCGCGGAACTTCTCGATGCCGATCTCGTGCACGAGGATCTTGATGCGTGCCTTGTAGATGTTGTCGCGCCGGCCATAGCGGTTGTAGACCCGCATGATCGCCTCGATGTAGCTCAGGAAGTGCTCGGCCGGCAGCCACTCGCGCACCACCTTGGCGATGATCGGCGTCCGGCCCATGCCGCCGCCGGCCAGCACCTTGAAGCCGATCTCGCCGGCCGCGTTCTTCAGGATCTCGATGCCGATGTCGTGCCACTGCACGGCGGCGCGGTCCTGCTCGGTGGCGGTGACGGCGATCTTGAACTTGCGCGGCAGGAACGAGAATTCCGGGTGGAAGGTCGACCACTGGCGCAGCACTTCCGACCAGATGCGCGGGTCCACCACCTCGCCGGCGACGGCACCGGCGAACTGGTCGGTGGTGATGTTGCGGATGCAGTTGCCCGAGGTCTGGATGGCGTGCATCTCGACGGCCGCCAGGTCGGCGAGGATGTCCGGTCCGTCCTCCAGCCGGATCCAGTTGTACTGGATGTTCTGCCGGGTGGTGAAATGGCCGTAGCCCTTGTCATACTTGCGGGCGATGTGGGCCAGCGCCCGCAGCTGCGTCGAGGACAGGGTGCCATAGGGCACCGCCACCCGCAGCATGTAGGCGTGGAGCTGGAGGTAGAAGCCGTTCATCAGCCGCAGCGGGCGGAACTGCTCTTCCGAGAGTTCGCCCGACAGGCGGCGGGCCACCTGGTCGCGAAACTGCTCGACCCGGGTCTGGACGATGGCGGCGTCGAAGCTGTCATACTGGTACATGGCTCAAAGCTCCGCTTGCTTGCCGAGATCGGTGCGCACCGACGGGCCGGAGGCGCGGACGATTTCCCGATAGCGGGTCGGCCACGGCTTGCCGTCGACGAGTTCGATGTCGATGAGATAGGGGTCGATGACACGGCGGGCCTTCACTTCGGCCTTGCCCAGCGCCTCGGCGGCGGCGGTGTCGGTGACGAGTGCCGCCTCGCGGGCGTCACGGGTCCAGCCGGCGCCGGTCCAGTAGACGACGTCGCCGGTCGGCAGGTCATTGGCAGTGATGATCTGGGACATGTTCCTGGTCTCGGTGTTTATTCAGCGGCCAGCGCCAGGCTGAGCGTGGAGGGGACGAACGGCGCCAGCACGCCGGGGCGTTCCACCGCCAGGCGGGCGACGGCGCCCACCACCAGCAGCGCCGGGCTGCGCACGGCGTTGGCCGCCAGCGTCGCCGGCAGGTCGGCCAGCGTGGTGCGGAAGGTGCGGGCGTCGGGGCGGGTGCCGCCTTCCAGCACGGCGGCCGGGGTGTGCGGCGACAGGCCGTCGGCGACCAGCTTGGCGGCGATGTCGGCGGCGGCGGCGATGCCCATGTACACCACCAGCGTGCGGCCCTCGCCGGCGAGGCCGCGCCAGTCCTGTTCGGCGAGCCCCTTGCACTGGCCGGCAACGAAGGTGACGGCGCTGGCATGATCGCGGTGGGTGAGCGGCAGCAGGCTCTCGGCGGCGCAGCCCAGCGCGGCGGTGACGCCGGGCACCACCTCGACGGCGATGCCGGCATCGCGGGCGGCCTCGACCTCCTCGCCACCGCGCCCGAAGACGAACGGATCGCCGCCCTTCAGGCGCACCACCACATGGCCGGCACGCGCCTTGGCCACCAGCAGGGCGTTGATGTCGGTCTGCGCCATGGTGTGGCGCGAGCGCGCCTTGGCGACCGAGATCATCTCGGCACCCGCCGGCGCCATCGCCAGGATGCGGGCATCGACCAGGCCGTCATGGACCACGACGTCGGCCAGCGCCAGCGCCCTGACCGCCTTCACGGTCAGCAGGTCGGGGTCGCCGGGGCCGGCACCGACGAGGATGATCCGGCCGGGGGCCTGCGCGCGCAGGCCGTCCACCGCCAGCAGATCGGCGATGGACGCTGTATAACGGGCGGTGTGGCCGGTCACGATATCGCTCCAGCCCTTCCCGGCCTTCTGAGTCATGGCATGGACTCCTCACTCCTGAGCGTGCACATTTGGCGGACCATGCCATCATGGGCAAACGAGCTTTTCTTGGGGCTGGCGTAGTCCAGCTTGTATCGGGGCAAATCATCGTGTGGTGACAAGCGGTTGAGACGCCCTCGGGCGGCGGGGGAAGTTGATTCAACGCAACGCGGCTGTCGCCTTCACGCCCTAGGGTAGCGTGACAGCCTGACAAGGAGGGAAGCATGCTGAAGGACATCGTCGTGCTGGTGGGCGACAACGGCGCCGAGGAACCGGCGCTGAAGCTGGGCCTCGACCTGGCGGCAGCGCGCGGGGCTTATCTCAACGTCGTGGTCTGCGGCGGCGTGCCCCTGTATCAGGAGTATCTGCTCGGCACGGTCATCTACGAGGCCTACCAGAGCGAGGTCGAGCGCCAGACCAAGAAGGCCAGGGCGGCCGCCGAGGCGATCGAGGCCGCCATGGGCAAGGCCGGTGTCTCCGGCGAGGTGCGCACACTGGTGGTGGACGTCGATATCCTGCCGATGGACGCGGTGGTGCACTCGCGCTACGCCGACATGGTGCTGGTCTCGGCCCGCGCCGCGTACCCCGATGGCCGCTTCTGGGACCGCCTGGTCCAGACCGTACTGTTCCACGCCGGCCGGCCAATCCTCATTGTGCCGGAAGGCGCCAAGCTGCCGCTGGCCAAGGTGGCGATTGCCTGGAACGCCAGCCGCGAGGCGATCCGCGCCGTGCATGACGGCATGGGGCTGATCACCCAGGCGACCGACGTCAACGTCGTGCTGGTGGACCCCGCGCCGTCGGACGACGGTCACGGTGCCGAGCCGGGCGCGGATCTGGCGGCCCACCTGGCGCGCCATGTCGACACGGTGAACGTGCATCGCATTCCCAGCGCCGGCCGGGCGCTGGGCCAGGCGCTCCAGCAGTTCGCGGTGGACATCGGCTGCGACGTCATGGTGATGGGCGCCTACGGTCACTCGCGGATGTGGGAGATGCTGCTGGGCGGCGCCACCCGCGACGTGTTGCTGGACACCAGGCTGCCGCTGCTGATCTCGCACTGACAACCCGTCGGCCAGGCCCCGGTTTTGCTGGCGGTCGACGGTCCGTGCGTTATGCTTCACCCATCTGGTGAATGAGGGGAGACGTTGTCATGGCGCACGGAAACCGGAGGCGAGTCGCCCTGCTGGGGCTTGGTCTGGCCGTTGTCGCGCTGGGCCTGCCCGCCGGTCTGCCGGCGGCACGGGCGGCCGAGGTGGCGCCCGCCGCGCTCGGTGGCGCCGGCGATGCCGTCAAGGAACTGATCGGCGGCGCGTCCGATGCCGCGCTTGACCGGCTGGGCAAGTCGGGCGGCTTCTGGAACGACCCGCTGGCGCGCATCGCCCTGCCGGGGCCGCTCAAGAAGGCCGACAAGCTGCTGAAATACACCGACAAGGTCGGGCTGACCGATGGCCTGAAGCGATCGCTCAACACAGCCGCCGAGCGGGCGACGGCGGTCGCCAAGCCGGTGTTCCGCAAGGCCGTCGACGACATGAGCTGGCAGGACGCCGCCGGCATCCTCACCGGCGGTGACGGGGCCGCCACCCAGTATTTCCGCGACTCGGCCGGCGACACGCTGCGCGGCAAGATGCGGCCGCTGGTCGATAAGGCGCTGCGCGACGCCGGGGCGACGCGCCAGTTCGCCAAGCTGACCAGGTCCGTACCGCTGCCGCTGGGCATGACCGACGCTGACCTTACCAACTACGTCACCGACAAGGCGACCGACGGCATCTTCCAGGCCATGGCGGCGGAGGAGAAAGCGTTGCGGGCCGATCCGGTGAAGGCCGGCAAGGCCCTGCTCAAGGCGCTGACCAACCAGTAGGACCGCCCGAACAAGCAGGGCCGTTGGGACAGGCGGGCCCCGCCGTCAGAACCCGGCGGCGGCGAGCAGCGCCTGGCGGGCGGCGCGGGCCTGGCGCCACAGGTCGGGGTTGGCGAGATCGTCCGGCCCGATGGTCTCCGGCCATTGCGCCTCGACGACGCGGGCCAGCCGGTCGCAGCGGGCCTCGTCAAGCAGGAAGCGCGGATCGACGGCGGCCAGTGCCGCCGGGCTCAAGGCGACGCGCAACCGCAGGCAGGCAGGCCCGCCGCCATTGCGCATGCTCTCCCGCACATCGATGACAATGGCGCGCCGGATCGGCGTCGCCTCGCCCAGCAGGTCCTGCACATAGGCCCAGACGCGCGGGTTCTGCTCGCACTCGCGCGGCAGCACCAGCGCCATCGTGCCATCCGGCAGGGTGACGAGCTGGGAGTTGAACAGGTAGGAACCGATGGCGTCCGCCAGGCTGACGCGGGCCGCCGGCACCTCGACGATCACCGCCTCCGGCAGTGCCGCGCGCAGGTCGGTGTACAGCCGGCCGGGGTCGGCGAAGGCCTGTTCGTGGGCGAACAGCACCCGTTCGTTGGCGACCGCCACCACATCGTTGTGAAAGGCCCCGGCCTGGATCGCGGTGTCCGACTGGGCGACGAACAGCGCCTGTGCCGGCGCCAGTCCGTGCCGGCGCGCCACCGCCTCGCTGGCCCGGCGGCGCTGGCGGGCGGGGAAGCGGCCGCCCGGCTGATCGCCAGCAACATCCTCGCCATAAACGAACACCTCGACACCCGGCGCGCCGTGGTGCGGGCACAGCCGCATGTGGTTGGCCGCGCCCTCGTCGGCGAGATGCTGGCCCCACGGCAGCGCGTCATGGACCTGAAAGAAGCGCGGATCAGCGAAAGCCAGACGCAGCCAACCGGCGGTCTCCTCGGCCTCGGTCGCCCGGTGGGCCATGGTGGCGAGGTTGGCGACGCTGAAATGCACCCGGCCGTCCGCCGTGTCGGGTGCCGGCGACACGGTGGCGGCGTTGGCGGTCCACATCGGCGAGGCCGAGCACAGCAGCCGGAACAGCGCCGGGTCGGCGGCGAAGGCGGCCGCGCACACCGCGCCATCGTCGCCGGCGAAGCCGAGCTGGCGCAGGGCCGCGACATTGGGCCGGTCGTGCGGCGGCAGGAAGCCCTGCGGCAGCCCGAGCGCCAGCAGCGCCCGCATCTTGGCCAGTCCCTGCAGCGCGGCCTGGCGCGGCCGGCTGGTTTCGCCGGCATTGCTGGCCGAGGCGACGTTGCCCAGACTCAGGCCGGCGTAATTATGGGTCGGGCCGATCAGGCCGTCGAAGTTGACCTCGACGTGGCGGCGCGTGTCGTTGTCGTGGCTCATGGACGCAATCCGGTGGTGATGGGGGCCTGCGCGACGGGCTGGGTCAGGCTGGCGACCGGCCAGGCGCAATAGTCGGCGGCATAGGCGGCACTGGGGCGATGGTTGCCGGAGTCGCCGACGCCGCCGAACGGCAGGGCGGAGGAGGCGCCGGTGGTCGGCCGGTTCCAGTTGACCACGCCGGCGCGGCTGGTGGCCCAGAAGCGCCGCCACAACGCCTCGTCGTCGCTGATCAGGCCGGCGGCCAGGCCGAAGCGCGTGGCGTTGGCCTCGTCCAGCGCGGCGGCGAAGTCGGTGACGTGGACCACCTGCAGCAGCGGGCCGAAATGCTCCTCGTCCGGCCGGTCGGCGACATGGGTGACGTCGATCAGCGCCGGCGCCAGGAACGGCAGTGGCCGGCCGGGGAGAGCCAGCCGGCGGATGGCGCGGCCGCCGCGCGCCATCAGGGCATCCTCGGCGGCGCACAGCCGGCTGGCGGCCTGGACGTCGATCACCGGCCCCATGAACGGTGGCGGCTCGTCGAACGGCGCGCCGACGATCAACCGGTCGACCACCGCCACCAGTGCTTCGAGCACGGCGTTGCCGGCGGCGCCGGCGGGCAGGATCAGTCGCCGGGCGCAGGTGCAGCGCTGGCCCGCCGACAGATAGGCCGACTGGGCGATGACATGGGCGGCGGCGTCGAGGTCGGCCACGTCCCACACCACCAGCGGCGCGTTGCCGCCCATTTCCAGCGCCAGCATCTTGTGCGGCGTCTCGGCGAACTGGCGGGCGAGCAGCCGGCCTGTCGTCGCGCTGCCAGTGAACAGCAGTCCGTCGATGTCCGGGTGGCTGCTGAGCAGCCGGCCGGTCTCGGCGCCGCCGGTCACCACCCCCATGAGCCCGTCGGGCAGGCCGGCGCGGCGCCACAGGTCGACCATCGCCAGGCCGCAGGCGGGCGTCAGTTCGCTGGGCTTGAACACCACCGCGTTGCCGGCGATCAGCGCCGGCACGATGTGGCCGTTGGCCAGGTGCATCGGGAAATTGTACGGCCCCAGCACCGCCAGCACGCCGTGTGGCTTGTGCGCCAGCGCGCTGGTGATGCCGGCGGCTTCGCTGGAGCGTGACCCGGCGCGGGCGTCGCGCACGGCGATGGCGATGTCCACCTTGGCCGCCACCGAGTCGACCTCGGTGCGCGCCTCCCACAGCGGCTTGCCGGTCTCGCGGGCGATCAGCGCCGCCAGCGGTTCCCTGTCCGCCCGGGCCAGCGCGGCGAAGCGGCGGGCGACGGTGTCGCGGGCGTCGTCCGGCAGCAGGGCCCAGGCCGGCTGGGCGGCGCGGGCCGCCTCCAGCGCGGCGCCTACGTCCGTGATGCCGGCCATCGGGCCGCGCCACAGCACGTCGCCGGTGCAGGGGTCGGTCGAGACCAGCTCGGCCAGCGGCGCCTCAGAAAGCGACATGACGCATCTCCATGCCTGGTTCGAGGGAAAGGGTGGCGGCCAGCTCGGGTGTCACCCGCGCCTGGTCGCCCGCCAGCGGCAGCACGCCGCCACGGGCGGCGCGGAACTCCTGATTCTCGCCGGCCGCCACCAGCGCCGGCGCCCGCCCGCCGGGAATGCCGCCGATCTCGGCGACCACGGCCCGGCGTTGTTCGCGCAGGGCCTTGAGATCATCGACATAGGCGACCACGGTGGGGCCGGCGTCGAAGATGTCGACATAACCCTCCTGGCGGAAGCCCTCCTCCGCCAGCAGCGCCAGCGCCCGTTCGCCGTCGCGGTGCGGCCGGCCGAGGGCGGCCTGGGCGGCGGGCGGCAGCAGGCGGACGTAGATGGGATATTTCGGCATCAGGTCGGCGATGAACTGGTTGCCGTGCAGGCCATTGAAGCGGTCGGCCTCCTCGAACGGCATGTCGAAGAAGTGGCGACCCAGTCCCTCCCAGAACGGCCAGCTGCCGTCCTCGGCCTGGTAGCCGCGCAGGTCGGCGATCACCCGGGCGGCGAAGCGGTCGCGGTGGGCCGCCATGTAGAGGTAGCGGCTGCGGGCGATCAGCCGGCCGATGCCGCTCGCGCGCGCGGCGGGGTCGACGAACAGGCCGCCGACCTCGGAACAGCCGTCGAAGTCATTGACCAGATGCAGCACCTCGGAGGTCAGGGTCTTGCCCAGTTCCTTGCAGGTCTGCGACAGGCGGTTGATCTTGTAGCTGTAGAACGGCCAGGTCCGCCCGAGCCGCGAGAACAGCCCGGCGGTGCCGATGACCCGCGCCGCCGGCACGTCCTCCAGCACCAGCAGGGTGAGGTCGTCGCCGGCCATGCTGGCGGCGACGCGGCGGGCAAGATCGTCGCGATCGGGCGGCAGGTTGGTGAGACCGCCGCCGGTCTGACGCGCCAGCGCCAGCAAGGCGTCAACGTCGTCGGCGCGCGCCGGGCGGACCCGGTGTCGGGAAGATGTCGTCATGGCCGTGGCCCCCGGGCCGGCCAGGCGAGGGCGCCGCTGGCCAGCCGCATCAGCAGCAGCGCCGACAGCCGGGCACGCTCGGTCATGCTGTCAACGATCAAGAATTCCTCCGCCGAGTGAATGGCGCCGCCGCGTACACCCAGACTGTCGACCACCGGCAGGCCCTGCGCCGCCAGGTTGTTGCCGTCGCAGCAGCCGCCCGAGGGCGCCCAGTCGACGGCCAGACCCAGATCGGCGCCGCAGCCCCTCACGGCCTCGAACAGCCCCGCCTGCACCGCATCCAGCGGCTTGGGCGGCCGGTTGAAGCCGCCGTGCACGGTCAGGCTGACGTCATGATGGCCTGCGACCTCGGCGACAATGGCGGCCACCTGTGCCTGCGCCCAATGGCGATCCTCATGGCTCCAGCAACGGACCTCGAAGCGGCCCACCGCCTGGGCCGGCACCACGTTGGTCGGCCCGCCGCCGCCCAGCGACGCGACATTGACCGTCAGCCCGTCGCGCACGCGCGGCAACCGCGCCAGCCGCACGAACAGGTCGGCCACCGCCAGCACCGCGTTGCGACCGGCCTCCGGGTTGCGGCCGGCGTGCGCGGCCCGGCCCTGCGCCAGCACCGCGTAGGTGCCGATGCCCTTGCGGGCGCCGGCCAGCCGGCCATCCGGCAAGGCGGGTTCATAGACCAGGCCGATGTCAGCGCGGCGGGCGGCCGCCGCCAGCAGCGCGGCCGAGCCCAGCGAGGACACCTCCTCGTCGGCGTTGATGACCACCTCGTAGCCAAGGCCGCCGGCCCACGGTGACTGTTCGAGCGCCAGCAGGGCGTGCAGCATCACCAGCAGGCCGCCCTTCATGTCGGCGACGCCGGGGCCGTTCAGCACGCCCGGCTCGCGCCAGCGCGGGGCCTGGAACGGGTGGTCGGCGGCGAACACGGTGTCCATGTGGCCGGCCAGCAGCACCCGATGCCGAGCCTCCGGCCGGACCGTCAGGTGGAAGATGCGGCCATGCGGCAGCGGTTGCAGGCAGCCGTCGTTATCAGGCGCCGACACCGGCTCGGGCGCCACCAGCCGCACCGGCCCCAGCGCGCCGAAAGCCTGTTCCAGGGCGGTGGCCATGCGGTCGAGGCCGGCCAGGTTGCGACTGCCCGAATTGATGGCGCTCCAGGCCATTACCGTCTCGGTCATCGCGGCCTGACGCTCGGCGATCCAGTCCAGCGGCCGGGCTTCCTCTCGGGTGATGGACAGCATGATCTACGTCTCCCCAGGCGCGCAGTATGTCACGCTTGCGGCCGCAGGGGTGACGGAAGGCGGGGCTTGCCGCCGCAGAATCTGCGGGCCATCATGGCGGCCATGAAAGACTCTGCGCCCGACGCCATCGACCTGCGCATCCTGGCCCTGCTGCAGGCCAATGCGCGGCTGACCAACCAGGCCCTGGCCGATGCCGTGCATCTGTCGCCCAGCGCCTGCCTTGCCCGGGTGCGGCGGCTGGAGAAGGCCGGCGTCGTGCAAGGCGCGCACGCGGCGATTGACGTCGAGCGGGTGCGGCCGCTGCTGGTGGTGTTTGCCGAGGTGACGCTGGCCAACCACCGGCTGGAGGATTTCACCCGCTTCGAGGCGGCGATCGCCGCCCTGCCGGAGGTGGTGGCGGCCGACCAGGTGAGCGGCGGCTTCGATTACCTGCTCAAGGTGGCGGTGGCGGACATCAACGCCTGGCGCCAGCTCGCCGACCGGCTGCTGGTGGACGGCTCGGGCGTGGCCAAGATCATCAGCCATGTGCGCATGGCCGAGACCAAGCGCTTCTCGGGCTATCCGCTGACGCGCTGACCGTGACTGACGCGCGGACAGACGAACGCCCCCGATCCTGGGGACCGGGGGCGTTGTTCAGGCCGGGCCGCAGCCCTGAACCGTGCGCGCCTCATTCGGCGGCGACGGCGGCGACTTCCTCGATATGTTTGCGGCGGGCGTCGAACTGGGCGGCGATTTCCTCGTCCTGCGCCTGCAGCGCGTCGACGTTGACATCGGCGAACGCCAGCACGCCCATCTGCTCATAGCCCTTGACCACCCGCGGCCCCCACAGGCCGATGTCCTTGACCACCGGCACGATGCGGTTGAACAGGAAGGTGCGGAACATCTTCTGCCCTTCGCTGTGCTTCATGTGCTCGACGCACTCATCGACCGGCAGGTCGAGATGCGCCCACACTTCGCGCGATTCGAAGCGGTCACGCATCAGGTAGCAGGCCTCGACGAGGAACTCCTCGCGTTCATCGCGCTCCTTCTGGGTGAGCTGCGGATAATAGTCGCGCAGCGACAGCCGGCCGAAGGCGACGTGGCGCGCCTCGTCCTGCATCACATAGGCGTTGACGGAGGCCGCCATCTGGTTGGTGGCGTGGTCACGGATGCCGGCGAAGGCCGCCAGCGCCAGACCCTCGATCACCACCTGCATGCCGAGGTAGGTCATGTCCCAGCGGCTGTCGCGCAGCACCTGGTCCAGCAGCTCCTGCAGCGGGCCGGTCATCGGGTAGGCCAGCTCGAACTTCTCCAGCAGCTTCTTGTAGGCCTCGACGTGGCGGGCCTCGTCGATGGTCTGCGAGGCGGCGTAGAGCTTGGCCTCAAGGTCGGGGACCGACTGCACGATCTTGGCGGCGCAGAACAAGGCACCCTGCTCGCCGTGCAGGAACTGCGACAGCGTCCAGCACTGGTGATGACGACGGACGACACCCTTTTCCTTGTCCGACATCTTCTCGTAGAGCGGCATCCCCTTCAGCGCGAACAGCTCCTCCGGCATCCCCATCGGGTTGCCCTCGTCGATGTCGCCGCTCCAGTCGATGCGGGTCTGGGCGTCCCACTGCATCCGCTTGCCCTTGTCGTAGAGCTGCAGCAGATCGGTGCGCGAGTCGCTGTACTGCCAGTTGAAGATCGCCTCGTAGGCTTCATCAACCCGGTGTTCGAGGCCTTCAGGTTTTAAGGAATATCGGTCCGTCAGACTCATTTATGGTCTCCTCTCCATCCCCATGCGATTGTGCCGGGCCTTTCCTCGTGGCCCGGTCCTGGTCTGTGTGCTGGACGGCATGGAGGCGACGCAGCAAGGCCCGCGTCCGCATCATGCCCAACACGTCGTTGATGATGCCAATGCCGCGCTCGGCGGCGGTCGCCGCCTCCTCTTCCAGCGCCTGGCCCACCATGTGTCCGAAGAATACCCGCACTTCCTCCGCCGCCAGCCATTCGACGAACTCGACATAGAGGCGGCTTTCGTCGGGCATGAAGCCGCGCTCGCGGGTGAAGCCGACCGACCGCAGCTCGCTCCAGCGGGCGGCGATGGCGGCGTCGCGGCCATCGACCGTGCCGTCAGGGGCGATGCTGATGAGGCCGATGCGGTCCATTTCGCGGATCTCGTGCTCGCTCTGGCCCGTCTGCTCGCTCAACTCGGCGAGGGTGCGCCGGCTGTCGGCGGCCTGCGCGTCGAGCCGGGTCAGCAGCAGTGTGTCGAGATTCGGGAAGGCGGTGTAATCGACGCCGCCGGTCTCGTTGGCGTTCAGCAGCGCCTTGATGACCGACAGCGGCAGGAAACGTTCTTCCTGCAGGCGCTTGATCGCCTTCACGCGCACCACATGATCCTCCGAGTAGCGCGCCGAGTTGCGGCTGGCGCGCTCCGGCTCGGGCAGCAAGCCCTCGCGGATATAGAAGCGGATGGTCTCCCGCCCCACACCGGTTCGTTGTTCAAGCTCCCGCATGCGCATGGCCTGCCTCGTTTTCTGAGTATCACTTAACATATTTTGCGGAGCATTGATACGCATAAAGCGCAGCCCCCGCCGGCTGCGTTTCATATCTGCATGGGAGCGTCAACCACTAGCGGCACCGCAGGCCGCGGGGCGGCCACAATTATTTCGACACTGCCCCTCGACCGCCATGATTTGCCGGTTAAAGATACGCCCGCGCTCAGTCATCACGGCCTTCCCATGGACCTTTACCTGCCCATCGCCGAAATGTCGGTGAACGCGCTGGTCATCGCTGGCCTGGGCGGTCTGGTCGGCTTTCTGTCCGGCATGTTCGGTGTCGGCGGTGGTTTCCTGACCACGCCGCTGCTGATCTTCTACGGCATCCCGCCTTCGGTGGCGGTGGCATCGGCCGCCACCCAGATCACCGGCGCCTCGCTGTCGGGGGTGCGCGCCCACTGGCGACGCGGCGGCGTCGATCCGAAAATGGGGGTGGTGCTCATCGTCGGCGGCGTCATCGGCTCGACCCTGGGCTCGTTCGTGTTCAAGGCGCTGAAGGCGGTCGGCCAGATCGATTTCATCATTTCGGTGTCCTACGTGCTGTTCCTCGGTGTCGTCGGCGGACTGATGCTGGTGGAGTCGACCCGCGCCATCCTGCGCGCGCGCAGCGGCGTCGCCCGTCCGCCATCACGGCGACATCATCACGGGTTGCTGCACCGGCTGCCGTTCCGGATGCGCTTTCCGCGCTCGGGGCTCTACATCAGCCCGCTGGCGCCGCTGGCACTGGGGGCGGCGGTGGGCATGATGACCGCGATCATGGGAGTCGGCGGCGGCTTCCTGCTGGTGCCGGCGATGATCTACCTGCTCGGCATGTCGACGGCGGTGGTGGTGGGCACCTCGCTGTTCCAGATCATCTTCGTCACCGCGGCGGTGACGGTGCTGCACGCGGTCAATACCCGGAGCGTCGACATCATCCTCGCCATCCTGCTCTTGGTGGGCGGCGTGGTTGGCGCGCAGTTCGGCGCCCGCGTGGCGCAGCGGCTGGGTGGCGAGCACCTGCGGGCGGCGCTGGGCCTCATCGTGTTTCTGGTGTCGGCGCGACTGGCGGTGGAGCTGATGATCCGCCCCAGCGAGATTTTTTCCGTGGTGCTGGAGACCGCGCTGTGATTCGCGCGTTCGCCGGCCTGTTGCTGCTGGTCATGCTGGGCGGCGCGGCGGCGGGGCCGCGGCTGATCACCGATCTGTCGCAGAGCCGCATCGACATCGAGTACACCTTCGCCGGCGCCGATCTGCTGATGTTCGGCGCCATCGACCGTACCACCATGCGGCCCGACCGGAAGCTCGACCTGGTGGTGGTCGTGCGCAGCCCCGCCCAGCCGGTGGTGGTGCGCCAGAAGGAGCGCGTCGCCGGCGTGTGGCTCAACACCCGCTCGGTGCGGTTCCAGACCGTGCCCGGCTACTACAGTGTCTCGACGACACGGCCGATCGGCGACCTCGTCGATCCGAGGATGGCCGCCATCTACGAGTTCGGCATCGACAACCTGCATTTCTCGCCGGCCGAAACCGAACGCAGCGCCGAGGAGCTGCGCACGTTCCAGGCCGGCCTGATCGACCTGCGCCGGCGCGGCGGCCTCTTCACCGAGACCATCGGCGGCGTCCGGGTGGTGGAGGGCGTGCTGTTCCGCGCCCGCGCCCGGCTGCCCGGTGACGTGCCGGTGGGCGAGTATCGCGTCTATGTCTTCCTGGTCGAGAAAGGCCGGGTGATCGCCCAGACCTCGGTGCCGCTGACCGTTGGCAAGAGCGGCTTCGAGCGGGCCGTCTATACCTTCGCCCAGGAAAACAGCGTCTCCTACGGCCTGCTGGCGGTGGCGATCGCCCTGGCGGCAGGCTGGGTCGCCGGCGCGATCATGCGCAAATAGTGTCGCCAGGTGCCGTTAGGCATGATTCCGCACGCAAAACGGTTGCGGGCAGGTGCTGATTTGGCGATCAATGCGCAAGGGCCCGAGTCACCGGCCGCGCGGCGCGCGGACCGGGAGCGCGGGCCGAGGGGGCGCTCCGGAAGGACGCAGGGGGCATCATGGCAACAGCGTTGGTGTTTGGCGCGACCGGCTTTCTCGGCCATAACCTGGTGGGCGAGCTGAAAGCGCAGGGCTGGCGGGTGATCGCGGTGCACCGGCATAGTGCCGAGACCAGCGCGCTGGCGAGCCTGGGCGCGGAACTGGCGCCGGCCAACCTGCTCGACCGGCGCAGCATCATGAACGTCATGCCCGCCAGTGCCGACGTGGTGTTCCACTGCGCCGCCGACCGCGCGCTCTGGCGTCCGCGCAATGGCGTGCAGCGGCGCTTCAACGTCAAGTCGATGCGCAACATCCACTACATCGCCCAGAACATGGGCGCCTCCTGCCTGGTCCACGCCTCGTGCGCCCATGTTTTCATGCCCGGGCGCGGCCGTGTCGCCACCGAGACCAGCCCGCAATATTCCACCGACTTCTGGGTCGGCGGCGTCGCCGCCAAGGTCGCGGCCGAGAACATGCTGCGCACCCTGTGCAATCGCGGCGTCGAGGGCATCATCGTCAACCCCGGCGTGCTGCTCGGCCCGTATGATCGCGGGCAATGGCTGACCCTGTGCCAGCAGCTGCTGAGCGACCGGCTGCCGGCGGTGTTGCCGGGCATCCAGCGCTACGCCCATGCCCCCAGTGTCGCCCGGGCCATGATCGCCGCCGCCGAACGCGGCGGCAATGGCGAGAATTACCTGCTGGGCGGACCGCGCGCCAGCCAGGCGGAGATGCTGGAGAAACTGGCGGCGCTGCTGGACGTACCGGTGCCTGGCGGGCCCATGCCCGGCTGGCGGCTGCGGCTGGCGACCGCGCTCGATGAATGGCGCGCCCGGTTTCGCGGCCGCGAGCCGGCCCTGACCCGCGACGCACTGTGGCTGGGCAGCCAGCAGCTGGACTTCGACGACGCCAAGGCCCGGGCCGAACTGGGCTACGACACCCCCGATCTCGACACCTGCCTGGCGGAGACCGTCGACTGGCTGTCGCGGCACGACCTGCTCGGCAGCGACCCCCTGTCCTGACACATAACGGCGGTCCGGCGCGCCGGCGTCGTAACAATTCACCGACCATTAAGGGCCGGGTGATACCGCTCAAGGATTGCAAATCACTGTGAGGGGTGCACCTTGACCGCGACCGATCTTGCCCATCTCGATGCCGCGGAGCGGTTGCATCGCCTGTCGGAAGAGTTCGGCCCGATGACCAATGCCGCGCCGGCCGTGCTTGGCCAGATCACCGAAGTCAGCGGCGGCCGCGCCGTCTGCACGCTGGCGCGCGCCGCCATCGACACGGTAGCGGGGCATGACGACCTCGCCACCCGCATGGCCGGCCAGGTCGGCTCGCAGGTCAAAACCATGGTCGACGGCCTGTGGGTGGTCTCGACGGTGCGGGCGGTGCGACTCGACGCCGCCGATTCCGCGCGGATCATCGCCGACCTCGATTTCGTCGGCGAAGGCAAACCGGGCGCGACGCCCGGCAGCCTCGGCGAGTTCAAGCGCGGCATCACCCGCTACCCCATCCCCGGCAGCACCCTGAGCCCGGTGACACTGGCCGATGTCGAGCAGATCTTCTCCGCCAAGGGCCGGCCGCACATCGAGATCGGTGCCGTCTACCCGACCGACACCGTGCGGGCCTCGCTGTTCATCGATCCGCTGCTGGGCAAGCATTTCGCGCTGCTGGGCTCCACCGGTACCGGTAAATCCACCACCACAGCACTGCTGCTGCACCGGATCATCGAGCAGGCGCCCAACGGCCATATCCTGATGCTCGATCCGCATGGCGAATATGCCAAGGCGTTCTCCCAGGTCGGCGCGGTCTATGACGTCAACAACCTCGAACTGCCCTACTGGCTGATGAACTTCGACGAGCATGTGGAGGTGCTGGTTGGCGCCCGCACGCCGGAGAAGGAAGCCGACATCGACATCCTGCAGAAGTGCCTGGCGCAGGCACGCTCCAAGTCGCGCATCGCCGCCGACCTCGGCAAGGTGACCGTGGACAGCCCGCTGCCCTATCTGCTGTCAGACCTGCTGAACGCCATCCAGACCAACATGGGCAAGCTCGACAAGCCGGAGAAGGTGATCCCCTATCTGCGGCTGAAGGCGAAGCTGGAGGAGCTGAAGGGCGACCCGCGCTACAGCTTCATGTTCTCCGGCCTGCTGGTGCAGGACAATTTCGCCGATTTCCTCTCCCGCATCTTCCGGATGCCGGGCAACGGCAAGCCGATCTCGATCATCGACCTCTCCGGCGTGCCGTCGGACATCGTCAACGTCGTGGTGGCGGTGCTGTCGCGCCTGGTGTTCGATTTCGCCATCTGGTCGCGTTTCGAGCCGCAGCGGCCGATCCTGCTGGTGTGCGAGGAAGCCCATCGCTATGTGCCGGCCGAGCGGCTCGACACCTTCGGGGCCGCCCGCAAGGTGCTGGAACGCATCGCCAAGGAAGGCCGCAAGTACGGCGTGTCGCTCGGGCTGGTGTCGCAGCGGCCGTCGGACCTGTCGGAATCGGTGCTCTCCCAGTGCGGCACCATCATTTCCATGCGCCTGAACAACGACCGCGACCAGGCCTATGTCCGCAACGCCATGCCGGAAGGCGCGCGCGGCTTCCTCGACGCCATCCCCAGCCTGCGCAACCGCGAATGCATCATCTGCGGCGAAGGCGTGGCGATCCCCATCCGTGCCCGGCTCGACGATCTTGAACCGGAAAAGCGCCCTGCCTCGGAAGACCCGGTGTTCTCCGACCTGTGGGCCAGCAGTGGCGGCGAGGGCGAGCTGATCCAGCGCACCATCCGGCGCTGGCGCACCCAGAGCAAGTAGGCCGCCCCCCCAAAGCCCGCCGGGCGGTGCCCGGCCCTGATAACCGGCCCGGCCCTGATAACCGACAATGAGAAAGAGCGCTGCCGGCACGCCGGCATTGCCACCCTTGTGATTGTTTTTTTCCTATATGTCAAGAGTTAAATTCCTCTAACCCGGCAGGAGAGGCGTCGGAGAAGATGGTTAAGCCGCCAATTGGCGGATGGCTTCCCGGCAAAATCGGCTACATTGGGGCTCCCTCCGGCAACGCGGCGCCGCTCCATGCGTGTTCTTCCCCTCAGTTTCGACGTTCGCGGCAAGCCCGTGCTGGTGGTGGGCGACGGCGAACCGGCGGCGGCGCGGATACGCCTGCTGGAAGCCGCCGGCGCCGATGTCCAGCGCCTGGCCGGTGACCGGCTCGACACCCTCACCGACGCCCGGCTGGCCTTCGTCGCGCTGGAGGACGTGGCGCTCGCCGAGCTTTGGGCCATGCACCTGCGCGCGGCCGGCCTGCTGGTCAACGTCACCGACCAGCCGGCGTTGTGCGACTTCCAGGTGCCGGCACTGATCGACCGCGGCACCGTGACCATCGCGATCGCGACCGGCGGTGCCTCGGCCTCGCTGGCCAAGGCGCTGCGCGAGCGGCTGGAGAGCTGGCTGCCGGCGACGCTGGGTCCGCTCGCCGAGGCGATCAGCCAGTGGCGACCGAAGGTCGCCGAGCGGCTGGCGACGCCCGTGCTGCGGCGCGCCTTCTGGGACCGGCTGCTGGCGCCGGGCGGGGCGCTCGACCCGCTGCGCGACCAGCCGGACCCCGAGAGCGCCATTGCGCGCGCGCTCGACGGCGCCGACCGGCCCTTCGCCGGCGAACTCCAGACGCTGGAACTGGCCAGCGATCAGGCGGACCGGGTGACCCTGCGCCAGCTGCGCCTGCTGCAGCGCGCCGACCTGCTGCTGCATGAAGCGGACGCGCCGGCGGCCATTCTCGACCTCGCCCGGCGCGACGCCGCGCGCCGGCGGCTGACCGAAGCCGGGGTGGAAATCACGGTGGCGGAGGTACTGGCGGCCGGTGGCATGGTGCTGCGGCTGACGGTCAGAACGGCGTAGGGGCCGGCACGGTACGACCGGTCAGCTCGTTGAACAGGTGCCCGGCCAGCACCAGGAACAGGATCAGCCCGACCAGTTGCACGACATCGGCCGGAATCAGCGCCACCCGTCCCAGCCGCCGCGGTCGCCGGCCGGCGATGTTGGCGGCTATCGTCACCGCTGCGACGAATGCCATTGCCCATGCGGTCGACTGCCAGTCCATCCCTTGCCCTCGGTCGCCATTGGGCTACCCTGTTACACAAGGGATCAACCGAGGGGAATCATCCATGTTAGCCCGTACACTGACGGTGGCGGCGGCAGTCGCCACCACTTTTTTTGCCGCTCCCGCGCTGGCGGCCGACACTGCCGCCGTGACCACCCCCGCCATCGACTCGGTGCTGGCCAGTAACCATCGGTCGCCCGAGAACAAGGGGCGCGACGCCTTCCGGCATCCCAAGGAAACACTGGCCTTCTTCGGCCTCAAGCCGGACATGACCGTGGTGGAGATCGCGCCGGGCGGCGGCTGGTACACCGAGATTCTCGCCCCGCGGCTCAAGGACCAGGGCAAGCTGGTGCTGGCCCACGCCGACCCCAACGCCGGCACCTATGGACGCCGCACGCTGGGCGCCTTCCTGACCAAGCTGGCCGGTCAGCCCGATGTCTACGGCAAGGCCGAGGTGGCGACCTTCGTCCCCGGCAAGACTCTCACCGTGGCGCCGGGCAGCGCCGACATGGTGCTGACCTTCCGCAACGTCCATAACTGGATGGGCGGCGGCCAGGCCGACGCCGCCTTCAAGCAGTTCTTCGCCGCGCTGAAACCCGGCGGCGTGCTGGGCGTGGTCGAGCATCGCTGGCCGGAGAGCGGCGTCGACGACCCCAAGGGCAGCAAGGGCTATGTCAAGGAATCGGCGGTGATCCGCATGGCGGAGGCCGCCGGGTTCAAGCTGGCCGCCCGGTCGGAGATCAACGCCAACCCGAAGGATACCAAGGACTACGCCAAGGGCGTTTGGACCCTGCCCCCCGGCTTCGCCGAAGGCGACAAGGATCGGGCGCGTTATGCCGCCATCGGTGAATCCGACCGCATGACGCTGAAGTTCGTGAAGCCCTGAAGGGCTGTCTTGGTCGCTGGCCGGAGCGTCGCCTGAACAGGGGACGCCCCGGCCGCCCCCTTACAGGTCGAACTTGACGCCCTGGGCCAGTGGCAGCGTCCGGCCGTAATTGATGGTCTGGGTCTGGCGCCGCATGTAGCTCTTCCAGGCATCCGAGCCGGACTCGCGGCCGCCGCCGGTCTCCTTCTCGCCGCCGAAGGCTCCGCCAATCTCGGCGCCCGAGGTGCCCATGTTGACGTTGGCGATGCCGCAGTCGCTGCCCAGCGCCGAGGTGAAATATTCCGCCTCGCGCATGTCGTTGGTGATGATCGACGACGACAGACCCTGCGGCACGTCGCGCTGCAGGCGGATCGCCTCGGCGAAATCGCTGTACTTGAGAATGTAGAGGATCGGCGCGAAGGTCTCCTCGCGGACGATGTCGGTCTGGCCCGGCATCGCCACCAGCGCCGGCTCGACATAGTGGCCGCCGGGCACGCGCGGAATGCTGCGGCCGCCGGTGAGCACGGTGCCGCCCTGGGCGCGCGCATGGTCGAGCGCGCTCATCATGGCGTCGACCGCCTGGCCGTCGACCAGCGGGCCGATGAGGTTCTTCGGGTCCAGCGGATCGCCGATCGACAGACTCTGGTAGGCCGCCACCAGGCGCGGCACCAGCGCGTCATAGACCGAGTCATGGACGATCAGCCGCCGCATGGTGGTGCAGCGCTGGCCGGTGGTGCCGGCGGCACCGAAGGTGATGGCGCGCAACGCCAGATCGAGGTCGGCGGTCGGGCAGACGATGGTGGCGGCGTTCCCCCCCAGCTCCAGCAGGCTGCGGCCCAACCGGGCGGCGACGGCCTGGGCGACGGCGCGGCCCATGCGCACGCTGCCGGTGGCCGAGACCAGCGGCACCCGGCCATCGGCGGTCAGCCGTGCGCCGACATCGGCGCGGCCCTGGATGACCTGCGACAGGTTGGCCGGCGCCTCGTCGAAGGCCGCGGCCGTCTGCTCGAACAGCGCCTGCACCGCCAGCGCGGTCAGCGGCGTCTTTTCCGACGGCTTCCACAGCAGGCTGTTGCCGCACACCAGCGCCAGCGCGGCGTTCCAGCACCACACCGCGACCGGGAAGTTGAACGCCGAAATGATGGCGACCGGCCCCAGCGGGTGCCACATCTCGCGCAGGTGATGGCTCGGGCGCTCGGAAGCGATGGTCAGGCCGTAGAGCTGGCGCGACAGACCGACCGCGAAGTCGCAGATGTCGATCATCTCCTGCACCTCGCCCAGACCCTCGGAGATCGGCTTGCCGGTCTCGATGGTCACCAGCTGGCCCAGCGCCTCCTTGTTGTCGCGCAGCATGTTGCCGAACCGGCGCACCAGTTCGCCGCGCACCGGCGCCGGCACCGTCGACCAGGCGGTGAACGCCTCGACGCTGCGGGCGATCTTGGCGTCAACCTCGTCCAGGCTGTCGATCGCGACCCGACCGGTCACCGAGCCGTCGACCGGCGAGTGGGCAGTGATGTCGCCGTCGGCATAAGCGGCGGGCGACACGCCAAGGGCGGTCAGGAGAGCGGAAACGTCGGCCATCGGTCGGTCCTTCAGAGATCGGAAAGGGTCTTGGTGGGTGAAATGAACTTGGGGCTGACCGCCAGATCGAGCACCGCCAGCGTGCCGGCGGCGCGCGCCTGCGCGAAGGCTGCCGGGAAATCCTCGGTGCGCTCGACCCGCGCGCCATGCCCGCCATAAGCCCGGGCCAGAGCGGCGAAATCAGGGTTCATCATGGTGGTGCCGGAAACGCGCCCGGGATACTCGCGGTCCTGGTGCATGCGGATGGTGCCATAGACGCCGTTGTTGGCCACCAGCACGATGATCGCCGCACCATATTGCGCTGCCGTGCTCAGCTCCTGGAACGACATCTGGAAGTCGCCGTCGCCGGCGATGCACACGACGGTGCGCGCCGGGTCCACCAGCTTGGCCGCCACCGCCGCCGGCAGGCCGTAGCCCATGGCGCCATTGGTGGGCGCCAGCTGGGTGCCGGGCCTGCGGTGCTCGTAGAAGCGATGCAGCCAGGCGGCGAAATTGCCGGCGCCGTTGGTGAGGATGGCGTCCTCGGGCAGCACCTCGGCCAGATGCGCCATCACGGCGGCAAGGTTGACGCCCTCGCCCACCGCCACCGGCGCCACCCAGGCTTCGTAGTCGGCGCGGGCCGTGGCCGTGTCGGCGGCCCAGGCGGCGGAGTCGACGCGCACGGCGGCGAGTGCGGCCGCCACGCAGTCGAGGCTGGCGGCGATGCCGACCTCGGCCTGATAGACGCGGCCGATCTCGCCGCTGTCGGGGTGGACATGCACCAGCGTCTGGCGCGGCAGCGGTGCCTCCACCAGCGTGTAGCCGCTGGTCACCACCTCGGAGAGGCGCGAGCCCAGCACGATCAGCAGATCGGCCTCGCGGGTCCGGGCGGCGAGTTTGGGATTGGGGCCCAGCCCCAGTTCACCGACGTAGCAGGGGTGGCGGTTGTCGATCAGCGCCTTGCGGCGGAACCCGGTGGCCACCGGCAGCCGGTTGGCCTCGGCGAAAGCCTGCACCGCCGCCAGCCCGGCCGCGCTCCAGCCCGAACCGCCCAGCACCACCAGCGGGCGCCGGGCGCGGGCCAGCAGCGCCTCGATGCGCGCGATGTCGGCGGGCACCGCCGCCGCACGCACCGGCTCGACCCGCGGCGGCACCCGCGCGGGCACCGCTTCCACCAGCATGTCCTCCGGCAGCGCCAGCACCACCGGACCCGGCCGGCCGTTCATCGCCACGGCGAAGGCCCGCGTGACATATTCGGCCATGCGGGAGGCATCGTCGATCTCGGCGACCCACTTGGCGACGGTGCCGAACATCGCCCGATAGTCGACTTCCTGGAACGCCTCGCGGTCGCGGGTGGCGCGATCGATCTGGCCGATGAACAGGATCAGCGGCGTCGAGTCCTGTTTGGCGGTATGCACGCCGATGGCAGCATGGGTGGCGCCGGGTCCGCGGGTGACGAACGCAACACCGGGCCGGCCGGTCAGTTTGCCATGTGCTTCCGCCATATTGGCGACACCCGCCTCGTGGCGGCCGGTGACGAGCTGGATGCTGTTGCGGGCGTCGTACAGCGCGTCGAGCACCGCGAGATAGCTCTCGCCCGGCACGCAGAAGGCATGGCTGGTGCCCTGTGCGACAAGGCAATCGACAAGGATCTGGGCGGCGGTGCGGGTCTCGGTCATGCACGCTGTGGTGCGATGCCAACCGGCCGGAGTCAACCGACGCCTTGCCCCCCGTCAACGACAAAGGCCGGCACAATGGCCGGCCTTCGCGTCAGTCTGCCAGACGGCGGGATCAGACCTTGCCGCCCGCGCGCTCGATGGCCTGGACGATCCGCTCCTTGGCGACGTCAGCACCTTCCCACTTCACGATGGTGACCCACTTGCCCTTTTCCAAGTCTTTGTAATGCTGGAAGAAGTGAGCAACCTTGTCGAGCAGGATCTGCGGCAGGTCACTGTGATCCTTCACGCCGGCATAGAAGGGGTGCAGTTTGTCGACGGGCACCGCGAGAATCTTCTCGTCCGGCCCCGCCTCGTCTTCCATCAGCAGAACGCCGATCGGACGCGCCGGAATGACAGCACCCGGCACCACAGCGGTCTCGCTCACCACCAGCACGTCGATGGGGTCGCCATCTTCCGACAGGGTGTGCGGCACGAAGCCGTAGTTGGCCGGATAGACCATCGAGGTGTTGAGGAAGCGATCGACGAACAGCGCGCCCGACTTCTTGTCGATCTCGTACTTCACCGGCTCGCCGCCGCGCGGGATCTCGACGATGACGTTGATGTCGTGGGGCGGGTTCTTGCCGACCGGAATGAAGCGGATGTCCATACTGACCTCGGGAGCTGCCCTCCGCGCGGAGGGGAGATTGGAAACGCGCCCGGTCGATAGCCTTTCGCACATGCAAAAGGCAATGCCCAATTGGTGGAGCGCGGCACGGACCCGGCCGAAATCCTGCGGTCTGCCGTTCTACAGGTCGCCTGCCAGGCCCGCCGCCGCGCCCATCCGGCGGATCGCCGCGACCTTGGCAGTGAACGGCGTCCAGTCATCGCTGGCATCAATCGCCGCCCAGATCGCCTCGATCTCGTCGATCAACAGACTGCAAGGCGCGGCGTCGGCGAAATAGTCAGCGGCCAGCCGGTCGGTGACACCTGCCGCCGGTTCCCGGTCGGCCATGTCGGCGGCAAAAGGCATGAAGGCCTCGCCAGCATAGCTGTCGCGGGCCGGCGAGCGCGCCCGCCGCGCGGCCGAGGCCGGACCGCCGAACCAGTCGAAGTAGAAGCGGTCGAGGCCGACACCGGTGCCCGCCAGCGCCCCCTCCATCGCCGCCAGCAACGCCTGGTCGGCGGCGGCACCGCGCGACCGCACCCCCAGCCGGGCCAGTATTCTGGCGGTGATCGCCGCCTCCAGCCGACCGGGAAAGGTTTCCAGCGCCGGCACCAGCGCCTCCTTGGGCACGATCAGCAGCAGCGCGCGGGCCAGCTGATAGACGTTCCAGTGCAGCGCCTCGATCTGCCGGCCGTAGGCATAGAGGCCGTGCTCGTCGAAATAGGCGGCGGTGAAGCCGGGGTCGAATACCGGCGCGAAGCGGTAGGGGCCGTAGTCGAAGCTCTCGGCGGTGATGTTGATGTTGTCGGTGTTGAGCACGCCATGGACGAAGCCCGCCGCCATGTAGCTCGCCGCCAGATCCGCCGCGCCACCGACCGCGTAATCGATCAGCGCCGCCACCCGGTCATCGAGCGTCGCCGCCGGCCCCGGCCCGCCGGGCACGAACTGCGCCAGCACATAGTCGACCAGCCGGGTCATCGACGCCTGGTCCTGCAACGCCGCCAGCCGCTGGAAGGTACCGTAGCGGATATGGCTGTGGGACAGCCGCACCAGCACCGACGACCGGGTGGGCGACGGCTCGTCGTGGCGGCTCAGCGCCTCGCCGGTCTCGATCAGCGAGAACGACTTGGAGGTGGAGACGCCCAGCGCCTCCAGCATCTCGGTGGCCAGCACCTCGCGCACACCGCCCTTGAGCGTCAGCCGGCCGTCGCCGAACCGGCTGTAGGGGGTCTGGCCCGAGCCCTTGGTGCCGAAGTCGAGCAGACGACCGTCGCGTGGGTCGCGCAGCTGGGCGAACAGGAAGCCGCGGCCGTCGCCGATGTCCGGGTTGTACACCCGGAACTGGTGGCCGTGGTAGCGCAGCGCCAGCGGCGCCGGCAGCGAACCCGGCAGCGGCTCGAACCGGCCGAAGTGGGCGATCCACTGGTCATCGTCGAGCGCGCCCAGCCCCATCCGCTCGGCCCAGCGCTGGTTGCGGAAGCGCAGGATGTGGCGGGGGAAGCCGGCCGGCGCGACGACATCGTAGAAGGCATCGCCCAGGGCTTCGATGGCCCGCTCGGGCCGGAAGAACGGGGTGGAAGGGGAGGGAACGGTCATGATCGTCAGATAAGGCGTCGGCCGCCGGCGGAAAGCCCTGGCACCGGATTACCGGTCATCGCGCTGTTCAGGCAGCGACCCTGCCATGCCAGCCGCAGGAGCATTCGACAAAGCGGATCAACTCGGCCATCACGTCTTCCGGCTGCGCATCGGGCTCCGGGCCGAAGCAGCGCATCAACGCATCATGGACCGCGGCATGGATGAACGAGGCCGCCAGCGGAATGTTGACGTGGCAATCCGCCTTGCAGCCCACCGTGGCGCGCAGCATGTCCTCGACGAACTTGACCGACACCTCGCGGGCAGCGGTCGAGAATGGCTGACCTTCCGGATCATCCTCCTCGACACCGATCAGGTCGGTGGGCTTGCCATAAGTGGCGCAGAACTCGAACACCCGGGGGATGGTGATCGCCGGTGTCAGTTCAGCCATGTCCCTGGCGTCACCCCGCATGGCGGCGATCAGACTCTGCGCCCACTCCCGGCCCAGCGCCGCCAGCAGGTTCCGCTTCGACCCGTAGTGGTAGAAAATGGAGCCTTCGGCGACTCCGGCGTGGGCGGCGATATCCGCCGTCGATGTATTGACGTAGCCTCGCGTCCGGAACAGCGTGCGGGCGGCATCGAGAATGCGTTCCCGCGTCTCTTCCGGTTTGTAGCGCCGTGCGCGTTCGACCGGTTGCTCCGCCAACAGACTCTCCTCACCTAGGATACGCATGACCGGCCCATGTATTGAGCCTGCCTCAGGGGTATCACGGGAAACGTTGACGGTCATCGGTAAAATGTCCAAGTGCTTGAGGCTGAGCCGGGGTTCGCGCCATAAGCGGCAGATATGGCACCCGGCGCGGGCAACGGAGGAACGATGAAAGCGTTCGAGGATCGCTATTTCTGGTCGCGTGACGGCTTGCGCCTGCATTATCGCGATTATGCCGGTCCCGATGACCGGCCAACCGTGCTGTGCATCCCCGGCCTGACCCGCAACGCCCGGGATTTCGAGGGCGTCGCCGGTGCGCTGGCGGGCAGCTGGCGGGTGTGGTGCCTGGATCTGCGCGGCCGGGGCGACTCCGGCTACGCCAAGGATCCACTCACCTACACACCGCTGGTCTACCTGCAGGACATCGAAGCCCTGCTTGCGGAAGCCGGCGCCCGCAAGCTTGTGGTCATCGGGACATCGCTGGGCGGCATCATGGCGATGCTGATGGCCGGCACACTCAATCAGCATCTGGCAGGCGTCCTGCTCAACGACATCGGGCCGGAGATCGACGAGGCCGGCCTCGCGCGGATTCGCGGCTACGTCGGCAAAACCGGGCCCTGGCCGACCTGGATGCACGCGGCCTGGGCAATGCGGGAGCTGGCGGCCGACATCTACCCCGATTTCACCATGGAAGACTGGCTGCGCATGGCCAAGCGCGCCTGCTACCTGCAGCCCAACGGTCGGATCGCCGTCGACTACGACCCCGATATCGCCACGCCCTTCAAGATGCCCAGCGGTGCTGTCGCCATGGACCTGTGGCCAGCCTTCGACGCCCTGGCCGGCCTGCCCGTGGCCGTGGTGCGCGGCGCCACCTCCGACATCCTGAGCGCGGCGACCTGCGCCGGCATGCGCCAGCGACGGCCCGACCTGATGCTCACCGAGATTCCGCGTGTCGGCCACGCCCCGACGCTCGACGAACCCGCAAGCCGGACGGCGATCGACGCCCTGCTGGCACGGGTGATCCCGGGTTGAGACTCCGGGCCTTGATGCCCCGGGATTACCCGGGCAAATAGATCACTGCCATATCCTTGTGGGACCAAGCCACCCGTGTCCGCCACCATCGCCCTCGTCGATGACGATCGCAACATCCTGACCTCCGTCAGCATCGCGCTGCAGACGGAGGGTTATACGGTGCGTGTCTATTCCGATGGTGCCACAGCGCTCAAGGCCCTGCTGGAGAACCCGCCCGACCTGGCGGTGCTCGACATCAAGATGCCGCGCATGGACGGCATGGAGTTGCTGCGCCGGCTGCGCGAAAAATCTCGGATCCCCGTCATCTTCCTGACCTCGAAGGATGATGAGATCGACGAGGCGCTGGGTCTCGCCATGGGTGCCGACGACTATATCGGCAAGCCATTCTCGCAACGGCTGTTGATCGAGCGCATCCGCGCTGTTTTGCGTCGCGCCAGCGCCCGCCACGATGCCGATGGCCAGAACGAGCCGGAGGAACAGGCCATGGTGCGCGGCCGGCTCACCATGTACCCGGCCAAACATGAAGTGACCTGGGAGGGCAAGGATGTCTCGCTCACCGTCACCGAATTCCTGATCCTGCAGGCCCTCGCCCAACGGCCGGGTTTCGTCAAATCACGCGATCAGCTGATGGACGCCGCCTACAGCGACGACGTCTATGTCGATGACCGCACCATCGACAGCCACATCAAGCGGTTGCGCAAGAAATTCCGTGCCGTCGACGATAATTTCCGCGGCATCGAGACGCTGTACGGCGTCGGCTACCGGTTTAACGAATGATCCGTGGCGACGCGAGCGCGCGACCGCAGCAGCCCCGCTTCCTCTCGCCCCTGACGGCCCGCATCCTCGCGGTCAACGTCTTCGCCTTGCTCATGCTGGGTGGCGGCGTTCTCTACCTCGACGAATTCCGCATTCGCCTGATCGAACAGCGACGCGGAGAACTGTCGGCACAAGCGGCGCTGATGGCCGACAGCTTCGCCGAGATCGCGGCGCTGGAACCACTGGATCCCACCCTGGACCCGCGACGGACCAGCGAGCTTCTGGCGACCCTGGCCACCGACGCCCTGGCCCGGGTGCGCATCCTCACCCCCGACGGCCGGCTGCTTGCCGACAGCGCGCTGGTGGTGCCGGGACATCGCGTCGAGGCAACGTCGCTGAAGAAGCCGGGGTGGCGACGCGAGGCCGCGCAGTTTCTTGACCAGATGATCGAAACGATCGGTTCATCACCAACGCTCCCCCCCTATGACGAGCCGTCGCCCGCGCAAATCCGGCGCCTGCCGGAAGTCGCCACGGCGATGCAGGGACAGCCGGACAGCGCACTGCGCCGGCGCGCCGAGACCGGAACCACCGTGGTCAGCATCGCGGTGCCGATCCAGCGCGTGCACAAGGTGCTCGGCGTGGTGCTGCTGACGGGCGACACCCGCGACATCACCAAAGTGGTGCGGGCCGAGCGGCTGGCCTCGTTCCAGCTGTTCTGCCTGGTGTTCGCGCTGACCCTGTTCCTCTCGGTCTTTCTCGCCCGCACCATCGCCCGACCGATTCGACGGCTGGCGCTGGCCGCCGACCGGGTCAGGCTCGGCCGCGCCCGGGATGTCGCTGTGCCGCGCCTGCCCCGACGCACGGATGAAATCGGTCAGCTGGCGCGGGCGCTGTCGGATATGACACAGGCCCTGCATTCCCGGATGGACGCTATCGAATCGTTCGCCGCCGACGTCAGTCATGAGATCAAGAACCCGCTCAGCTCCCTGCGCAGTGCCGTCGAATCGCTGGGCCGTGTCAAGGACCCGGCCCTGCAGGCCCAGCTGCTGGCGATCATCCGCGATGATGTGGCGCGCCTTGACCGACTCATCACCGACATCGCGGATGCCTCGCGCATGGACGCCGAACTGTCGCGGGTGAAATTCGAGCCGGTTGACCTGGGCGAAATGATTGCCACGCTGCTCGATGTGTATAAGCTGACCGGCCAGAAACAGGGCGTCAGCATCGCTTACGCCCGCCCGCCCAAGGGAGCGGCAGTGGTCATGGGCATGGAGGTTCGTCTGGGACAGGTCGTGCGTAACCTGATCGACAATGCCACCTCTTTCTCGCCCGCCGACGGCAATGTTCGCGTCATGCTGTCGGCGACATCCGACCAGGTCAGGCTGATCGTCGACGACGACGGGCCGGGCATTCCCGATGGCAACCTGCACGACATCTTCCGCCGATTCTACTCCGAGCGCCCCTCGGGGGAGGATTTCGGCCAGCATTCCGGCCTTGGCCTTGCCATCTCCAAGCAGATCGTCGAGGCGCACGGCGGCACCATCCAGGCCTTCAACCGCCGTGACAATGGACGGGTACTGGGGGCACGCTTCATCGTCGAGCTGCCCCGATCAGCCACAGGCCGATGAGAGGCGGGTAATGGGAAGCTCACCATATGTCCATGGCAGCTGCGTGGCGATCGGCGGGCGGGCGGTGTTGCTCACCGGCCCCTCCGGGTTTGGCAAGTCCGATCTGGCGCTGCGCCTCATTGACCGGGGCGCCATGCTGGTTGCCGACGATTATGTCGCACTGTCGTGCGATGGGGACCGGCTGATCGCCGCCCCGCCGCCCCGCATCGCCGGCCTGCTGGAGGTTCGTGCCGTCGGACTTGTCCGCCTGCCCTATCTGCGGCGGGCACCTGTGGCGCTGGTGGTGGACCTGGGAGTGGAGGATGAGCGACTGCCTGAATCGCACTGGTGGCTGCATGGCGGCAGCAAAGTCCCATCGGTCTGGATCGATGCCATGCGTGATGATGCCCCGCTGAAGGTCGAGATCGCTTTGTGCGACATCCGGCTTCCGCTATAAGACGCCGCCATGCCGAAACGTCGCAAGCCAGCCCGCCGGGCGCCATCGACCCGAATATTGCTGGTCACCGGCATGTCCGGCGCCGGCAAGTCGTCCGCCCTCAAGGCCGTCGAGGATCTGGGCTATGAAGCGGTCGACAACCTGCCGATCAGCCTGCTGACCAAGCTGCTGGCCACCGAGGACATCCGCCCCGACCAGGGCGCCGAGCGCCCGCTGGCCATTGGCATCGACAGTCGCACCCGCGCCTTCGATGCCGAGGCAATCGTACAACATCTCAAGGAGTTGCGTGAGAAGCGCGGCCTTGATGTCCATGTCCTGTTTCTCGATTGCGCGGGTGAGGAACTCGCCCGCCGCTTCTCCGAGACCCGACGCCGCCACCCCCTGGCCCTCGATCGCCCGGTGATGGATGGCGTGGCGCGCGAGCGCGAGCTGATGTCGCCGCTGCGCCGCTGGGCCGACGTGGTACTCGATACGACGGACTACACCATCCACCAGCTGCGCCGGTCGATCGCCGATCGCTTCGCGCTGACCCGCTCCGAATCACTGACGCTCACACTGATGTCATTCGGGTTCTCGCGCGGCGTGCCGCGCGACGCTGATCTCGTTCTTGATCTGCGCTTCCTGTCCAATCCGCACTGGGTGGATGAATTGCGACCCCTGACCGGCCTGGATCAAGGCGTTGCGGAGTATATTGAGGGCGATCCGGCCTTCGGCGAATCGTTTCGCCGCCTCCATGACCTTGTATCCTACCTTCTTCCGCTTTACCGGAAGGAAGGGAAAGCCTATCTCACCGTCGCTTTCGGCTGCACCGGTGGCAAGCACCGATCGGTCTTTGTGACGGAACGAATGGCTGCAATGCTCAAGGGAGAGGGTCACGCCTTGTCGGTCGTTCACCGCGACCTGCGGGCACAGACCCATGGCGCGGACCAGCCATTGACCGAGGGACCAGAGAGTATCGTCGTATGATTGGATTGGTGTTGGTCACCCATGGCCGCCTGGCCGCCGAGTTCATCTCCGCCATGGAGCATGTTGTCGGCCCCCAGGAAGCGGTTCGCGCCATCTGCATCGGCCCGGATGATGACATGGAGGCGCGCCGACGCGACATCGCCGAGGCGGCGGAAGCCGTGGACTCCGGCACCGGCGTCATCCTGCTGACCGACATGTTCGGCGGCACCCCCTCCAACCTCGCCATCTCGCTGATGGGCAAGCCCAATGTCGAGGTCATCGCCGGCATCAACCTGCCAATGCTGATCCGGCTGGCCACCGTACGGCGGACCATGGACGTGACCGCCGCCGTTGAGGCGGCCCAGGAAGCCGGACGCAAATATATCTCCGTCGCGTCGAAGATTCTCGCCGGGGTGTGATAATGGGCGACATGGCGCTGGCGCAAACGGTAACCATCCTGAACAAGCGGGGGCTGCATGCCCGGGCATCCGCCAAGTTTGTCACCCTCGCCTCCCGTTTCAATGCGCAGGTGACCGTCAGCAAGGATGGGTCCGACGTCGTCGGAACCTCGATCATGGGACTGATGATGCTGGCCGCCGCCATCGGCGAGGAAATCCGGATCGCCGCCTCAGGGCCGGAGGCGCCCCAGGCGCTGGCATCGCTGGTGGCCCTGGTCGAGGCCAAGTTTGAAGAAGACTAGAACCATGCGGCCGTGTCGACTGGCTGCGTTGACCATCCTTTACGTGTCCGCCGCCGTTTGCGTCCTCGGCATCACGCCGGCACGGGCGGATGTCGACCCGGCATTGCTGGTGCGCCAGCCCGACGGTGCATACGCGCCGGCGCCTCTGGTCGGCCTTCCCGGCACCGTGGCCGAGCAACCTTGTTTGAAATACAACAACTTCTGGTGTCTCAAAGGCACGCAGTGGCGGGGCCAGACCAAGGTCGGCACACATCGGCTGGCTGTGTTCGCGGACCCCGCCGACGCCGCGCGCGCGTTTGCCATCACCCTGCAGGCCTATCGCTTCAAGCATGGTCTGAGCACACCCACCCAGATCATGAGCCGGTTCATCCTCAACCCCGGCTGCCTGAAAGGCGGCAGAAGCAAGGCCGGCTGCGCCAGCATGTGGAAGCTGGTCGACCGCCATGCCGGGCGCCTTGCCGGCGCGCTTGGCATCGGCCCGCACGAGGACACCGGAGTCTTTGTCGATCGAACGCGCGTCAATATCGAACGTGCCCGCATCCTTTTCCGGGAGGTCGCGCACATCGAAATCGGCACCACGCTGCGCGTTCGGGACTCCGTCACCGACGAGGGCCTGACGCGTGCCGGGATCAGCTGGTAATCGGCACGGCAGCACGCCGCTTTGACGGAAAACCGGCGGCGATCGCGGTACCGGGGCGACCGTTAACCAATAGACAACCAGATGATATTCAAAGGGAAATCAACAAAGTACCGGCGCGCACTTGCATTATTGTCAAGAATTCGTCAAACAACGCCCGCGTCTGGCGACAAATGCCGGCGCACGACGGGATGTTTCGGCCGATGGATTGCCGTGCAACATCTCAGGCTCTTGGAGCCCGTTGTTTGACGTGCTTTCGCGTGTGTCAAAACAACAGTTGTATGTAGTTGACCCAAGGAGATGACCCATGCTCCGCATCTGTGTCGCCACTGCGGCGATGCTCTTGCTCGGCGTTGGGCCGCACCAGGCCACAGCAGGCGCCACGGCGCCACACGCCATCGCACGACCGGCGCCCACGCCGGTTCACACGGATACCCATCCCCACCTGCTGATCCGCCAGCGCGGGGGCCATTACGCGCCAGGCAGCCTGTCCAGGTTGCCGCGCTCCGAAGCCAACCAGGTCTGCCTTGCCTACAATAATTACTGGTGCCTGAAAGGAACCAGGTGGGAAGGTCAGGTCCGCGTCGGCAAGCAGCGGCTGGCCGTCTTCGACAACGGCACACAGGCCGCCCGCGCCGTCGCCCTGACCCTTCAGGCCTACCGTTTCAAGCACGGGCTGCGCACGCCCCGCCAGGTCATGACCCGCTATGTGCTCAGCGCCGAGTGCCGCAAAGGCGGCCGCGCGACCCCGGGCTGTGAAACCATGTGGCAGAAGGTGGACCGCTATGCCGCCCGCATCGGTCAGGCATTGGGCATACGCCCGGACGATCCGATGGGCGTCTTCAAGGCGCGCAACGTCGTCGACCGCCAGCGCGCCCACACACTGTTTCGTGAAATGGCCCACATCGAAGTAGGCGACAGCGTGCGGGTTCGCGAGGAAGTGCTGGACGAAGGCCTTCGGCGGGCAGGCATCGCCGCCGCCTGAGGACGCCACCTCCCGATTTACGGCCTGATCTCGCCTGGTCTGGTGCCAACGCCGTAGGCCGCTTCCCAGCGGGCAACGATCTCCGGTGAGTCGTCGACCCGCTTGCCTGGCAGTCCATCCTCATGACTCCATCCGGGCACCCGGCTTTCGATGCCGAAATGGCTGCTGGGGTGCACGGCGACCGGGTCGTCGAGGCTGCCGATCGTCAAGTCCATACGATCGGAGTCGGGAAAGGCGAAGCTCAGCGGCGTGCCGCAACGGGCGCAAAAACCCCGTTCCGCAAGGCGTGACGAATGGTAGAGATCGGGGCCCAGCGTCGCCCAGTCGACGGCGGCCTTGGGAACATTGACAAACGCCGCAAAGACGTTGCCCACCGCCTTCTGACACATGCGGCAGTGGCAATAATACGCCTCAGGCGACTCGGTTTCCACGCGGTAGCGCTTGGCGCCGCACTGGCACCCACCGGTCAGAATCATGATCCTGCCTCCTGTTGATGGCGTTGTTTCCGGCCCGCGATCCAGCCATCAATATGCGCCTCCAGCACATCAAGCGGCACCGCGCCATTCTCCAGCACCGCATCGTGAAAGGCTCTGAGATCGAAAGCCGGCCCCAGCGCCGCTTGCGCCCGCGCCTTGAGAGCGCGGATGCGCAACTCGCCGATCTTATACGCCAACGCCTGACCGGGCCAGGTGATATAGCGGTTCACTTCCGCCTCGATGTTGTGCGGGCTGAGCGCCGTGTTGGCTGTCATGAAATCGATCGCCTGCTGCTTGGTCCAGCCCTTGGCGTGCAGTCCCGTGTCCACCACCAGACGGCACGCGCGCCACATCTCGTATGACAACCGCCCGAACTGGGTTTCCGGTTTGTCGTAGAGCCCCATGTCATGGCCAAGCGTTTCAGCATAAAGCGCCCAGCCCTCGACAAACGCGGTGAAGAAGCTGGTGTACTTGCGGAAATCGGGAAGATTCAGCTCCTGCTGAAGAGCAATCTGCAGATGATGACCCGGCACGGCCTCATGCACGGTCAGCGACGGCAGTTCGTACAGCGGTCGCTGATCAAGATGCGAGGTATTCACCCGGTACACGCCGGCCCGGCCCGCCGAGCCGGCGCCGGGTTCATAGTAGGCCGTCGTCGTGCCTTCCGCCTGATCAGCCGGAATTGGCTTCACCGTATAGGGAAGGCGCGGCAGTCGACCAAACAATCTTGGCAACTCGCCGTCGATCCGCTTGGCCAGCGCTCCGGCATGCAACAGCAGTTCATCGGGACTCCGTGCATAGAAACGCGGCTCCTCCCGCAGATAGCGGGCGTAGGTCTGGCGACCGGCAAACCCGGCGGCGAACGCCACCTTGTCCATTTCCTTCTGGATGCGCGCCACCTCATCGAGACCGATGCGATGAATCTGGTCAGGTGTCAGTTCGGTCGTCGTCATCGCCCGGGCGCGATAACGGTAATAGTCCGCTCCCTGCGGCAAGGCAGACGCGCCAACGCTTTGGCGGCAGCGTGGCGCATATTCCCCGGTGTAGAACGCCAGAAAATCCCGATAGGCCGGGATGACCTTGTCTCGCACCAGCGACAGGGCCCGCTTTTTCAGGTCTGCCCAGGCCGCATCGTCAATGCTGTCTGGCCGCCGGCCAAACGGGCGCATGAACACCGACTGGTCAACATCGTCGACAATGTGGGCCTCGATGGTCTTCTCGAACCCCACCATCGCCGCGCAGGGCTGGACGAACCCTCCCGACAGGGCCGCGCGTGTCGTGGCGATACCCTCGGCGTTCAGACGCGGATATTCCGCCAGACGGCCAAGATAGCTGTCGTAATCGGCGCGAGTGAAAAACGGCACCGCATCGGGCAGGCCGGCAAACTGGGTATGCCAGGCGCTGTAGGTGGTGAACAGCATCAGCCGCTGACCGAAAGCCAGGCCGTCGTGTTCCGTCTTCATATCGCGGATCAGGATGGCGCGATTGACCCGCTCCGCCGCTGACAGTCGAGCAGGGTCAATCGCCTCCGCCCGCCTGATCAGCGCCTCCAGCGACGCCCTCTGGCGATCCATCGCCGCGACCGACTGATCACCCAGCCTGCCATCCAAACGGCGCACGCCCAGTGACGTCGCCAGCACCGGATTTTCGTTCAGGACATAGGTCCAGTGATCATCCAGCAGTGTGGCCAACGCCTCAGACTCTGGCCGTCCTTGGACCTCCGCCGTCGACGCCGGTTGCCCCGCCCCCAACAGCAACACCAGCCCGACAGCAACCAACAGCCCTCTCGTCATCCGTACCTCCCCCTTGTCGGGCCGACATCAGCTTCACTCTACTCCAACCCCGGCAACGGCCAACTGTCCATCGCCCCGGCGTCGGGAGACCATTAACCGTCCTTTCACCTCGACTCGACACTATGACGACTGGGGATTGGGTTGAGTGAGACTGCCACAACTTTGTTGGGGTTGCGTAGGCCTATGACCGCGAAGCATACCGACACGGCTGAGATGCCGGCTACCGCCGCCGAAGCGACACGGCGCATTGTCCTCGGGACAGTCGGGTATCGCCGCCTGCCAGCGCTACTGGCGCTTGCCTACGCACTGGTGGGAGCCTTGTGGATTGCAGGCAGCGATCACCTGGTGAACAGCCTGCCCATGTCCGCCCAGCAGGTCGCCATACTGCAGACCTACAAGGGCTGGTTCTATGTCGGACTGACCGCCATCCTGCTCTATTCGGTCCTGTGTGTGACAGGCCGGCGCATTTGCGTGCATCAGGCACAGCTGCGTCATTATGGCGAACGGCTGGAACTCGCGCTTTCGGCCACCAGCAGTGGCGTATGGGAGTGGCATCTCGACAGCCGCACCCTGGTGCTGTCGCCCCAATTGAAAACGTTGCTGGGATTACCCAATGATGCAACGTTGCCAACCGACATTCTGCGTCAGCGGATGCATCCCGACGATCGGGAGCGCGCCACCGCAACGATGCGGCGCATGCTGCATCGCCCCTTCAAGGAGCAGGCCGACCAGTATCGCCTGCGACACAGCGATGGTCATTACTGCTGGGTCGGCATGCGCGGTCGGGTGATATGCGATGCCAATGACGTCCCAACCTGCCTGGTCGGCGTTGCCACAGACATCACCCATTCAAAGGAAGCGGATGTCCGCATCCAGCAACTGATACACTTCGACGCCCTGACCGGACTTCCCAATCGCGTCATGTTCATCGAAAAACTGCGTGAAATGTCAACCGGACCGTTGCTCAAGGACGAGCAGGTTCTGGTGGCCCGCTTCAACATCGAGCGTTTCCGCGAAATCAACAACGAGCTCGGCATGCGCGCAGGCGACCTGCTGCTGCGCAAAATGGCCCGCCGGCTGGAACGCGGCACGGGCGCTCTGGGTGTTGTCGCTCGCGTGGGGCCGGACGACTTCGGCGTGGTGGTCCGCGGGCTCATTGGTAACGCCACCACTCAGCAACTTGCTGAAAGATTGAGTCTGGCCGTGAACAAGCCCTACCGGCTGAACGGCGAGACGGTCCACCTGCGCGTAACGATGGGGGTCACCGTATTCCCGGCCGACGCGGCGGCGCCGGAGACCCTGCTGTCCGACGCTGAACTGGCGCTGGGGCGAGCGCGCGAACAGGGTCATCACCCCGTCGAGTTCTACGCCGCCGGCATGAACGAATCCTATCGCCTGCGATCCATGCTCACCCGTGACCTGCGCCAGGCTTGCGAGCGGGGTGAACTGCTGTTGCACTATCAGCCGATCTTCAGCGCACGTGACCAGACCCTGCAAGGCTTTGAAGCGCTGATGCGCTGGCGGCACCGGCAACTCGGCATGGTGCCGCCGTCCACCTTCATCCCGCTGGCCGAAGACATCGGCATGATCGGCGCGCTGGGCAACTGGGCGCTGCACGAGGCCTCCCGGCAGGTGTCGCAGTGGAACCGGATGGCCGGCACGACATTGATGGTGGCGGTCAATGTGTCGCCGCTGCAAACCCAGACCAACAACTTCATCGATCAGGTGGCGGCCGTACTGGCGCATACCGGCCTGCCCCCCCAGTGTCTTGAACTGGAGGTAACGGAAAGCGCGCTGATGGCCGACCCCGTGGCGGCAGCGGACCGGCTGCGTCAGCTGCGCGCCCTGGGGGTCCATGTCGCGATCGACGATTTCGGCACCGGCTATTCCTCGCTGGCAGTACTCAAGCAGTTGCCCGTCAGCAAACTCAAGATCGATCGCGCGTTCGTCAACGACCTTGATGGTAACGGCGAGGGCGTCCCCATTGTCACCACCATTATCGATCTCGCGCGCTCGCTCCAGCTCACTGTTACGGCAGAAGGCGTCGAGACAACCACCCAACTCGACTTTCTGCGCGATCACGGCTGCGACACAGTGCAGGGTTTCCTGCTTGGCAAGCCGCTACCGGCCGACCAGGCGGAACATCTGCTGCCACGGCCCGGCGCACCACGAACGGCAATCGGCGCAAAGAGCTGCTGATCTGTCATCGAACCGACACAGAGCCCTGCCAGAGGGAAGGCACGTTCTACCCTTCCTCTCGTGAGGCTCCCCCATGGCTGGTCTACCCTTCGCCGACATTGTCACGCATCGCTTTGGCCGCCGCGATGCCCTGAAAGCGGCGCTGGCCACATCCGCACTCGCTGTCCTGCCCAGCCCCTTGCGCGCGGCCGACGTGCGCGCCGGTGCAGCATCGCCCTCCTTCGAGTTCGGCGAAATCAGCCACGGCGTCGACGAAACCCACCATGTGGCGCCCGGCCACGATGCCGCGATACTGCTGCGCTGGGGTGACCCGGTGCTTCCAGGCGCACCTGCCTTCGATCCGATGCGCCAGACCGCCGCCGCGCAGGAAATGCAGTTCGGCTACAACTGCGACTACATCGGTTTCATCCCGATCAGCGCTGATCGCGCACTGCTATGCGTCAACCATGAGTACACCATTCCGCAACTGATGTTCCCCGGACTCATGAAGTCCTCCGGCGACGGCGTCACACTGGACCCGTCGGCCTATACGCCGGAAATGGCGCAGATCGAACTGGCAGCCCATGGCGTCTCGGTTATCGAACTGCGGCGCGATGGCGCGGGATGGGCAACGGTCGCCGACAGCCGGTTCAACCGGCGCGTCAGCTGCCGGTCGACCCCCATCGCCATCAGCGGCCCCGCCGCTGGCCACGACCGGATGAAGACCGGCGCCGATCCCGCCGGCCGGATGGTGACCGGGACCATGAACAACTGCGCCGGCGGCGTGACGCCCTGGGGCACCTACCTGACCGGCGAGGAAAACTTCGACCAGTATTTCCGGGGAGTGCTGCCTGAAGGTCATCGCGAGACGGAAAATCATTTCAACTATGGTATCGGTGCCGGCGGCTTCTCCCGGTTCAGCCTCGCCCAGAAGCGTTTCGACGTCAGCCATGAGCCCAACGAACCCAACCGTTTCGGCTGGATTGTCGAAATCGACCCGCAAAATCCGTTGTCAACGCCGAGGAAGCGCACCGCACTTGGCCGTTTCAAGCACGAGGGGGCGGAAACAGTCATCAACCCTGACGGTCGGATCGTGGTCTATTCGGGCGACGACGAGACCTTCCAGTATGTCTACAAGTTTGTCACCAAGGGGCGCTACGACCCGCGCAATCGCGCCGCCAACGTCGACCTGCTGGACGACGGCACGCTCTACGCCGCCCGCTTCGATGCCGATGGCTCGCTCACCTGGTTGCCCCTGATCTTCGGACACGGGCCACTGACTGCTGAAAATGGCTTTGCCAGCCAGGCGGACGTGGTCATCGAGGCCCGCAAGGCCGCGACTCTGATGGGTGCCACACCGATGGACCGGCCGGAGGATGTGCAGCCCCACCCCAGCAATGGGCGGGTCTACGTCATGCTCACCAACAACACTCGCCGCCAGGCCGGCGAGATTGATGCCGCCAACCCGCGCGCCGTGAACACCTTCGGCCATATCGTCGAACTGGTGGCCCCGGATGGCGATCATGCCGCCACCACGTTCCGCTGGGAGATCCTGTTGCGCTGTGGCAGCCCGTCGGTCGGCACCGTTGGCGCCACTTACAACCCGGTGACCAGCGCCAATGGCTGGTTTGGCTCACCAGACAACTGTGCCATTGATGCCGACGGCCGTCTGTGGGTCGCCACCGACCAGGGGGCGGCCTGGGGACAAACGGGCACCGCGGACGGTCTTTACGCCATCGAAACAGACGGGGCTCTGCGAGCAACCAGCCGCATGTTCTTCCGCGTGCCGGTGGGCGCCGAGCTTTGTGGCCCCTGCTTCACGCCCGATGGCCGCGCGCTGTTCCTGTCCATCCAGCACCCGGCAGCCGATGGCACCCGGGATTACGCTCCCTTCGGGCGCGACTCGTCGTTCGAGAACCCAGCCACCCGGTGGCCGGACTTCCAGCCCGACATGCCGCCGCGTCCATCGGTCGTGCTGGTCACGCGTCATGATGGAGGCCGCATCGGCTGAATGGCGAGCCGTGCAACGCCGGACGGCGGCAGCATGGCTTGCATCCGGCGTCGATCTCGCATTTTACAATTTTTGCAGGTTGCGGGGCGCCCGCCCGCCGATATTCGCATCTCGGCGCTTCAAATCTGTCACAAAATTTGCAATGCGATCATCGAGCATAGGTGCGTCCAGCGGGGATTCGGCCCGGGCGACGCGCGGACCGGAAGTCGAGGATCACATGTCGGAATCAAAAACGATCGCGGATTGGCAGGCGCTGGCACAGAAGGAGCTGGGCGAGACGCCACTCGACACGCTGACCTGGCAGACGCCCGAGGGCATTGCCGTCAAGCCGCTCTACACCGCCGCCGACACCGCCAGCCTGGAGGAAGACCTGCCCGGCTTCTTCCCCTTCACCCGTGGCGTGCGCGCGACCATGTACGCCAACCGGCCGTGGACCGTCCGTCAGTATGCCGGCTTCTCGACCGCCGAGGAATCCAACGCCTTCTACAAGCGCAACCTCGCCGCCGGCCAGATGGGCCTGTCGGTCGCCTTCGATCTGGCCACCCACCGCGGCTACGATTCCGACCACCCGCGCGTGGTGGGTGACGTCGGCAAGGCCGGTGTCGCCATCGACACGCTGGAGGACATGAAGATCCTGTTCCAGGACATCCCGCTCGACAAGATGTCGGTGTCGATGACCATGAACGGCGCGGTCATCCCGTGTCTGGCCTTCTACATCGTCGCGGCCGAGGAACAGGGCGTGTCGGCCGACAAGCTGTCGGGGACCATCCAGAACGACATCCTCAAGGAGTTCATGGTCCGCAACACCTACATCTACCCGCCGGCGCCCTCGATGCGGATCATCGCCGACATCATCGAGTACACGGCCAAGAACATGCCGAAGTTCAACTCGATCTCCATTTCCGGCTACCACATGCAGGAAGCCGGCGCGACGCAGGTGCAGGAGCTCGCCTTCACGCTGGCCGACGGCATGGAGTATGTCCGCGCGGCCATGGCCAAGGGCCTCGACGTCGATGCCTTCGCCGGCCGCCTGTCGTTCTTCTTCGCCATCGGCATGAACTTCTTCATGGAAGTCGCCAAGCTGCGCGCCGCCCGCCTGCTGTGGGCACGCATCATGAAGGACTTCGGCGCCAAGAAGGCCAGCTCGCTGATGCTGCGCACCCACTGCCAGACCTCGGGTGTCAGCCTGACCGAGAAGGACCCGTACAACAATGTCGTCCGCACCGCGCTGGAAGCGCTGGCGGCGGCGCTGGGCGGCACCCAGTCGCTGCACACCAACGCGCTCGACGAGGCGATCGCGCTGCCGACCGACTTCTCCGCCCGCATCGCCCGCAACACCCAGCTGATCCTGCAGGAAGAGAGCGGCATCACCAAGGTCGTCGATCCGCTGGGCGGCTCCTACTACGTCGAGAGCCTGACCAAGGAGCTCGCCGACAAGGCCTGGGCAATCATCCAGGAAGTCGAAGAGATGGGCGGCATGACCAAGGCCGTCGAATCCGGCCTGCCCAAGCTGCAGATCGAGGAAGCCGCGGCGGCCAAGCAGGCGCGCATCGACCGGCGCGAGGAAGTGGTGGTCGGCGTCAACAAGTACCGCCTGGCCAAGGAAGACCCGATCGACATCCTCGACGTCGACAACAACGCCGTGCGCGAGGCGCAGATCGCCCGCATCAACGCGGTCAAGGCCGGCCGCGACGAGGCCCGCGCCCAGGCCGCGCTCAACGCCCTGCGCGATGGCGCCAGGGGTCAGGCCAACCTGCTGGCGCTGGCGGTTGATTGCGCCCGCGCCCGCTGTACGCTGGGCGAGATTTCCAGCGCCATGGAGGATGTGTTTGGGCGTCACCGTGCCGAGATCAAGTCTGTGAGCGGCGTCTATGGCGCGGCCTACGAGGGCGATGGCGCGTTCCAGGCGCTGCAGGGCCGCATCGACGCCTTCGCCAAGGCCGAGGGCCGGCGGCCGCGCATCCTCATCGTCAAGATGGGCCAGGACGGCCATGATCGCGGCGCCAAGGTGGTGGCCACCGGCTTTGCCGACCTCGGCTTCGACGTCGATGTCGGTCCGCTGTTCCAGACCCCGGCGGAAGCTGCCCGTCAGGCCATCGACAACGATGTCCATGCCGTCGGCGTCTCCAGCCTGGCGGCCGGCCACAAGACGCTGGTGCCGGCGCTGATCGAGGAGCTGAAGGCCCAGGGCGCCGGGGATATCCTGGTGTTCTGCGGCGGCGTCATCCCGGCGCAGGACTACGACTTCCTGTACAAGGCCGGCGCCTCGGCGATCTTCGGCCCCGGCACCAATCTGGTCGAGGCCGCCGGCGGCGTGCTGGAGCTGATCGAGGCCAAACAGGGCCGGCAGGCGGCGGAATAGCGACCCCGCTGCCGTACCGCAACAGGTCAGCCCGACAAGGGGGGACGTGAACTCTCTCCTCCGCGTCCCGCCTACAAGGTGGCGGTAGCCGGCATGGCCAGACTTAACATGCGGCGCGCGGTCTCGTCCTCGCTCATCACCACATGAGTGCTGCCGAGGCGGCGCAGGTGCGCCACCTCGGCGTCCGAGTGGGCGCGCACGATGATGGCCAGGTCAGCACTGGCGTGGCGGGCCTGTTCCACCACCTGACCAGCGTCGAACCCTTCCGGGATGGCCACCAGCAACTGGGCGGCTTTCGCGAGATCCGCCTTGGCGAGAACTTCGGGACTGGCGGCGTTACCCACAATGACCTCGGCGCCATCCCGTCGCGCCGCCTCGGCCTGCTCGGCGATCTCCTCGATCACCACCAGCCTCGTCCGGTTCACCATGAGGGCCTGGCCAACACGCCGGCCGACCCGGCCATAACCGACAAGGACGACATGACCACCATGAGCGTCCGGGGCCGGCGGCGGCGTGCCGGGGGCTGACTGCTCGGCAACTCCCAGGGCCTCGGGATCGAGCCGGCCGATCCAGTTGAACAGGAACGGATTGATGAGGATGGAAAACATCGCGCCGGCAAGAACCAGATCCTGCCCATCCGGCGGCAGCAAATTCAGGCTGACCCCGAGGGCTGCAAGAATGAACGAGAATTCGCCAATCTGACCCAGGCTGGCCGATATAACCAGCGCCGTACCATGCGGATGCCCGAACAGGCGGACGATGACATAGCTCGCTAGCGACTTGCCCACGATGATGATGGTCACCGTGGCCAGCAGCGGCAGCGGTTGCTCGATGATGATCCGCGGATCAAACAGCATACCCACCGAGACAAAGAACAAGACCGCGAAGGCATCCCGCAGAGGCATTGTCTCTTCTGCCGCCCGCTGGCTCAACCGGGTTTCACCAAGGATGATCCCGGCAAAAAATGCTCCCAGCGCGAACGAAACGTCAAACAGCATCGCCGCCCCGAAGGCCACCCCCAGCGACATCACGAGCACCGCAAGGCGAAAGAGCTCCCGCGAACCGGTGTGCGCGACATAATGCAGCAGTGCAGGAATGGCGCGACGGGCAATCAGGAGCATGAAGGCAACGAAACCCGATACCTTGAGCAAAGTCAGCGCCAGTGCGCCGACAAATGCGCCGAACGTAACGCCCGCGCCGGTAGCGGCACTGGCAACGGCAGGCAAGAGAACCAGCGCCAGTACCATCGCCAGATCCTCGACGATCAACCAGCCAACGGCGATACGCCCCCGTTCGGTGTGGAGGAGATTGCGCACCTGCAAGGCCCGGAGCAGCACCACCGTGCTCGCCACCGATAACGCAAGGCCGAAGACGATGCCCGCTCCCAGTGACCAGCCCAGCAGCATCGCCAGCCCGACGCCGGCAAGCGTGGCCACCGCAATCTGGCCGATAGCGCCCGGTACCGCCACATGACGAACAGACAGCAGGTCACGCAGCGAGAAATGCAGTCCGACGCCGAACATCAGCAGAATGACACCGATTTCCGCCAGTTCCGCCGCCAGTCCGCCATCGGCGACAAACCCCGGCGTGAAGGGGCCGACAATGATACCCGCCAGCAGGTATCCCGCGAGAGGCGACACACGCAACCGATGGGAAAGCAGGCCGAAAATGAAGGCGACCGTCAGGCCGGCCACAATGGTCGGGATGAGAGGTCCATGTTGCATCAGCGATCGCCAGACACCTATTTGCCCCCTTTGGCGACGCCGTCGCGGAGAAAGCCCATCCTCACGGCGACCGCCGTGTTGCCAACATCATTGCTGCGCAGGCTTTAAAGATATGCAGGCCATCGCCTCCAGACAAGGCCGGGCATGCTGCGACGGCACTCCGCCTTATGTTGGCGCCCCGTCACGCGACAGGATAGAATTGCCGGAACCAGGCGCGGTACTGCAGGATCGGCCCGTCGCCATCGCACAGCAGGGGTTGGGCGCGATAGATCTTGTTGTCCCAGATCGGCAAGTCCGCTTCAACGCCCGCATAGTCGCCGCGTTGGCCGACCTGTTCCTCGATCAGCTCGTCGATCATCCGCTGGCGGAAGCCATCCTCGTAGGGCGGATGGAAAAAGGTGAAGCGCAGACGCGTCAGCGCGGTGTCGAGCGGCGTGATGGTCATGATGTTGAGCAGGCTGACATAGCGCTCCTGGCGCAGGATCTGCAGACCCGGCCCCCATTGCTGGAGGTTGAGCCGGTAGTCGCAGCTGTGCATCTGGCCGTCCTCGCCCTCGATCGGCAGCTGCGTATTGATCAGTGTCTGGCGTAGCGGTCCCGCGTACTGCGACTGGCCGTTGGGCACCACCGGCTGACCGTGGACATAGACCAGGTGGGGGCCATCGACGCTGTTCTCGCCGATCTCCTGGGCGATGGTGTGGATGTCGTGCACCGGCCCCGCCCGCTGCCGCCAGTCCGCCGGCACCGCCTCGACCAGCGCGTCGAGAGACCAGTCGGGCGCCGCGCCCGCCGGGTGGTACCAGGCCCAGATGCCGCCGGCCGCCTCGCGCACCGGCAGTGCCCGCAGCGCCGGCGCGCGTTCCAGCACCGGCGGCATCTTGCGGGCATAGGGAATGTCGCGGCAGAAGCCGGCGGTGTCGTAGCCCCACTTATGAAACGGGCAGCGCAGCAGCGCCCCGTCGACGACGCCGCCGACACCCAGATGGGCGCCCAGATGCCGGCAGTAGGGCTCCACCACACCGGCGGTGCCGGCCTGATCGCGGAACAGCACCCACTGGCCGCCGAACAGCGTCAGCGTGCGCACGGCGCCGGGCGCCAGCTCATCGGCCGGACACAGGTGATACCAGCCGACCGGGATCGGCAGGCCATAGCGTTGGGCGGGCGCAAGCGGCGACGGGGCGATGCTGGCCATGACGAGGTCTCCTTGCCGTAAACAGGGCCATAACGGGGCCGCAAACAGGGCCGATGACGGGGCGGCGCTAGATCAGGGTGGCGAAGGCGGCGGGCGAGAAGGCCGGCAACGGCGCCCCCTGGCGCAGCTTGCGAGCCCAGTCGGGATCGGCGAGCAGCGCGCGGCCGACCCCCAGCAGGTCGAACTCGCCGCGCTCGATCGCCACCACGGCGCGGGCGACATTGTCCTCCGCCGGCACCACCGCCATCAGCGAGTCCTTGAGCTCGCGGCTGAGGCCGACGCCGCCGACGGCGATCGCCGGCACGCCGGTAAGCCTGCGCGTCCAGCCCGCCAGCGACAGCGGCGACCCGGCAAAGGCAGGGCGATGGAACACCCGCGTGCTGACATCGAAAAGGTCGACGCCCGCATCGACCAGCGGCGCCAGCAGTGCCGCCAGCATGTCCGGCGTGTCGACCAGCCGGGCGTCATAGTCCTGCAGCTTCCATTGCGAATAGCGAAACGCCACCGGCAGCGCCGGCGCGGCGGCGCGCACCGCCTCGATCACCGCCACCGCGAAGCGGGTCCGCGCCGCCAGCGTGCGGCCCCAGGCGTCGACGCGACTGTTGGTCTCGGGCCACAGGAAGCTGTCGATCAGGTAGCCATGGGCGCCATGCAGGGCGATGCCGTCGAAGCCGGCCGTCTGCGCATGGGCGGCCGAACGCCCGAACGCGGCGATGACGTCGGCGATGTCGTTGTCCGTCATCGCCACGGTGGGCGGGCGCACCGCCTCAAGGTAATCCGGCGGCGCGCTGGTGCTGCCGTCGAGCGGGCCCCAGCGACCATCGGGCCGGCACGAGACAGCGCGCGGCTGCGGCCCGCTGCCGGGGCGCCGCAGCGGGCCCTGATGCCAGAGCTGGGCGAAGATAAGCCCGCCGGCGGCATGCACGGCATCGGTGACCGCCCGCCAGCCAGCGATCGCCGCCGCGCCCTGCAGCACCGGCATGTTGCGCTCGCCAAACGTGCCCTCGCCCAGCGCGGCGGGATGATCGACGCCGATGCCCTCGCTCATGATCAGGCCCACGTCGGCCGCCGCGCGCCGGGCGTAGTAGCTGGCGGTGGCGGGACCCGGCACACCGTCCTCGGCCATGCAGCGGGTCATCGGCGCCATGACGATCCGGCTGCGCAGATCGAGGCCGGCGAGGCGGCAGGGCGAGAACAGCAACGCCGTCCGGGCGTCGATGGAGACGGCGACGTTCATGCCTGGGCTCCCGGCGTGATGGACAGTGTCAGCGGGGTCCAGCGCAGGCATTCGGCAAGGTCCGCCTCCAGTTTGCCACGGACCAGCTGCAGCGCGTCCTGGCCCAGCACCAGAGTGGCCGGCGGCGCGCTCATCAGGCCGGCCTCGACGATGGCGGCCGCCGCCCGGTCGAGGTCGCCCAGCAGCGCCTGATCGAGCCACTGCGCCCAGCGCTCGCGGATGAAGCCATAGGCCGGCAGGCTGTCGGCGTGCGCCATGTTGGCGCCGAACGCGGTGGCCAGCGCGCCCGGCTCGGCGACCATGACGTGGATGCCCAGCGGCGCCAGCTCGCCCACCAGGGCCGTCGACAGTCCCTCGATGGCGCATTTCGACGCGGCATAAAGGCCCAGCCCGCCGACGCCGAACCGCGCCACGGCGGAGGAGATGTTGATGATCCGTCCCGCCGCGCGGGCGCGCATCACCGGCAGCACGTGGCGGATCATCCGCAAGGTGCCGAAGAAATTGGTGTCGAACACGGCGCGCGCCTGCGCCTCCGTCACTTCCTCCACGGCGCCGAACAGGCCGAAGGCGGCATTGTTCACCAGCACGTCGATGGTGCCGAAACGCGCCAGGCCCGCCGCCACCGCGTCGGCCACCATCGCCTCGTCCCGGATGTCCAGCCGCAGGGCCAGCGCCTGCTCGGGGTAGGCCGCGGCAAGCGGCGCGATGGCCGCCGGATCGCGGGCGGAGACGATCACCCGGGCGCCGCCGGCCAGCAGGCGGCGGGCCAGCGCCTGACCGAGACCGGACGAGGCGCCGGTGACGAACCACACACGTCCCGGTTCGGCGGCGGCCTCAGGGGCGCCCCCGGGCGCGGGCGACCCCGCGTGCCGGGGCGTGTTCCGGGGGGGGAACTCGGCGGCGGACATCACGCCAGCTCCCCGGCGAGCTGGCTGGCCGGCGCCGAGGCCCCCTCAGGCCGGGTCGCCAGATCCTTGGCCAGCAGATAGGGGCCGACGAACAGGCAGTCGATGCCGGTGCCGAGGAAGGTCTGCACGCCATCCTCGATGCTGTGGACGATCGGCTTGCCCATCACGTTGAGGCTGGTGTTGAGCAGCATCGGCACGCCGGTGCGGGCGGCGAACGCCTCGATCAGCCGGTGGTAGAGCGGATTGCGCGCACGGGTGACGCTCTGAGCGCGCCCGGTGCCGTCGGCATGGCAGACCGCCGGCACCCGCGCGCCCATCTCCGGCCGGAAGGTCAGCGTGCGCTCCATGTACGGGCTGTCCTGATAGTCGCTGAAATAGTCGGGACCGGCCTCATGCAGCACCGAGGGCGCGAACGGCCGGAACGCCTCGCGGAACTTGACCACCGCGTTGACCCGGTCCTTCATTTCCGCCCGGCGCGGATCGGCCAGAATGCTGCGGTTGCCCAGCGCCCGCGGACCGAACTCCGCCCGGCCCTGCATCCAGCCCACCACCTGGCCGGCGGCGATACGGCGGGCGGCTTCCGCCACCAGCACCGCCTCGTCGTCGAAGCGCGCCCACGGCAGGAACGGTGCATGACGACGGATCGCCTCCAGCGCATGAAGGTCGATGCTGGAACCCAGATAGGGCGTGTGGGCGTCACCGCCGGCGATCACCCCTTCGCCATGATCGCGCGCCGCCAGCATGGCGGCACCGGCGGCGTTGCCATCGTCAGCCGGCGCGCAGGGCACGAACAGCTGATCGAAGGCCCCCAGCCCGGCAATGCGGCCGTTGAAGGAGGAATTGAGGCCGCAGCCGCCGGCCAGCACCAGCACCTTCTCGCCGGTACGCCGGGCCAGCTCCCGGATCAGCGCGGTCGAGATGTCGGCGAAATAGCGCTGGAAGGTGTGGGCATAGTCCGCCGCCTTCTGGAAGTCCCGCTTGTGGCTGACGGGGTTACCGGCCAGCTCAAGGAAGATGTCCACCGCCTGGTCGGTGCAGTTCACGCTCAGGCCATCGACCGTGTAGAGCGCCTGCAGGCGGCGGTAGAGCGCCTCGTCGGTGCGGCCGTAGGGCGCCAGCCCCATGATCTTCCATTCCTCGCCCGCCACCGGCTCGAAGCCGCAGGCCAGGCAGACGAGAATGCCATAGTAAAGCCCGAGGCTGCCGTAGCAGGCGACCAGCGCCCCGCCATAGGGTTCGGTCTCGATGGGGTGCAGATCGCCGTCGCGATAGTGCCAGAACGCCGTGCCGCGCCCCTCGCCCTGGCCGTCCATCACCATCACCGCCGCCCGCTCGAACGGGCTGCTCCAGGCGCCGAACGCGGCGTGGCAGAGATGATGGTCATAGGCGCGGGTCTCGACCACCCGGCGGCCCAGCGCGCCAGCGGCGCGATGCAGGCCATGGCCGGCGATGTCGATGCTGGGCTTCATGAAATGGTCCCAGCTGTCGCGGTGGAACGTCACCAGCTGTTGCAGCACGTCGCGATGCTGCGGCAGCGCGGCGATGCTCTGGCGCAGCAGATCATTCTCGGCATGCCAGATGGCATCGGCCTGCGCGCTCCAGCTGCGGGCCAGCACGATCTCGTCGCCCGAGGCATGTTGGGCCAGCACGTTGCGGCAGTAATGGTGGTCGTCGGGCGCCATGCCGACCGCGAACTTGCTCTGGCGATACCGCTCGGCGGCCTCGGCAAAGGCCAGCGCGCGATTCTCGACCAGGGCCACGGCACCGTCGTGCCCCGTGCAGGACAGGCCAACAAATGTCTTCACCGAACCCATATCAGCACCTCTTCTCGGTTGATGCGTTGGCGGACGTGACGACCCGTCATGGCGCCATGTTGTAGCCGGCGATGTGGCGGGCCGCCTGATAGGCGAAGGTCATGGCCGGCCCGAGCGTGGCGCCGGGGCCGGGGTAGGACGGCAGCACGGCGGCCGCGCAATTGCCGTTGGCGTACAGGCCGCCGATGGGCCGGCCGTCGTCGGCCAGCACCTGGCCGTTCTCGTCGATGTCCAGCCCGCCGTTGGTGCCGAACTCGCCAAGATAAATCCGCACCGCGTAAAACGGCGGTCGGGCAATCGGCGCAAGACACGGGTTGGGCGTGACCGCCGGGTCGCCGTAGTAGCGGTCGTAGACGCTGTTGCCGCGACCGAAGTCGGCATCCTCGCCGCACGCGGCAAAGCCGTTGAACCGCGCGATGGTGGCGCCCAGCCCGGCGGCATCGATGCCCACCGCGCGGGCGAGATCGTCCAGGCTGTCGGCGCGGGTGAGGAATTCCGGGCAGAAATAGGCACGCGGGATCATCCAGTCCGGCATCAGCCGCGAGGTCAGGATCGGGCTGACGATGTATTTGCGCCGGAAGTCGGCATCAAAGATCAGCCACAGCCGGCTGGTGTCGGTGCCGCTGGCGTGCAGGCGATGGCATTCGCGCACATAGAGCTGGTAGTTCATCGACTCGTTGGCGACACGCTGGCCGCGCGCATCGACGACGCAGCTGCCGGGGTAGGATTTCTCCATGATCGACGGATAGGGGTGGGCGATCCCCGGCACTCGGAAGGTCGGCACCCACCAGGCGCCTTCCATGCGGCGCAGCCGGGCACCGTGGCGGCGCGCCAGCGCCACCGCCGTGCCGGTATTGGCCTTGTGGGTGGTGCTCCAGGCAGCCTGCGTCGGTTGCGGCAGATACTGCTCGCGCAGCGCCTGGTCATGCTCGAAGCCGCCGGTCGCCAGCACCACGGCCCGTCGGCAGCCGATCCGCCGGACACGACCGGCCTGCTCGACGACGACGCCGGTCACCCGGCCCTGCTGCACCACCAGATCCTTGAGCTCGACGCCCAGCGCCACCGGCACCTGGCGCTCTTCCAGCGACCACAGCAGCCGGGCGACGCCGGCGCTGCCGCAGGTGGCGCGGCGCGACTGGCGGGTGTGCCGCCGCTGCGGCAGATCGAGAAAATAGTGCAGCAAAAGTTTTGCTGCGGCCCATTGCCAGCCCGGCGCCTGAACGTTGAAGCTGTGTGCCTCGGTCTGGGTCATCGGCACGCGGTTGAGAATGCGCAGGATCGGGTGGCCGTCCTTCAGGCGCCGGCCGCGGTCCGCCAGCCGGGTGATGTCGACCGGTTCGGGCTCCAGCGAGCGATGGCCAGCGCGCGCGCCCGGCAGGTCGGAGAAATAGTCGGGATAATGCGCCAGCGAGACATAGCGCACCCGGCTGCGCTCATGCAGGAAGCGCAGCATGCGCGGGGCCTGCTCGATGTAGGTTTCCACCAGGCGTGCCGGCACGTCGTCCGCGCCATTGGCCGCCAGGGCATAGTCCCGGGCCTCGTCGAGCGAATCCTCGATGCCCGCCGCCGCCGCATAGTGATTGCCGGGCACCCAGATGCCGCCACCGCTCAGCGCGCTGGTGCCGCCGACCTCCATCGATTTCTCGATGACCATCACATCGCGCACGCCCATGTCGTGCAGGCAAAGGGCGGCCGTCAGGGCACCGTTGCCCGAACCCACGACGACCACATCGCGAGAGTCATCCCACATCGCGTTTACTCGAATCAGGTGTTGGCAGTTGAAGCGGCTGGCCGCGTGCGGCCGGCGCGGTCGGCTAGCTGAAGTCCAGGTCGTAGCCCTCGATCATCCGCTGGAACTCGGGCGTGAAGAACGTCGACTTCCACCAGCCGATATATTTGTCGATGATCTGGTCCTTCGCCCGGTAGGCCGGCTGGTACAGCCGCAGCTTGTCGGCGGTGTAGAAGGGCGGGTCCTCCTGACCGACGTAAAGGTGGTTGGCGAACATGTGCGCCTGCAGCCCCACGGCATTGAGCGCCTTCTGCACCGGGCGGGTCTTGAACGCCTTGATGGTGCGCGCGCCATGGCACATGAACAGCTCATAGGTGAAGGGGTCGATCGGCGTCACATACAGCCAGGACAGCAGGTCGATGCCGAACTGCGGCTCCCACCAGCGGCTCTTGGCAAGCCCGGGACCGATGCCCGCCGCCGTCACCCGCGTCAGCACCTCCGGCAGCGCCTTCTTGCTCCCCGGCGGGCGGGCGAACATCCGCCGCAGTCCGCGCAGGCGACCGGCGCGTGGATAGGCCTCGTCCACCTTGTGCACGTTGCGGGCCAGCAGCTCGAAACTGAAATAGCACTCCCGGCCATCGGGCGAGACGGAGAAGGCGTGATCGCACACCGGCTCCGGCGTGCCGTGCACGGTCTGGAAGTGCATGTAGTCGGCGTTGGCCATCAGCGGCACCAGCATGTCGCCGTTGAACACGCCGACCGACTGGGTATCGTAGAGGAAATCATCCTCGTCGACCTCGGAGAAGCCGAGATTGGGCACCGGCAGCGGCGGCGCCGTCCAGTCCCGCTGCCGCAGCGCCAGCACGAAGCCGTGATATTCGATGGTCGGGTAGATCCGCAGCGGCCCCGGGCGGCCATTCTCGATCTGGCGTTGCGGGTCGAAGCGCAGATGGTGGTAGGGGCAGACCATGATGCCGCCTTCCAGGCAGCCGCCGTTCTTGTAGCTGTCGAAGTGGGCGCCCAGATGCGGACAGTGCGCCTGGGTGCAGATCACCTGGCCGGAGTCCGGGTGACGGTAGATCACCACGTCCTGACCGAAGAACTTCTTCGAAATCAGCCGGTCGGTGCGCACCTTGTCGGCGAATTCAAGGACGAACCAGCCCTCTGGATAGGGGTCGACGTCGGGGTGCTGCAACAACAGATCCCGCAGCCGCTTGCGGCCCCGGGCCGGCACCTGCTGTTCCGCCGCCGCCGGCTTGCCCACCATGATGTTCATGCATCCCTCCCTGGCCTGACGGTGCACCGGCACGCTTCACGCCGGCGACACGAACGGGTCAATTCACACTCTTAGCGAGCTTTGTTGGGATCATTACTACTCATGGTAATACGAAGAATGCAACGATAAATTTTGCGCAATATGGGCATATCAGACACCACGACCCCCACAATTGCGCTTTATAGTAGATTTTGTAGGAGGTTATGGTCTTCGCGCGCTCCACTAAATACACGCATTGGGTGTATATACAGGACGGCGACGGCGGCGTGGCAGCGCCATCGCGATCGCCGGAAGATACCGAGGGCCGAATCATGCCCGCGCCGGCGGCCTTGCCTTCCCCGGCCGTCCCCGCCAAGAGCCCTGCATGACCGAATTCGATGCGATCATTCTGGGGGCCGGCGCCGCGGGCCTGTTCTGCGCGGCCACGGCGGGCCAGCGCGGGCGGCGCGTGCTGCTGCTCGACCACGCCGACCAGCCGGGCCGGAAAATCCTCATTTCCGGCGGTGGCCGCTGCAATTTCACCAATCTGCACGCCAGCGCCGAGCGCTACCTGTCGGACAACCCGCACTTCGCCAAGTCGGCGCTGGGCCGGTTCACGCCGGCCGATTTCATCGCGCTGGTCGACCGCCACTGCATCGCCTGGCACGAGAAGACGCTGGGGCAGCTGTTCTGCGACGGCTCCGCCCGGCAGATCGTCGCCATGCTCGCCGACGAATGCGGCCGCGGACAGGTGGATCTGCGGGTCGACAGCGCGATCCGCGCCGTCGACCACCGCGACAACCGCTTCCACGTCCGCACCGACACCACGACCTTCGCCGCGCGTGCGCTGGTGATCGCGACGGGCGGGCCTTCGATCCCCAAGATGGGTGCAACGGGCGTCGCCTACGACATCGGCCGCCGGTTCGGACTGGGCGTGGTCACCCCACGACCGGGTCTGGTGCCTCTGACCCTGGGCGCCGACGACACCCTGTTCCGCGCGCTGTCAGGCGTCGCCACCGAGGTGATCGTCAGCCTGGGGCGCACCCGCTTCCGCGAGGCGGCGCTGTTCACCCACAAGGGACTGTCGGGGCCGGCGATCCTGCAGATTTCATCCTACTGGAAACCCGGCGACCGCCTCGGCGTCAATTTCCTGCCCGGGCACGACACCGACTGGCTCGTTGCCGCCAAGCGGGCCCGGCCGCGCGCCGCATTGCGCGCCACACTGGCGGCCCCGCTGCCGCAGCGGCTCGCCGAGGCGCTGGCCGACCGACTCGATCTGCCGGCCGGCCCGTCGGAGCTGGGCGGCCTCACCGACAAGGCGCTGAGCGAGATCGCCCAGCGTCTGGCCGACTGGCCGTTCACCCCCAGCGGCACGGAAGGCTTCGCCAAGGCGGAAGTCACGGTCGGCGGCCTCAGCACCGCGGACCTGTCGTCCAAGACCATGGAGGCCCGGCAGGTGCCGGGGCTTTTCGCCATCGGCGAGGCGGTGGACGTCACCGGCTGGCTCGGCGGCTATAATTTCCAGTGGGCGTGGGCCAGCGCCTGGGCCGCCGCACAAGCGCTCTGACGTTACGCCACGCCAAACATCTGGGCGAGAAACTGGGTGCGGCTGGAGGCGCGCGCCTTGCCGTACATCGAGCGCAGGTGATTCTCGACGGTGCGGGTGCTGATCTGCAGCCGCACACCGATGGCATCGTTGGACAGCCCGGCGCCCAGCAGATGGGCGACCTCGATTTCCCGTGTACTGAGATCGAAGCGCCGGCACTGTTCCTCCAGGCGCGAGCGCATGCCGGCCGCGACGGTGGTGACAATCACCCGCACGGCGCCATCGGCCAGCGTCTGGCGATGCAAATGGGCACTCAAGCCGCTGCCGGCAACGTCCAGCGGCATGGGCCCGGTGCGGTCCGCCGGCAACCGGGCGGCGGCGGTGCGGATGGCCTCCAGCCAGGCGCGGCTGGTCTGCCGGTCGACGACGCCGAGGTCCGCCAGCCCCTTCTCGTTGGCGTGCAGCACATCGAACCGGCCGTTGAAAATCACCAGGCCGACCGGCTGGCGCGCCTGCGCCAGCGCATCCATCGCCCCGTCGACTTCCTCCATCGCGCCGGCCAGGCACAGGCGCGACAAGGTGGCGGTCACCACCGATTTCAGCTGGCGCAGGCGGCGGCTCTCCGCGGGCGTGAACGGCTCAAGGTCGCGCTGGCGATGCAGGCCGACACAGAGAATCTGGTCGTTGAGCGCCCGCACCGGAATGAACAGGCCGAGCACATCATTGATGCCGTAGCGGTGCAGAAACTCATGGTAATAGTCGCTGCGGTGGAATTCGCGCGGATCAGTGAGCTCGGTCAGCGTTACTACGTCGGCGGCCTTGGGCGAACTGTTGAGAATGCGCGAGGCCTGCGCCACCGGGTCGAAGCGGTAGAAGTGATCGACATAGCTGGCAAGGCTCAGCGGATTGAGCGCGAACGTGATGCCGCGATCCACCACCGGCCCGCCCGGGCGCAGCACGAACTGCAAAAAAACCGCGCTGGAGGCACCGACCTCGCGGGCCAGTGGCGCCAGCACGTCCCGGCCGAGATCGCGAAATCCCGAACAGCCGAGAATCCGCCCGTAAAGGTCGAGCGTTTCTTCAGCCGTGCGCGCGGGCAACTCGTCCATACCTGTCCTCCCCTGCACCGCCTTTTTGTTTTCGCGATGCCAGCACCGACGTCGATCGGTAACAACAGTGTAATCGACGCTGCCGGGATGGAGCAAGGCAGGGACGAGCGGGCCCGGCGCGTATCGGCGAGAAGTCAGGCGATATCGGTCCACTGCTCCGGCTTGGCGATGTGGCCGGCGACGCCATGTTCGCGCGCACGTTGGTACATCAGCTTGCCATCGACAACCGCAGCGATTGACCCATCCTCGTTGAAGCCGCACAGCGGGCCGTGGGCGACCGCGAACATCACCACGCCGTCATTGTCGGTGTCGGGCTGGTGGTTGATGCCGCCTTCCTCCAGCACATAGGCGCCCACCCGGCCGCGATCGGCGCCATAGCCGAAGCCGCCCTCGACGATATAGGCCTCCACCGTGCCGAGATGGCCATGCACCGGCGCCTCGTTGCCGGCATCGACCTTGAGCAGCATGGTGAAGCCGCCGGTGCGCGGGTTGATGCTGAGCAGCTTGTAGTGGGTGCCCTCCATCACCCACGGCTTCCACGGCAGGGTGCTGGTGTCGAAGAACGCCGGCTTGTGCGGCTGGGTGATGGTCATGGACGTGTGCTGGACGATGGCGGACATTCGGCTTCTCCCCATGTGTTGACGTCGGCGGAGGTCGTCATCCGTCAGGACCTCCCCCTTGTTTGCCGCGCTAAAAAGACGCCGGGCGATGCGACGAGGCAATGGGGGTTTCCCGCTATTGGCCCTCCCCGGGCAGCGGCTAGGGTGCGGGCAACAACAACGATCATCCAGTTGGGGAGGGCATATGAACGCGTCCAGGCGTTTCACCACGATTGCCATGAAGTCCGGCTTTGCCATGGTATCCGCCATCGCGCTGGCGGCGCCGGCGTGGGCCGACGACAATGCGGAAACCAGCACCGAGGTGCTGCAGGAGATGGTGGTCACCGCCACCCGTCGCGAAGCGGCCATCCAGGACATCGGCATCGCCGTGACCGCGCTGGGCAGCGAGGCGATGGAGGATCTGGCGATCACCGATCCCAACGACCTCACCAGCGTCGTCCCCGGCTTCTCGTTCACCGATACCGGCTCGCCGGTGGTCGGCCTGATTTCCATCCGCGGCGTGTCGCAGAACGACTTCGCCGGCCACCTGGAGGCACCGAACTCCTTCTACATCGACGAGGTCTATCTGCCGGCGATTTCCGCCACCTCGCAGAAGATGTTCGATGTCCAGCGCGTCGAAGTGCTGAAAGGCCCGCAGGGCACGCTGTTCGGCCGCAACGCGACCGGCGGCCTGCTGCACGTCGTCACCAACAAGCCGACTGACGAACTCGACGGCTACGCCTCGATCGCCGTCGCCGAACGGGACAGCGTGACGTTCGAGGGCGCTGTCGGCGGTCCGCTCAGCGACACGGTGAAGGCGCGTATCGCGGCCTACCGCTCGAAGTCCGACGGCTATTACAAGAACGACATCGGTCCCGACCTCAACGAGGAAAATGTCGTGGCCGCGCGCGGGCACATCCAGTTCACGCCCAACGAGCAGCTCGATATCCTGATCAGCGCCGACTATTACAAGCTGAAGCCGTCAACCACCGGCGGCGCCTACGCGACCGCCGGCACGCCCAACGCCGACGGGCTGGGTGTGCCGCTGCCCGGCGAGCCGACCTCGTTCGGTTACACGGATGCCGATGGCGATCCCTTCACCGGCTCGTTCGATGAGCCGGGCCGCGTCGCCAAGCGGATGTGGAGCACCACGGGGCATGTGTCGTACGATTTCGGCAGCGTGGTGCTGACCTCGCTGACCGCCTACTCGGAAGTCGACAGCGACTACCGGGAAGACAACGACCTGTCGCCGGTGCCGTTCACCGTGTTCACCCAGCGCGCCGACAGCACCAATTTCTCGCAGGAACTGCGGCTGAGCGGTTCGACCGACAAGATGAACTGGACCACCGGCGTCTATTATCTCGATATTGATGGCACCTACAATCAGGGCTTCGCTGTCCAGTACTTCGGCGCCGCCATGCTGGCCGACTACAGCCTGTCCACCAAATCGTGGTCCGTGTTCGGCCAGGTCGATTATGAGCTGAGCCCGACGGTGACGGTGGTCTCCGGCCTGCGCTGGACCCGCGACAAGAAGAATTACCACTACACCCAGAGCTGCACCAATACCGACAGCACCGGCGTCACCCTGCCGGACGCCTGCGGCATGCTGTTCGCGCCGGCGCCGGGCACCATGGCCGAGGCCGGGACCATCAACGACAGCCATGCGGAAAACGGCTGGTCGGGGCGGCTGGAACTCGACTGGCGGCCGGTCGACGGCCTGCTGCTCTACGGCAGCATCAGCCGGGGCTACAAGGCGTTCAACTACAACGCCGGCTTTGCCGGTCTGGCGCCGGTGGCCGGCGTCCGCTTCAAGGGCGAGAAGCTGACCGCCTTCGAGGTGGGCAACAAGCTCGACTTCTGGGATCGCAAGGCCCGCTTCAACCTCAGCGCCTTCTATTATGACTACAAGGACTTCCAGGCGTTCGACCAGCGCGGCCTGAACTTCACGCTGTATAACACCGACGCCACCATCTACGGCGCCGACGCGGAGTTCACCGTTCAGCCCGGTGCCGGCCTCACCCTCTATGCCGGCCTGAGCCTGCTGCACACCAAGGTGGAGGACGTGCCCATCGGCACCGGCTTCCGTGATCGTCAGGCGACCCAGTCCCCCGACGTCACCTTGAGCCTGATGGCGACCAAGGCGTTCGAGTTGAGCATCGGTACCGTTCGCGCCACCCTCAACGGCGTCTACACCGACGAGTTCTACTCGCAGCTCAGCAACGCGCCGGTGACGCTGGTGCCCTCCAACTGGCTGGTGAACGCCCGTATCGCCTACACCGACCCGCGGGAGCGCTTCGAGCTGGCGGTGTTCGTCAAGAACCTGATGGACGATAACCGCAAGATCTACGCCTTCGACATCACCGGCGCGCCGCTCGGGCTCGTCGAGAACAACTACGGCGAACCCCGGCAGTTCGGTGTGGAGGCCAAGGTCAACTTCTGACGCGCCTGACGCCAACGGGATCAGGAATGGCCACCCGCGGTGCGCTGCGCCAGCAGCCATCGCGGGTGGTTCCTGCCCCGGCGATCACGCCGTCAGGCCCGGCCGCGGGAGCACCCCCTCCCGCACCCCGGCCTGACCCACCGTTCAGCCGACCGATACAGCAGCAACCGGGGAGAATAGGGCAATGGCAAGACTGGCGAACAAGGTGGCGCTGGTGACCGGCGGCGGCTCCGGCATCGGCCGCGCCACCGCCCTCACCTTCGCCCGGGAAGGCGCAAGCGTGTTCGTCGCCGACATCAACCTCGCGGCGGCACAGCGCGTCGCCGGGACTATCGGCGCACAGGCCGAGGCCCACCTGCTCGACGTGACGTCGGAGCCGGCCTGGGAGGCCGCCGTCCAGGCCGCCATCGACCGCTTCGGCAAGCTCGACATCGTCGCCAACATTGCCGGCATCGGCCGCGGCGGCAGCATCGAGGACACGACGCTGGAAGACTGGCACGCGATGATCGCCGTCAACCTCACCGGCGTGATGCTGGGCTGCAAACACGGCATCAAGGGCATCGTGCGCTCGGGCGGGGCCGGCGCCATTGTCAACATGTCGTCGATGGGCGGCATCGTCGGCCCGTCCGACATCGCCGGCTATTGCGCCAGCAAGGGCGGCGTCACCGTGCTCACCAAGTCGGTCGCCATGCATTGTGCCGAGCAGCGCTACCCGATCCGCTGCGTCTCGATCCACCCGACCTATGTGGATACCGAAATGCTCGATCCGGTGGCCGAGGCCGCCGGTGCGCAGCGGGCCGACCTGCTGGCGGGCATGGCGCGTCTGGTCCCCATCGGGCGGGTGGCGACGCCGCAGGACATCGCCAATGCCTGCCTGTTTGCAGCCTCCGACGAGGCTGCGATGATCAGCGGCTCCGGTCTGCTGGTCGATGGCGCCCAGCTGGCCGGCCCTCCTTCCGCCCATTTTTGAAAGGTGAGTCATGACAGGACGCGTTGAAGGCAAGATCGCGCTGGTAACCGGCGCGGCACAGGGACTGGGCGAGGCGATTGCCGTACGCCTGGCCGAAGAAGGCGCGCGTGTCGTGCTCAGCGACGTCAACCCCGCCGGCGAGGCGGTGGCCCAGCGTATCGGCGGGCGCTTCGTGCGACACGACGTCAGCAGCGAGCAGCAGTGGCTCGACCTCTATGCCTCGATCGCGGCGCGGGAAGGCGCGCTGCACATTCTGGTCAACAACGCCGGCACCGAAGGGCGCGCCGATGCCCCCAAGGACCCGCAGGGCACGCCGCTGGCCGACTGGAACCGCATTTTCGAGGTCAACGCCACCGGCGTCTTCCTTGGCTGCAAATACGGCATCGACCCCATCGCCCAATCCGGCGGCGGCGCGATCATCAACTTCTCGTCGGTGGCCGCCCTGGTGCCCACGCCGTTCATCACCGCCTATGGCGCCTCGAAAGCGGCGGTCGAGCATCTCAGCAAGTCGATCGCGCTGCACTGTGCCCGCGGCGGACAGAAGATCCGCTGCAATTCGGTGCACCCGGGCCAGGTCCGCACGCCGATGCTGGAGACGCTGTTCGAGCGACTGTCGAGCGAAACAGGCGTCTCGAAGGAAGAATTCGCCGCCGGATTCGTTGCCCAGAACATTCCGATGGGGGCGTTCCAGGAGCCGGTCGACATCGCCAACGCCGTGCTGTTCCTCGCCTCCGACGAGGCCCGCTACGTGACCGGGCAATCGCTTGCCATCGACGGCGGCTTCACCCTCGCCAGCTGACACCGGGGCAGCTGAAAACGGAAAGGACTCTTCATGCCGCATTGGAACTGGGGCCAGCCGGAAAACGGCGTCATCCAGATGGCCTTCATCGTGCCGGACATCAAGGCCGCCCTGCCGGCCTACGCCAAACAGCTCAATGTCGGCCCGTGGTTCGTCATCGAGCATTTCGCCTTCGACTGGGTGCGCTATCGCGGCCAGCCGACCGATGTCGACCTGACGCTGGCGCTCGGCTTTTCCGGCGGCATGATGTTCGAGCTGATCCAGCAGAACAACGACGTGCCCAGCGTTTACACCGAGGTGCGCGACCAGCGCGGCTGGGGCTTCCACCACTTCGCCGTGGCCTGCACGCCGCAGAGCTATGACGACGTGCTCAAGGGCTATCTCGCCGACGGCTATGACCTGGCGCTGGAAGCCGAGGTCGCGGTGGGCGGTCGCGCCGCCTACGTCGACAGCCGGCGCGATCTGCCGGGCATGATCGAACTGATCGAGGTGACGCCCAAGGTCGAGGCGCTGTTCACGCCGATGCGCCTCGCCAATGTCGGCTGGGACGGCAGCGACCCTGTCCGCATCGTCGGCTGAATTCAATCCGGCGCAACGGGAGTCCGCCATGTCAGAAACTGTCAGCAGTGTTCTCATCAAGATCCTCAAGAAGCACGGCATCCGCCATGTCTTCGGTCTGCCCGCCGCGCAGATCGGCCTGCTGATGGACGGCGCCGGCAAGGATCCATGGTTCACCTACATCACCACCCGCCACGAGGAAGCCGCCGGTCACATGGGGCATGCCCTGGCCAAGCTTACCGACGGCATGGCGGTGTGTTTCGCCACTGTCGGCCCTGGCGCCACCAACATGGTGCCGGGCGTTGCCGCTGCCTGGGCCGACAATGTCCCGCTGCTGGTCATCACCCCCAACAACCAGGCGGATTCGGTCGATCCGGCCCGCGACCTGTTGCAGAACGCCGACCACATCGGGCTGTACAAACCGATCACCAAGTGGAGCGCGCAGATCCGCTATCCCGAGCGCGCCGGCGAACTCATCGAGCGCGCCATCCATATCGCCCGCTCGGGCCGGCCGGGGCCCGTGCATCTGGACATCCCCTGCGATGTCGCCGCCGCCCCCTGTTCGCATGACGTGGACAGCATCCCGGCTATCGCCCGACTGCGACCAGCCCCCAACGCCGCTGACGTCGCCCGGCTCGCCGACATGATCGCCAGCGCCCGCAGGCCGCTGCTGATCGCCGGTGGCGGCGTCGTGCGCTCCGACGCGGTGGCCGCCTTCCGCACCCTGATGGGCCAAACCGGCATCCCGGCGACCGCAACGCCCAACGCGCGCGGCACGGTGCCGGATGACGCGCCCGAGCATATCGGCAGTGGCGGCGTGCTGGGCGGCACCTCGATCACCAAGGCCTGCCACGAAGCGGACCTGATCGTCGCCTTCGGCTGCAAGTTCTCCAGCATGATGCCGGTCAACAAGCCGCCCAGCCACCCGGTGCCGGCCGGCCAGAAGATCGTCCAGATCGACATCGACGACGAGGCGCTCGGGCGCAACGTGCCGCTGGCGCTCGGGCTGCAGGCGGATGCCCGCGAGGCGCTGGACCTGCTGGCGGCGGCGCTGGCAGGGAGGCCGCTGGCGATGGATGATCGCTGGCCAGAAAGCCTGCGGGCCGAGCGCCGGCGGTATCGCCAGCGCGTCGAGGACATCGCCGATGCCCGCGTGACGCCGGGCACCAACATCCTCAACGAGGCGAGCTTTGCCCGCCAGGTCGCCGCCCTGCTGCCGCCGGACGCCATCGTCTGCTTCGACGGCGGGCAGATCATGGAATGGACCCATACCTTCATTCATCCCGATGATCCGCGGGCCAACCTGTTCGTGCCGGGCATGGGCCATCTGGGCTTCGGCCTGCCGATGGCCAATGCCGCCAAGCTGGTGCACCCTGACCGCACGGTGGTGTGCATCGCCGGCGACGGCGCCATGGCGATGACCAGCCAGGAGCTGGAAACCGCGGCGCGCTATGGCCTGAACGTCATCGTCATCGTCGCCAACGATTCCCACTGGGGCATGTATCGGCCGCTGGGCGAGCAGCTGTTCCAGAACCGCAATTTCGGCACCAAGCTCACCGATGTCGATTTCGCCAAGGTCGCGGAAGGCTATGGCTGCCGGGGCGAACGCATCGGCGCCATCGAGGACCTGCCGGCGGCTTTCGCCCGCGCCCAGGCCGCGCGCCAGCCGACGGTGATCGACGTGCAGGTCGATTTCACCGCCCACCCGATGGATGATTTCTGGACCGGGGTCATCCTGCGCGGCGTGAGCTTCGCCGCCCCGCCGGCTTGACCGCCTTGCCCAGACGAAACGTCACCCGGCGAAACGTCAGGAGAGTTGGAGTCACGCTTTCGCTGTGGCAAAGGAGCATGCCGGCGCTGCCGGGCAAGCGACGAGGATGCCATGGCCAAGTTCTACGTGTTCATCAAATGCGAGCTGGGGCACACCTATGCGGTTGGGCAGGCGCTACTCCAGACGATCGCCGAAGCAGTCGAAGTGGCCTCCGTCAGCGGCCAGTACGATATCCTGGCCCAGTTCGTCGTGCCCGATGACGTCAACATCGGCCAGTTCGTCAACGAACGCGTGCAGGGCATCACCGGCATCCGCGACACCTACACGATGATCGCCTTCACCATCTTCGACGACCGCTTCTGCGGCTTCTGACGGGCGGGCGGTCAGGGCGCGATGACCGCCTCCCACAGGCGTTGTTCCGCCTCCAGCAGCCGCGCGATATAGTCCTCGTCGCGCGCCACCGTGACGAGCAGGTCGGGCAGGCCCGGCCAATGGCAGAAGAAGTCGGCGGCCTCCAGGCCGGTCACCGCCAGTTGATGCTGCACCTGTCCGACGTAGAGTCTCGGCACCCGCCGGGCCTCGGCTGTCTTGCGATAGACCGATTCCCCGCACTTGATCTCCACCAGCCGCCCCCCCTCCGCCGACAAACCATCGGCACTGGCGCGCAACCAGTTCGTCCCCCGATGTTGCAGGCATACCGGCACCACGTCGATGCCGGTACGTTCGACATAACGACGACGGGCGACAGGTTCGAGCCGCGAGCCGCGCGCCATCGCGCCGTTGATATAACGCTCGACCGGCGGCTGGCGCTTCTCGCGCAGCACGGCCCGGGCGCTGCGCCACGGGTTCTCGCCCATGATCGCCGGCGCGTCGGAGGCGCCGATGCCGCCGTGTCGCCAGGCGCGCCAGGCCGCCGAACCCTGCTCCAGCGTTACAATGTCGTAGGGGCGATCAGCGGACATCGACATGGGCCTGTCAGGATTGACGGTTGAGGTCGCGCCCCGCCGGCGCGACAAGCAGAGGCGGTGACAGATAACGACCACCGCCTTGGGAGACAACAATGGACATCATCGCAGACTATACGCGGACGGCGGCTGCCCTGCTCGACCACGTTGAAGGCGGCACCACCGACCAGGCCCCGGCCACGATGACCGTGCCGGTCTCCCGCTATACCGATCCTGCCACCTGGCAGCAGGAGATGGACCTCATCTTCAACCGCCTGCCGCTGATGCTGGCGATGAGCGCCGAGCTGCCCAATCCGGGCGATTACAAGGCGATGGAGGTGATGGGCAAGCCGGTGCTGATCACCCGCGGCAAGGACGGCAAGGCCCGCGCCATGCTGAACGTCTGCACCCACCGCGGCGCGCATGTCGTGAACGACGGCAAGGGCAACTGCAATCGCTTCACCTGCATCTACCACGGCTGGACCTATGCCAATGACGGCAACCTGATCGGCGTCGCCGACCGGCCGAAGTTCGGCGATGTCGACAAGGCCCATCACGGCCTGACCCAGCTGCCGTGCGACGAAGCCGCCGGCATGATCTTTGTCATCCTGACGCCCGGCCTGCCCATCGACCTGCGCGGCTTCCTCGGTGGCATGCTCGACGACCTTGAGCACTGCGGTTTCAAGGACTGGCATTACCTCGACAGCCGGGAGCTGGTCGGTGGCAACTGGAAGATCGCCTACGATGGCTATCTGGAGGGCTATCATTTCGCCACCGCGCACCCCCAGACCATCGCCACCCGCACCTTCTCCGACATCATGACCTTCGAGGCCTTCGGCCCCCACCTGCGCATTGGTTTCCCCCAGGTCGACATCGCCAAACTGCGCGATATTCCGCAGGCGCAATGGGGAACGCGCGAGAACAACGGCTACGACTTTGTCCGCACCCTGTTCCCCAATGTGTCGATCTTCGTGGCACCCGAGTTGTGCCAGATCGCCCAGTTGCTGCCCGGGCCGACGCCGGACCGCAACCGGACCATCCTCAACTTCATCAGCCGCAAGGCGCCCGCCGACGATGCCGAGCGCGACGAGAAGATGAACATGATCCAGTTCCTGCGCGACGTGGTGAACGACGAGGACTATCTGCTCGGCCTCTCCGTCCAGCGCGGCTTGGATTCCGGCGCCATCAAGCACGTCACCTTCGGCCGCAACGAACGCGGCAACCAGTATTTCCACAAGTGGGTCGACTACTATCTGCAGAACGACCCGTCCCTGCCGACCCCCGAACTGTGAGAGACACCATGGCCGACAAGAAAACCGTCGTTGAAACCCTTTATGATCGCTGCGCCGCCGGCGACTGGGCAACCGTCGAGGCTCTGCTGACCGAGGACTTCACCCTGATCGAGGCCGACGGCCTGCCCTACGGCGGCACCTACAAGGGCCGGGGCGCCTTGCGGGAGGTCTATGAAAAAGTTTTCGGCTACTGGAGTGAGCTGTCGATCAACCTGCACGACATCACCATCGGCGACACCCACGCCATCGGCCTGCTGACGCTCTCCGGCACCGCCAAGCGCACCGGCAAGGACTTCTCGATGCTGCTGGGCGAGGTCTTCCGCTTCCGCGACGACAAGGTGGAAGCGATCATCCCGCTCTACTTCGACACCAAGGAACTGGCTGAAATCGCCTGATCCGGTCGGTCGGCCGCGGTTTCCCCATTGGCGGGCGCGGCCGAACCGGCTAAGCCTCGGCCCATGACGATCTTTCTGCATGAAGGCGATCTGCCGGCGGACGTGTTGACGCAAGGCTCGGTCGCGATCGACACCGAGACCTTGGGGCTCATCCCGAGCCGCGACCGCTTGTGCCTGGTGCAACTGTCGGACGGCAATGGCGACGAGCATCTGGTGCGTTTCCGGCCCGGTCAGTATGACGCGCCGAACCTCAAGCGTCTGCTGAGCAATCCCGAGCAGCTCAAGATCTTTCATTTCGGCCGCTTCGACCTTGCGGTGTTGAAACAGTATCTCGGCGTCACCGTGGCGCCGGTTTACTGCACCAAGATCGCCTCGCGGCTGGTACGCACCTATACCGATCGCCATGGCCTGAAGGAGCTGACCAAGGAGCTGCTAGGCGTCGACATTTCCAAGCAGCAGCAGTCGTCCGACTGGGGCGCCGACACGCTGAGTGAGGCCCAGAAGGACTATGCCGCCAGCGATGTGCGGTACCTGCATCGCCTCAAGACGATTCTCGATGAACGCCTGGCACGCGAGAATCGTACCGCCCTGGCCCAGGCCTGCTTCGATTTTCTGCCTGCCCGCGCCGACCTAGACCTCGCCGGCTGGCCGGAGATCGACATCTTCGCCCACGCGTGACCGCGCAACCGCCCTCCGTTGACGGCTGGCAGACCCATCGGCGGGCCGCGATTCCCATTGGCGGCGGCTACGACCGTTTTGTCGCGGTCACCAAGGTTGCCCTGCCTGCGCTGTCTTTCCTGCTGTTCGCGACCATCCTGGTGTGGCCGGCCGCCAACAGCCAGGAAATGTCGTTCGTACTGTCCAAGGACCGGGTCGAGACCAGCCCGGAACGACTTCGCATGGAGTACCCTAGCTACCGGGGAGTGGACTCCAAAGGACGCCCATTCGAGATTTCCGCCCGGCGGGCGGTGCAAAAGACCTCCGCCACCCCGGTGGTTGAACTGACGGATGTATCGGCGCGTATTTCCCTTGTGGATGGCGATGCCCGCGTCCGGGCCGCGACGGGCAGCTATGACCTGGAGAGTGAGAAGCTGACCGTCATCGGGGATCTCAAGCTTGAGACCGACTCCGGCTACAGGTTCGCCACACGCGATGCCATAGTGGACCTCGCCTCGCGAACCGCCTATGGCAAGGGCGGCGTCGACGGTACGGGGCCACTGGGTCATTTCAGCGCCAGCGGCTTCCGCGCCGATATCGCCACCCATACCGTGGTCTTCGAAGGGCGTACGAGCACCCGCATCACGCCGCGCCCCTGACGACCGCAGTACAGAAAAGGACCTAGGCAGATGCGATTGGCAACGTCAGCAGTGTTGGTAGTCCTGATGCTGGGAGCGGGCTCCGCCGTGCAGGCTCAGTCCGTCTCCGCGCTCAAGCAGCACAACACGCACGCGCCAATCGACGTCAACGCCGACCGCATCGAAGTGCGTGACCGTGAGTCACAAGCGATCTTCCAGGGTGACGTGAAGGTTGTCCAAGCCAATCTCACTCTGGAATCGGCCCGCGTTCGCGTTTTTTATGATCGAGGCGGCGGCGACAAACTGACCATCCTGCGCATCGACGCCGACGGCGCCGTGCGCCTGACTTCTCCGTCGGAGCGCGCGAGCGCCAACTACGGCATTTACGACGTCGAGGATCGCCAGCTGACGCTGGTGGGGAACGTCATCCTGACCAAGGGCGAGTCGGTGCTCAAAGGGCAGCGCCTTGAGGTTAACCTTGAGAATGGTGTCACGCGCCTGGATGGCGCCCCGGCCGGCGCTGGCCAACGCGGCGACCGGGTAACCGGGCGGTTCGCCGTGCCCGCCCGTGACAAGACGCCCTGACACGCCAGCGCCCGACGGGCACGGCCGTATCACGGGGTTTTCCGTCGATTGACCTTTGCTTTAAACGACCCCATGCATATTCTGGGCCAGTCGCTCTCTGGCGATACCAAATCTTAAACCTCATCAGGCTAACTCTTGAGACGAGCAACGGTGACGCATGTCTGAATCCAGCAATGATCTCGCCCGCAGCAGCCTGAATGGCGGGTCTGACGGATCGACAGGCGGCAACCCGGCGGGCCGTGCCGGCCTTGAAGTGGTGTCCATGGGCAAGAGCTACGACAAACGGGTCGTTCTCCGGGACGTGTCACTGTCAGTCCGACGCGGTGAAGTCGTTGGCCTGCTGGGTCCCAATGGTGCCGGCAAGACCACCTGCTTCTACTCGATCATGGGGCTGGTGCTGCCGGATCAGGGCCGCATCCTCCTTGACGGGGCGGACATTACTCGACTGCCGATGTACCGGCGCGCGTCGCTGGGATTGGGGTATCTACCGCAGGAAACCTCGATCTTCCGCGGCCTGAATGTGGAGGAGAATATCTTGGCCGTTCTGGAGGTCGTCGAGCCGGATGCCGAGGTGCGCCAGGCGCGCCTTGAGCAACTGCTGGAGGAGTTCTCCATCGCCCGCCTGCGCAAGGCCCCCGCCATGGCGCTTTCCGGCGGCGAGCGGCGACGGACGGAAATCGCCCGTGCGCTGGCGGCGGCCCCGTCCATCATGTTGCTCGACGAGCCTTTCGCCGGCATCGATCCGATATCCATTGCCGATATCAGGTCGCTGGTCGCTCACCTGAAGGACCGCGATATCGGCGTTCTCATCACCGATCACAACGTCCGAGAGACGCTCGACATCGTCGATCGCGCCTGCATCATCTATGATGGCAAGGTACTTTTCGAGGGTGTGCCTGAAGCACTGGTCGCGGATCCCCAGGTCCGGCGCGTCTATCTGGGCGAGAATTTCTCGCTTTAGGGAGCTGCGAGCCCATCGTCATGGCACTTGGACCCCGCCTCGACCTTCGGCAAAGCCAGCAGCTGGTGATGACACCCCAGCTGCAGCAGGCGATCAAGCTGCTGACGCTGACCAATCTGGAGCTTGAAAGCTTCATCGCCACGGAAATCGAAAAGAACCCGCTGCTTGAAAGCGGCGACGCGGACGGGGATCTGGCCACGGAGAACCGCCCGGAACCGGACAGCGAGGGCTTCGGGGATGTTCAAGGTGGCGACAGCGACGATTTCGGCGAGCCCACCGAAATCTCCGCCGCCGACGCCATGCTGCGTGACAATCCTGGTGGCGACAGCGAGTCGCCGCTGGACGTCGATCTGGGCGAGGACGTCTATCATCACGATGCCGCCCCGGATCGCCAGGAGGCCAGCGCCTTCGACAGCGGCGATGCCATGCTCAGCCTCAACGGCCAGGGCGCGGTCACGGGCGGCGGTGGTGGCGAAGACGACATGCCGGGCCTGGATGCCCTGCTGGTCGAGGACAAATCGCTGCACGACCACCTGCACGATCAGGCGCGCCTGGCCTTCACCACCCCCGACGACCGGCTGATCGCCGCCCACCTGATCGACCTGATTGACGAATCCGGCTATCTGTCCGCGCCGCTCGACGACATCGCGTTGCGCCTGGGCGTCACGCTCCCCGCGGTCGAGGCCGCATTGCGGATAATCCAGACCTTCGAGCCGACCGGGGTCGGTGCCCGCTCGCTGTCGGAGTGCCTGAAGCTGCAGGCGCGGGAGGCTGACCGGCTTGATCCGGCCATGGAGATGCTGCTCAACAACCTGGAACTGCTGGCGCGTGGCGATCTCAACGCCTTGCGCCGGCTGTGCGGCGTCGACGCCGAGGATATGGCGGATATGATCCGCGAGCTGCGCAACTACAACCCCAAGCCGGGCCTGGAATTCGGGGGCGAGCGGGTGCAGACCGTGGTCCCTGATATCTTCGTGCGCAAGACGCCCGTAGGCTCATGGGGCGTGGAGCTCAACACCGCGACATTGCCGCGCGTGCTGGTCAGCCGCAGCTACTATACTGAGCTGACCAGCCGCACCAGCAATCGCGCCGAACGGGTGTTCCTGTCGGAATGCCTGCAGTCGGCCAACTGGCTGGTCAAGGCGCTGGACCAGCGGGCGCGCACCATCCTCAAGGTCGCCGCCGAACTGGTACGTCAGCAGGAGGATTTCTTCGAGCAGGGCGTGCGCCACCTGAAGCCGCTCAACCTCAAGAACATCGCGGACGTCATCGGGATGCATGAATCGACTGTCTCCCGTGTGACCGCCAACAAGTTCCTGTCCTGCCAGCGCGGCGTATTCGAGCTGAAATACTTCTTCACCTCCGCCATCCAGTCAGCCGACGGCGGCGATGCCCACTCGGCGGAATCCGTGAAGCAGCGGATCAAGGAGCTGATCGACGCCGAACAGCCCAGCGACGTGCTGTCGGATGACAAGCTGGTCGAGATTCTGGTCGCGGAAAAATTCGACATCGCCCGCCGAACAGTGGCAAAATATCGCGAGTCCATGAAGATTCCCTCCAGCGTGCAACGCCGCCGCCTGAAGATGCTGGAAGCCGGCCAGCGGCTGGCCGCGCGCTGAAAACCGGTGGTCGATCCAAATGATCGAATTGCATGGCAGACACTCTTGCCGACTCACGCTACCGTCACGACATGTCATTGACAGGGGGCATGGCCGCGCCTAGCGTCCGCCGCCTTCGGCCCGCCGGGTAACCCGCCGGTCGGCCGTGGATTGATAACGGGGGCCAAAATCAAGGAGGGTCCTATGGACATTCGCGTCTCTGGTCATCAGGTCGATGTGGGCGATGCCTTCCGCAGCTATGTGGGAGACAAACTGCGGCAGCTCGCCGAGAAGTATTTCTCGCGCACCCTCAGTGCCGGCGTCACCCTGACCCGCGAGGCGCATGGCCATGGCTTCCATGTTGATTGCGCCATGCATGTCCGCCAGGGCGTGCTGCTGAAGGCGGAAGGCAGCAATGCCGACCCGCACATCGCCTTCGACATCGCGGCCGACCGGATCGAGAAGCAGCTGCGCCGCTACAAGCGCCGGCTGAAGAACCACCACAATGGTGCCGCCCGCGAGCTGGACGTCCAGCCGGCCGCCTATACGGTGATCGAGTCGCACCACGAGGAAGATGCGCCCGAGCACGACAACCCGGTGATCGTCGCCGAGACCCAGACCGACATTCCGCAGGTGTCGGTCTCCGACGCGGTGATGCTGATGGACCTCCGGCACGCTCCGGCGCTGATGTTCCGCAACGCCGGTAACGGCCGGATCGCCATGGTCTATCGCCGAGGCGACGGCCATATCGGCTGGGTCGAACCGACCGCCACCCCCGCCTGACCCCCACCGTGACGGCACTGATCCGGGGCCGTTCATCGGGCATCAACCGGCGCTGGCCTAGACTGGCGCCATTAAGAGACGACCCAGGAAGCTTTCCGCAATGGAACTCGTGGACTTGATGGTCCCCGGCGCGATTCTGGCCGGAGCCAAATGCACGTCGAAGAAGCAGCTGCTGACCCTGCTGTCCGCCCATGCCGCCCGGCTCGCCGGGCTGGACGAGCGCCGGGTGCTGGAGGCAATCCAGGAGCGCGAGCGGCTGGGCACCACCGGCATTGGCGGCGGCTTCGCCATTCCGCACGCCAAGCTGCCGGAGCTCAAGGGCCTGATGGGCGTGTTCGCCAAGCTGGACACGCCCGTCGAGTTCGATTCGCTCGACGGCCGGCCCGTCGATCTCGTCATGCTGTTGCTGGCGCCCGAAGATGCCGGTGCCGACCACCTGAAGGCACTGGCCCGGGTCTCCCGGCTGTTCCGCGACAGCAGCGCGGTAGCCAAGCTGCGCGGCGCCGCCTCGGCCGATGCCGTCTATGCCGTGCTGGCGGCCCAGGGCCAGCCGCGCGCCGCCTGACGGCCGCCCGCCGACTACCCAGGAGCCACAGGCCCGCACTGGCCCGCCCTCGCGCCGGCACTGAGCGAGCGGCTCGATCACCGTGAGCGGGACTCCTCATTGGCATTATTGCGAATGATTATTAAATACAGTGGCAGAGCCCAAGGAGTTCCGCCATGCAGACCGCCGTTCCCGCCTTACCCGATCCGTCCCTGCGGTCGCCGTCGCTGCGGCCGAGCCGGACCGAGCTGGCCAAGACCGCCACCTATCTGGCGATCCACCTGACCGTCGGCTTCTCGGTGGCCTATGCGCTCACCGGCTCGGTGGAAGTGGCCGGCGGCATCGCGCTGATCGAGCCGTGCGTCAACGCGGTGGCCTTCTTCTTCCACGAGCGCGCCTGGCAGGCCGATTGGCGCGTGTGGCGCCGCCGCGCCGGTGACGCGGTCGCCCGCTGGATCGACAGCCGGCTGGGCGGCGGCAACGGGGTTGATCTGGCGGCCGCCGCCCGTTAGGGCTGCCGCCTACCAGTGCCCCGGCAATCCCTGCCCCGGCCCCACCCCGAGGCGGGAGAGACATGATGACCGACGCCGGCGATGACGAGTATGTCTATGACGAGGCCAGCGGCGACTGGCTGCCGGCCAGCGAGCTGAAGGCCCGTCAGGCTGCCGCCAACGCGGTGGAAGTGCGCGACTCGGTCGGCAACCTGCTGGCCGACGGCGACAGCGTGGTGCTGGTGAAGGACCTCAAGGTCAAGGGCGCCGGCCAGACGCTGAAGGTGGGCACGGTGATCAAGTCGATCCGCCTCACCGGCGACGACCAGGAGATCGACTGCCGCTTCGAGGGCATCAAGGGCCTGGTGCTGCGCGCCGAGTTCGTCCGCAAGCGCTGAAGCCAGGCGGGGGGAGGGGAGCGGGCGGGGCCGACACGGCCTTGACAGACGCATGCAGGTGTAGAAAGATCCACTTATGTTCTCGTCCGATGCCATGCCGCCCGCTTCCGCCGATCTTCTGACCGTGGCCAACGGGGCACGGTTCGGTACCGTGCTGGCCGACCCGCCGTGGCAATTCCAAAATCGCACCGGCAAGGTGGCGCCGGAACACAAGCGGCTCAATCGCTACGGCACCATGTGCCTTGAGGACATCTGTGCCCTACCTGTGGCGGATATCGCCGCCGACCCATCGCATCTGTACCTGTGGGTTCCCAATGCGCTGCTGCCCGAGGGCATGGAGGTCATGCGCCGGTGGGGCTTTCGCTACGTCTCGAACATCGTCTGGCACAAGGTCCGCAAGGATGGTGGTTCGGATGGACGTGGCGTCGGCTTTTACTTCCGCAACGTGACCGAGCTCTTGCTGTTTGGTGTGCGAGGCAAAAGCGCCCGAACGTTGCCGCCCGGCCGTAGTCAGGTCAACATGATCCAGTCCCGCAAGCGCGAGCACAGCCGGAAGCCGGATGAGCAATATCCCTTGATTGAAGCGTGCAGCTGGGGGCCACGGATCGAGTTGTTCAGTCGTGGCGCCCGCAACGGCTGGACGGTGTGGGGAAATCAGGCGGACGAGACTTACAAGCCGTCTTGGGATACCTACAGCTACAACAGCGCCATGGAAATCGCCGCCGAGTGACGGTGTAGTCTTGGCACCGCCACGACCGCCCATCTGCTGTTGCAGGCTTAATCACCGACGCGGGTGATGTAGGCGACCTCCCCACACCAGCGCGTGGATGTTAGACTAGGTCATCCACGTATAGGTCCGGCCTGATGGCAAAGGTCAGCACCGGACAGCCACCACCACCACCGCCTTCAAGGCGTGGCCATAGCTTCTCATGATGCGTGGTCGAGGCCCCGTAGGACGCCCCTTTACCAAGCGCTTTGAAAATTTCCTGCAACTGCGTCGAACGGGTGACAATGACACCGACATCAATGGCGCCTAACTCGAACAACAGGCGGAAATTGTTCAAGTCCCTGTCAAAGAACGGATCTTTGTTGTTCCATTCCAGCTCGACGGCCACCCTACCCTTGAAACAATCGACCTTATGGGTGGGGCTTTCGCGGATGGTGTCATCAATCATGATCGCCGTGCGGAATTGCTTCTCTACCCACCCGCGACCATAGAACGCAGCGTCAATCTGATTGGCGATGGGTGATTTCGAGCCCCCGGCGGTCTCCACCGCTGACCGCAGCAGCCGAAAGGCCCGCAGCACCGCAATGATGTCCTGCCATTCCTGTGGACAGGCGGTCTGCAACACGCCCGTCGCGTTGCGCCATTCCCGCACATGGTAGAGTTGACGCAGATCTTCGGGCACGAGGTGTAGAGTTGTCATGATCCACAACTATCGCGGAAATGGCACCCCGTGAAGGGGCAAGGGAAAAGGGCGGCGGCCGTTATCACCAGCCACCCGGCCCCCTACTCCGCGGCCGGCAGGTAGAGCTCGTTGCCCTTTTCCTTGTAGAGCTTCGACATCTCGGCCATGCCCTGTTCAGCGCCCTGCTCGGCGGCGCCGGGGCTGGCCGCCAGAAAGCCCTCGGCGCCCTGGTTCTGCTTGGCGGCGAAGTCGCGTACTTCCTGGGTGATCTTCATCGAGCAGAACTTCGGCCCGCACATCGAGCAGAAATGCGCCGTCTTGGCGCCTTCGGCCGGCAGCGTCTGGTCGTGGTACTGCTCCGCCGTGTCGGGATCGAGGCTGAGGTTGAACTGGTCGCGCCAGCGGAACTCGAAGCGCGCCTTCGACAGCGCGTCGTCGCGCACCTTGGCCGCCGGGTGGCCCTTGGCGAGGTCGGCGGCGTGGGCGGCCAGCTTGTAGGTGACGACGCCGACCTTGACGTCGTCGCGGTCCGGCAGGCCGAGATGCTCCTTGGGCGTGACGTAGCAGAGCATCGCCGTGCCGTACCAGCCGATCATGGCAGCACCAATGCCGCTGGTGATGTGGTCATAGCCCGGCGCGATGTCGGTGGTGAGCGGGCCCAGCGTGTAGAACGGCGCCTCGCCGCAGGCGGCGAGCTGCTTGTCCATGTTCTCCTTGATCTTGTGCATCGGCACGTGGCCGGGGCCTTCGATCATCACCTGGACGTCGTGTTCCCACGCCTTCTTGGTGAGCTCACCCAGCGTGAACAGCTCGGCGAACTGGGCCTCGTCGTTGGCGTCGGCGATCGAGCCCGGGCGCAGGCCGTCGCCCAGCGAGAAGGCGATGTCGTAGGCCTTCATGATCTCGCAGATGTCTTCGAAGTGCTCGTAGAGGAAGCTCTCCTTGTGGTGGGCCAGGCACCACTTGGCCATGATCGAGCCGCCACGGCTGACGATGCCGGTGACCCGCTTGGCGGTGAGCGGGATGTAGGGCAGCCGCACCCCGGCGTGGATGGTGAAATAGTCGACCCCCTGCTCGGCCTGCTCGATCAGCGTGTCGCGGAAAATCTCCCACGTCAGCTCCTCGGCGATGCCGCCGACCTTCTCCAGCGCCTGATAGATCGGCACCGTGCCGATGGGCACCGGGCTGTTGCGCAGGATCCACTCGCGGGTGTCGTGGATGTTGCGCCCCGTCGAGAGGTCCATCACCGTGTCGGCGCCCCAGCGGATCGCCCACACCATCTTGTCGACTTCCTCGGCGACCGAGGAGGCGACCGCCGAGTTGCCGATGTTGGCGTTGATCTTGACCAGGAAGTTGCGGCCGATCGCCATCGGCTCGGTTTCCGGGTGGTTGATGTTGGACGGGATGATCGCCCGGCCGCGCGCCACCTCGTCGCGGACGAATTCCGGCGTCACATGGTCCGGGATGGCCGCGCCCCAGCTCTCGCCGTCGCGGGCGAGCTTGTCCTTCAGCGCCGCCCGGCCGATGTTCTCGCGGATGGCGACATATTCCATCTCCGGCGTGATGATGCCGCGCTTGGCATAGTGCATCTGGGAGACGTTCATGCCGGCGCGCGCCCGCAGCGGCCGGGTGACGACGTTGGGGAAGGGCTGGACGCGGCCGTTGCGCGAAGCGGCGGCATCGAGCCCGGCGCCAGCTTTCGGGCCACCATCCTTCAGGCCATTATCCTCGGGCTTCACGGCGCGGCCGTCATAGGCCTCGACGTCGCCACGCGCCAGAATCCAGTCCCGTCGCAGCGCCGGCAGGCCGGCGGCGATGTTGATGGCGGCCTTGGGGTCGGTGTAGGGGCCGGAGGTGTCGTAGACCCGCACCGGCGGCTCGTCGCCGGTGAGCGCGATCTCGCGCATGGCGACGCGGATGCCACCGGGGCCTTCGACATGGATCTTGCGCGAGCCGCGAATGGGGCCGGTGGTGACGCCGATGTCCAGCTTGCTGTCGATCTTGCCATCAATGTCGGCCATGGGGTCTCTCCTTGGCGAGCGGTCAGGAGAAGGCGGACCCGTCATGCGGCAACCCCTCCCTCCGCCCGTGCTAACGGGTTCAGGTTCGACGGGTCGCAGGCCGCAACGCCTGCCTCTCAGCCGCATGGCTCCCCGGGGAAGCGCACAGATTACGCGGATGCCGGCGGGATGTCGAGAGGGCCGGGGCGGCAGCGTGGCGGGACGGGATATTTCTTAACCATTCGGCCATAAGCTGCTAGCCGTGGTAACCATGAACACAACGGATCACATGACCGAGACCGACCCGCACGGGCTCGTCGACCCCGCCCACGACGATCGCCGGCGCCATCCGCGCCGGGCAGTGGTGTGGCGCGGCAGCGTCAGCATCGCCGGGCGCCGGCTCGCCTGCTGGGTGCGCAACGTCGCGCCGGGCGGCATGCTGGCCGAGATCGAGCTGCCGCTGGCGGCCGGTGCACTGGTGACCGTCGAGCTGCCCAAACTGCGGCCGCTGCCGGCGGTGATCGCCTGGTCGTCCGGTGTGTTCCACGGCCTGTCATTCGTCGAGCCGGCGCCGCAGGTGATCCAGGCCTTCGGGGCCCGCGCCACCGCGCTGGGCTTCACCGAGGCGACCGATTCCCCTCGCCCTGACGCCCCCACGCCCGAAAGCTGACCGCCATGACGCTGCCCCGCCTCGCCACCCGCTTCTGGGTGTCCTCCATCGTGCGCCGCTGCTCGGGGCTCGGCATCCCGGCGACGGTGGTCCGCCACGGCTATGACGAGGCCGGCGCGGTACTGCTGCTGGCCCGTCATCGCGACGGCCTGTGCCGACTGTTCGGCGCCACCACCGGCCGCGACGACGCCCGCGCCTGGCTGCCGCTGAGCGGGTCTGTGCCGGTGCCGGCGGCGGACGCCGACGCGCTGATCGAGCGCCAGCGCCGCATCGACCCCGATGTGTGGGTGCTGGAACTGGAGACCGACGCGCCGGAGGCGCTGGTGGAGGAGCGCTTCCTGCCCGCCTGAGCGGGGCGCTCCCTGATCATCTGGGCGCCGGCGATTTCCCGCCGGTTTTCCTTTTGTTAACCAAATTGCCGTTTCCTTGATGCTGGACTGACAGCCGCCGGGCGCCCGGGCGCACAGGGCTGGCCGTCCGCCGGATCAACAGGGCCCGCCATCGTTCATGCCTTCTTTGTCCACTATCCGCCTGTCTGAGGGCGTCTCCCGCCTGGCCGCGCGCCTGCTGGCGCTGCTCCTGGTGAGTGTCGCCCTGCCCGGCGCCGACCTGCCGCCCGTGACGGTGCTGCACGGCCCGTTCGTCGACCTGTCGCTGCCCGATACCCCGGACACCCCCGACGCTGCGGCATCGGATGCCGGCGCGACAGCACCGCGACTCGAACTGGCGGCGCTGACCAACGACCGCATCGTCCTGCTGGCGGAAGCCCCGGTGCTGCAACGTCAGCCCCGGCTGGCACTGACCCGGCTGGTGGAGGCCACCGCCGCCAGCCCGCTGCCGCCGCTCTCCGCCGAGCTGGAGTGCCTGGCCCGCGCCATCTATTTCGAGGCCCGTGGCGAATCGGTGGAGGGTCAGCTGGGCGTCGCCCAGGTGGTGCTCAACCGTCAGGCGCGCGACGGCTACCCGAACTCGCTGTGCGGCGTGGTCTACGAAAAGCGCCCCGGCGCGCGGACCTGCCAGTTCACCTTCGCCTGCGATGGCCTGCCCGACATCCCGCGCGAGGACGCCGCCTGGCGACAGGCGCGTGCGATCGCCTTCGTCGCCACATCGCGGGCCTGGAAGGACGTGACCGGCAACGCCACCCACTTCCACGCCACCTATGTCTCGCCGAGCTGGGGTTTCCAGTTCGCGCCGACCCGCCTGCTCGGCCAGCACGTCTTCTACAAGGAAGGCGGACGCGGCCAGGGGGGGCGCTCATGACCGCCGCCGCCGCCGATCCGGCGCTGATCGACAGCTACCGGGAGTGGACGGCCAATGCCCTGGCCGAGTTCGGCCGGCTGCTCGACGACTGGCACGCCGGCACCCTGCCGGCCGATGCCGCCCGCCAGCGGCTGTTCGAGATCGGCCACAACATCAAGGGGATGGGCGCCAGCTTCGGCTATCCGCTGATGTCGGATGCCGGCGCGCTGCTGTGCAGCTACCTGAAGCTGAAACCCGGCGACCCGCGGGAACGCGCGGTGCTGGAGGCGCTGCACAACGGCTTGCAGGCGATCCTGGCGCTGACGCCGGAACAGCAGACCCCGGCGATGGCCGCCCGGCTGGTGACACCGCTGCGGCTGCTGTGCGACCTGCCCGACATCGCGATCTGAGCAGCCTGATCAAGGGGCTTTTGTTCCCGGTTTGATCCGCCTATGCTGCGACGCCATGACGTCGCGACTGCCGCTCCCCGATCCTCTGCCCGACCCCGTGGCCTGCCGCGTGGCCACCCCGCCGGCCGACGCGCCCGCCGGACCACTGACGGCCGACGACGTGGCGCGCGGGGTCTGCCGGCTGCTCGCCGCCCAGGGTCGGGCCGCCCTGCTGGAGTTTCCGCTCGGCAACGGCCGCCGGCCGGACGTGGCGGCGCTCGACCGCGACGGCCGGATCACGCTGATCGAGATCAAGGTCTCCCGCGCCGACCTGCGCGGCGACCGCAAGTGGCCGGACTATCTGGATTACTGCGACGAGTTCTATTTCGCGGTGCCTGCCGGATTCCCGCTCGACGACTTCGACACCCCGGCTTTCGCGCCGGCCACCGCCGGGCTGATCGTCGCCGACCGCTTCGAGGCGGCGGTGCTGCGTCCGGCCGCCGTGCGACCGCTCAACGGCAACCGCCGCCGGGTGGTGACGCTGCGCTTCGCCCGCCGCGCCGCCGACCGGCTGAGCCGCCACCTCGACCCCGGCCTGGGCTGAGACTCCCCGGCGGCGGGATGGCGCGTCGCCGGCCCCTACAGCCCGAGGGCTGCTCGGCCGGCGTGCTGGCCGAGCAGCCGCTCCAGCGCGTCGATGATGGCACCGTCCTCGGGGTCGGCGGCCTCGCGCAAGGCGGCGAGCGCGGCGGCATCGGCCAGCGGTGCGCGGAAAGCGCGCGGGCTGACCATCGACACGAAGGCGTTGGCGATGCGCAGCACCCGCGACAGCGACGGCGGCGGCACCTCCTCGACGCCAGCCACCGTCTCGGCCACCGGCCCCTCGAACGGTACCCCGCGCAGGATGTCGGCGCTCTGGGCCAGCGCCGCGCGCACCTGCGCCCGCTCGATGTCGTCCAGCGGCCCGGCCTTGGTGAGGATGGCGCGCGGCACCATGATCTTGCCGAGGTTCATCAGCTGTCCGGACAGCCGCAGCGTCTCTACCTGTTCGCCCGGTAGACCCAGCGCCCGGCCGAGGCCGGCCGCCACCTGCGCCACCTTGCCGGAATGATGGCGGCTGCCGGGATCACGAGCGTCGATGAGGCCGGTCAGCGTCGCTACCAGTGCCGCCATGCCGGCCTCGCGACGGGCCCGTTCGGCCAGCAGCTCGGTGATGTCATGGGCGACCAGCAGCGTCCGTCCGTCGGCCAGCTGCACGGCATCGGCGTGGTGGCGGCGGACGAGACCGCCCGGCGCCGGCAGGTCGAGCAGCGCGTCCGCGGTGCCCTCGCGACGCGCCGTCGCCAGCAGCCGCACCAGGGCCGGGCCGGCATCGCCAAGCTGGTCGGGCAGCCGGGTGCCGGGCGCGTCCGCCTCGACGCCGAGCCAGCGGTTGAGCCCGGCGTTGGAGAACTCCAGCCGATCGGCGGCATCGACCACCGCGATCAGCGTCGGCTGGCGATCAGCGATGGTCTGAAGGAACTGGCGCAGCGCTGTCTCCCGCGCGGCGGTGGCCCGGGCCTCGGCGGCAGCCCGTGCCGCCCGGCGCGAGGCGCCATGACGCCAGGCCAGCAGCACCATGGCGGTGGCGAACGACACCAGCGACACCAGCGCCATCAGCCGTGACCGCGCCTGGCTCTCGATGGGGGCCAGCGCCTCCTGGGCGTCGATGCCGCGCACCACATGCCAGGGCGTGCCCGGTACCGCGTCGGCCAGCAGCAGGGTGCCGCCGGCCTCGACCAGCTGGCCCGGTGCCCGCAGCGCCTCGGCCAGACGGGCCATCGGCGGCAGTTCGCGGCTGCCGGCCACCACGCCCTCGGCATCGACCAGCGCCATGCGGGCGGTGCGGAAGCGTTCATTCTCCGGCTCCAGCCGACCGGCCAGCGCGTCGAGCGGCCGCACGCCGTAGACGACGGCCACCGGATCACCGCCTTGCGGACCGGCAACCGGCGCGAGAATGGCCAGCGCCGGCCGGCCGCCGAGGCTCGCGGCCGGATCGACCCGGGTGGCGCTGACCGTCGTGGCGAGCAGCGGCCGCGGGTCCGGCAGCGCGCCACCGAAGCGGGCGATCGGCCGGCCGTCCGGCGCCACGATGGCGAGCCCCGCCGACGGCGGCAGGCTGACGTTGGCGCGCGGCTGTACGCCGGGTTCGGCGAAGCCCGAGCGCGCCGCCGTTACCTGCAACAGTGAGTCGAGATACTGCGCCTGGCCTGCGCCGGTGCCGGGGTCCTGACTGCCCAGCGCATAGACCGCCACCGCCGGATTGCCGGCCAGCCCCTCGACGACGCCGCGCTGCAGGTCGAGCCAGCCCGCCACCGCCTGGACCCGGCCGCGCACCACCAGCGCCACTTCCTGCTCCAGCAGGTCGCGGGCGCGGGCCCGATCGCGCGACGAGGCCTGCCAGGCCAGCCCCAGGCCGCCGGCGAACAGGAAGGCGATCAGCCCCAGCCACAGCCAGATGCGGCGTCCGGCGCCCCCGTTGATGGTGTCATCCCCTGTCAGCGTCACGGCGGTCTCCCGAGAGTCTGCTATCATACGGCGATGTCGCCGGTCGGCAGCGGATAGCCACGCGGCCCCCAACCATTGACCAATTCTTAATGCGAACCGACACAAAACGGAATCATGCGACGTGCATTAACCTTCTTTGGCACCTGCCCGCTGCTGGCGATACTGTTGATCGCCGGTCTGGCGGCGACCCCGGCCGAGGCCGGGTTGTTCGGCAGCACCGAGGTCCGGCGCGCGTCGCTGACACCGTTCACCAAGTGGACCGACATGCTGGCCCGCGACCGGCGCGCCGACGGCGACCAGCAGACCGCGCCCGGCCCGCTGGGCCGCTCCGGCGCCTGCCGGCCGGACTCGCCGATCGGCTGCGCGCGGCCGGACTGGGAGGCGATCGTCGCCACCCTGCGCGGCGGTGATCGCATGGCACAGTTGCGGGCGGTCAACGCCGCCATGAACCGCTACCGCTACATCACCGACCCCGAAAACTGGGGCGTGCCGGACTACTGGGCGACGCCGCGCCAGTTCCTGCGGCGTGACGGCGACTGCGAGGACTATGCCATCGCCAAGTACATGGCACTCAAGACGCTGGGCTTTCCCGCTGCCGCCATGCGCATCGTCATCGTCCAGGATCTCAATCTCGGCGTGCCGCACGCGGTGCTCAGCGTCGACCTCGACGGCCGCGAGCTGATTCTCGACAACCAGATCCAGGACGTGCTGCCGGACACCGCCATCGTCCACTACCGGCCGATCTACTCGATCAACGAAACCGCCTGGTGGCTGCACCAGCCGCGATCATGAGACCGGCCGTCGACACTTGACTACACCGAACGTTCGGTTGATTATGGTGTCAGCACCCCGCAGCACTGGAGCCGGCCGATGGCGCGCCCGAAAGTCGACGACCCGCACGCCCGTCGGCTGGAAATTCTCGACGGCCTGATCGTGGTGTTCAAGCGGCACGGCTATGACGGCGCGTCGCTGGCCGATCTCGCCGAGGCCACCGGCATCGCCAAGGCCAGCCTCTACCACCGCTACCCCGGCGGCAAACCGGAGCTGGGCCGGGCGGCGCTGACCGAGGCGGGCCGCCGCTTCACCGTGCTGATCCTCAAACCGCTGCAGGGCGACCAGCCGCCGGCCGAACGGCTGAGCGCCATGCTCGCCGGCGTCGCCCGCTTCCATGCCGGCGGTACGCCCGCCAGCCTGATGAACACGCTGACACTGGGCGACGGGCTGGCGCTGTTCGGCAAGGACATCCGCAACACCATCACCGCCTGGCAGCGGTTGATCGCCCGGGCGCTGGAGGAACTGGGCCGGCCGGCCGACGCCGCGCGGCTGGAAGCCGAGGACGCCATCGCCCGCATCGAGGGCGCGCTGGTGCTGGCCCGCCTCAGCGACGATGCCGACAGTTTCCCCCAGGCGCTGGCCCGGCTGGCGGCGACGCTGGGCGTACCCGCCCCCTGAACGGGCAGAATGTCGCCAGAAAACAGAACCCCCGGGCCTTGCGGCCCGGGGGCTGAATCAAGCTATGTCGTGGCTTGTTATCGCCAGTGACATAGCCGCCTCCGAAGAGGTCTTGAGGCTCAATGGTCTCCCACGAGCGATCACTGGCTATATGAGTCTTCAACAGTGAATTGTCAATTAACAAGGCCCAGAGCGTACCTCAGCGCTTCGAGAATCTGCTGAAACTGCGCCTCCGTCACTTTCAGTCCGCTCAGATATTTTCGCTTTCCGAACTGGTCACGCTCGGTGCGAAACAGATCGAGCCTGCTCATGGCGACTGTCGCCACCATATCTGCCTTGGCCCACCAGACCTGCTGTGCGAAGGGCGCCGGCAAGGGCTGATCGAACGCCAGCCGACAATGATAACGCACCCGCGGGTCTGCTTCCGTGCCGCTGAGCGGCACGACCGTATGCAGATTGTCGCGATGGGGAAGGCGCCCCATGATCACCACCGCCGGCCGTTTCTTGACCATCTCCGGCGGCCGGAATCCACCCATGTCATAATCGCACAGGAGGACTGTGCGCGGCGCTACTGGAAAGTTCAGGCCCATGCAGCAAATAGTGGTTAATTGAACAGGGTCGTCAACTTCAAAGAGATTGCCGCTTTTGAGGAAGGAGCCGTCGCGCCCGGCCATGGCGCCTGTTCACATCATGGCGGATGGGGGGAACAGCCTTAAGCCACGCGCGCATTCCCCATTCCCAAACCGGCGGTCGAGGCGTTAGCCTGCGGGACCGTCTCTGTCGCCGCGGACCCGAAAGGCCTTGCCATGACCGTTGCCCGAGCCGCCGCTCATCCCCTGCTGGCCCGTCTGCTGCTGGCCACGGCGCTGGCGCCCGCACTGACCGCGCCGCCGGTGCACGCGGCGGATACATCGACGGACTCGTTGGCGGCGCGGGTGCAGGCGGTGGAGCCGCAGGTGATCGCCTGGCGGCGCGACCTGCATGCCCACCCCGAACTCGCCAACCGGGAGGTCCGCACCGCCAAGCTGGTCGCCGACCAGCTCAAGGCGATGGGTATCGAGGTGCGCACCAAGGTTGCCTACACCGGCGTCGTCGGCGTGCTGAAGGGCACCGGGACCGGCCCCGGCGCCGACAAGGTCGTGGCGCTGCGCGCCGACATGGACGCGCTGCCGGTGGCGGAAAAGACCGGCCTGCCGTTCGCCTCGAAGGCCACCGGCGAGTATCAGGGCCGGACGGTGCCGGTGATGCACGCCTGCGGCCACGACGCGCACGTGGCGATGCTGCTGGGTGCCGCCAGGGTGCTGGCCGCCATGCGCGACCAGTTTGCCGGCACCATCGTGTTCATTTTCCAGCCGGCCGAGGAAGGCCCGCCGGAGGCCGAAGGCGGCGGCGCGCCGCTGATGATCGCCGAGGGCGTGCTCGACAACCCGGCGCCATCGGCGATCTTCGGCATCCACGTCTGGCCGGGACCGGCCGGCACCCTGCTGGTGCGCCCGGCCGGCGCCATGGCCAGCAGCGACACCTTCGAGGTGCATATCACCGGCAAGCAGGCGCACGGCGCCCAACCGTGGGCCGGCATCGACCCGATCAACGTCGGCGCCGCCATCGTCCAGGGCATCAACGCCATCGTCGCCCGCCAGCTCGACATGGTGAAGTCGCCCACCGTCATCACCATCGGCGCCTTCCAGGGCGGCGTGCGGCACAACATCGTGCCGGAAACCGCCCGTCTCGACGGCACCTTGCGCACGCTCGACCCCGGCAACCGCGAACAGGCCAGGGCGCGGCTGGCGACCACCGTCACCAGCATCGCCGAAAGCATGGGCGCCCGGGCCGAGGTGCGTTTCACGGACTCCAACTTCGTCACCTGGAACGACCCGGCGCTGACCGCGCGGGTGACGGCAAGCCTGAAGCGGGCGGTGGGGCCGGACAAGGTGATGGACGCGCCGCTGATCATGGCCTCGGAGGATTTCTCCGCCTACCAGCAGAAGATCCCCGGCGTGTTCTACTTCCTCGGCGTCAACAAGGACGGCGTCAGCCCGGCCGACGCCGCGCCCAACCATTCGCCCTACTTCTTTGTCAACGAAGCGGCGCTGGCCAGCGGCGTCACGGCACACGTGAGCACGGCGCTCGACTATCTCGCCGGCGACTAGGCACCGCCCGCCGGCAACCGGGCGTCCGCGATCGCCGCCTGCACCGCGGCGGGGTCCGCCAGCCGCTCGGCGAGCAGCAGCGCCAGCCGGGCAAGGTAGAGCGTCTCGCCGGCCGGCCCGGCCTCGGCGCTGGCGGCGCTGATGGCGTTGCACAGCGCGGTGTAGGCGGCGTCGCGGGCAGCGACATCCCAGAGGGGATTGGCGGTCATCGGGCGTCTCCGGTGGCGAGCGGTCGCGCCTGGGCGCGGGCAAGCGGTCGCGCCTGGGCGCGGGCGAGCGCGGCGGCGATGGCGTCCGGCGACGGCCGGCGCCAGCGGGCGACGACATGGCCGTCGGGGCGAACGAGATAGGCGGTGCCGGGGCGGGCGTCGTAGAGCGCGGCGAAGCGACCGGCGGCGTCCCGCAGCCCGCCGACCGGCGGCGGCGCGTCGGCGGCCGCCACGCGCCAAACGCGCACGCCGTCGATGGCGCCGGCCACATCATCGAGGCCGGGGGTCGCGCCGTAGAGCAGCAGCGTGAACGCATCGGGCAGCAGCGCCGTCAGGTGCACCGGCCGGCCGCCCTCATCCTCCAGCGGACATTCCGGCACCACCGCGCCGGGCGACGGCCCGGCGGCGAAGGCCGGCGCGTCGGCGTGCGGGTCGTTGAGCGGCGAGTGCCCATAGTGGCTGGCGCTGGTCTGGCGCGGGTTGATCAGACTGGCCAGCGCCGGATGGCGGGCCGCCAGCGACAGCACGGCGGTGCGCATCAGCGCGAAGCCACGCGACGGTGGCGCCATGAATTCGGTGCTCTTCATCGCCTGGGCGATGTTGTCGGCCCAGGCGCCGCGCCGCTCAGGGCTGTAACTGTCGAGCAGCGCCTCGGGCCAGGCACCGGTGACGACGCCGGCCAGCTTCCAGCCGAGGTTGAAGCCATCCTCGAAGCCACTGTTGAGGCCGCGCACGCCGAAGATCGGCACCAGATGGGCGGCATCTCCGGCGAACAGCACCCGGCCGGCGCGGAAATCGTCAAGCGCCACCGCGGCGGCGCGGTAGCTGCTGATCCACAACGGCCGCCACGGCGCGTCGACGCCCAGCATGGCGAGATGGCGGCTCACCACCGCCAGCACCTGCTCGGGCGCCACCATGGTCTCGACGTCCTCGTCGTCGTGGAGCTGATAGTCGATGCGCCAGACGTTGCCCGGCTGCCGGTGCATCAGCAGCGTGCGCCCCGGATTGGACAGCGGATCGAACCAGCACAGCCGCTCGGTCGGCCAGTCGAGCTCGATGGCGATGTCGGCGATGATGTAGCGGCCTTCGTAGGCGGTGCCGGCCATCTTCAGCCCCAGCGCCTGACGCACCCGGCTGCGCGCGCCGTCGCAGGCCACCAGCCAGTCGGCCCGCGCGGTGTAGCGGGTGCCCGCCGCCGCCAGCGTCAGAGTGGCGCCATCGGCGTCCACCGCCAGATCGTCGAGCGTGGTCGCCCAGCGCAGGTCGATGAGGTCGGGATAGCCGGCCACCGCGTCGACCAGATACTGCTCGATGTCGTTCTGGGCGATGTTGATCATCGGTGGCAGCCGCTGGTCGGCGTCGTGCGGCATGGTGAAGTGCAGCACCTCGGTGTCGCGATAGAAGCTGCGGCCGCCGGTCCAGGCCAGGCCGCGGGCGAGGAACGGCCCGGCGACGCCCAGCCGGTCGAGGATCTCCAGGCTGCGCCGCGACAGGCAGATCGCCCGGCTGCCGCTGCATACGCCGTCGGCGGCCTCGATCACCAGCGAGGCGACGCCCTGCCGGGCCAGCGCCAGCGCCAGCGCCAGCCCGACCGGCCCGCCGCCGATGATCGCCACCCGGTGGGCGGTGGGGTCGGCGCCGGTCGCGGTCAGCGCCGGTAGGCGGGCGGCGTGGTGTTGCGGGGCAACCCCGTCGGCGGGCGGCGCTGTCACGATCCCCTGTTCTCCGATGATTATCGACTGAATTATTGTATAATACGAATTGTGTCACATTCATGGGCGGCCGCGCAAGGGGTTTGCAAATACCGGATGGTTGGTGTTGATGACGGCCAGCCGTGCCCGACAGGGCACGGGCGCGGTGCGGGACGCAAGGCCCGGTGTCACGGTTGGGGAGCCGGCGATGAGTGGCGAGACTTCAGTGCTGAAGCGGGTGGGCGCGGTGCTCAACGGCTTCTCGGACCGGCGCCCGCAGCTGACGCTGGCCGACCTCGCCACCCTGCTGGAGGCCAGCGAGGCCACCGCCTACCGCTATGCCGCCGAGCTGTGCGACATCGGCCTGCTGGCGCGGCGGGCGGGCCATTTCCTGCCCGGCCCCAAGATCATCGAGCTGGACTACCTGATCCAGTCCTATGACCCGGTGCTGCGCGCCGGCACGTCGGCGATGGCGGCGATCGCCGAACGCACGGGCTGCCATGTGCTGCTGTGCGCGGTCTATGGCCAGGGGCTGGTCAACGTCCACCACGCCGTCGGCCGCCAGCCGCTGGCGCTCACCTTCCTGCGCGGCCGGACGATGCCGCTGTTCCGCGGCTCGCAGGCCCGCGTCGCGCTGGCCTTCACGCCGACCCGCAAGCTGCGCCGGCTGTGGGCGACGCACCGGGATGACCCCGATCTCGCCCGGCTGGGTGCCGACTGGCTGGCGCTGCGCCGCACCCTGCAGGCGGTGCGCAAGGCCGGCCACTACATCTCGCGCGGCGAACTCGACCCCGGTATCACCGGCATCGCCGCGCCGCTGCTGGGCGAGGACGCAACCCTGCTTGGCTGCCTGGTGCTGGCCTACGCCGCCGATCAGCCGCCGACCGGCGACGAGGCCGCGCTCGCCGCCACGGTGATGGCGGAGGCGCGCGCCATCAGCGACCGCCTCGGCCTTCAGCGCGCCGGGCCGCCGCAGGCGGACGGGTGAAGCAGCGCCGCGCGGGCGGTGGCCCGATGCCGCCTCAGACGTCGAGGTTGGCGACGGTCAGCGCGTTGTCCTGGATGAACTCGCGGCGCGGCTCGACCACATCGCCCATCAGCTTGGTGAACATCTCGTCGGCGGAGCCGGCGTCCTCGATCTTCACCTGCAGCATGGTGCGGTTGGCGGGGTCGAGCGTGGTCTCCCACAGCTGCTCGGGGTTCATCTCGCCCAGACCTTTGTAGCGGGAGATGCTCAGCCCCTTGCGACCGCCCTCCAGCACATGGTCGAGCAGCGCCGACGGCCGGCGGATGGTGACCGAGCCCAGCATCGCCGGCCGGGCGTAGGTGGCGGCCTCCTCGCTGGCGGTGGCGTGCAGCTTGCGCGCCTCGGCCGAGCCCAGCAGCGCCTTGTCGAGCACATAATGGTCGGCAACGCCGCGCACCGTCTGGACGAAGTGGTAACCGCCCTCGGCGCTGGCCTCGCCGGTCCAGCCGGCGTCGCCCGAGGCGTTGAGCCGCTCGGCGACCTTGGCCGCCTGCGCGCCCAGCCGTGCCGGATCGGCCAGCAGCGCGGGGTCGAGGCCGCCGGTCAGCGCCAGCTCCTCCACCAGCAGCAGCTTGTAGCGCTTGGGCACATAGTCGAGCAGGGTGCGGATGCGCCGGGCATGGTCGACCAGATGCTTGAGATCGGCACTGCCGCGCTGGCCCTGGGCGGTCTCCAGCACCGCGTCGCCCAGACCGGCCTCGATCAGATAGTTCTCCAGCGCCGCCTGGTCCTTGAGGTAGACTTCCGAGCGACCCTTGGTCACCTTGTAGAGCGGCGCCTGGGCGATATAGAGGTGGCCGGCCTCGATCAGCTCGCGCATCTGGCGATAGAAGAAGGTCAGCAGCAGGGTGCGGATGTGCGCGCCGTCGACGTCGGCGTCGGTCATGATGATGACCTTGTGGTAGCGCAGCTTGGAGAGGTCGAAATCCTCCCGCCCGATGCCGGTGCCGAGCGCGGAAATCATCGTGCCGATTTCCTTCGAGGACAGCATCTTGTCGAAGCGCGCCCGCTCGACGTTGAGGATCTTGCCCTTGAGCGGCAGGATCGCCTGGAAGCCGCGGTTGCGCCCCTGCTTGGCGGAGCCGCCGGCGCTGTCGCCCTCGACCAGGAACAGTTCGGACTTGGCCGGATCGCGTTCGGCACAGTCGGCCAGCTTGCCCGGCAGCGAGGCGACATCCAGCACCCCCTTGCGGCGGGTGAGATCGCGCGCCTTGCGCGCCGCCTCGCGGGCGATGGCGGCATCGACGATCTTCTGCACCACCGCCTTGGCGTGGGCGGGGTTCTCCTCCAGCCACTCGGCGAGCTTTTCGTTGATCATGCTCTCGACCGGCGCGCGGACCTCGGAGGACACCAGCTTGTCCTTGGTCTGGCTGGAGAATTTGGGGTCGGGCACCTTCACCGAGACGATCGCGGTCAGGCCCTCGCGCATGTCCTCGCCGGAGAGATCGATCTTCTCCTTCTTCAGCAGGCCGGAGCTGTCGGCATAGTTGTTCAGCGTGCGGGTGAGCGCCGAACGGAAGGCGGCCAGATGGGTGCCGCCGTCACGCTGCGGGATGTTGTTGGTGAAGCACAGCACCTGCTCGTAGTAGCTGTCGTTCCACTGCAGCGACACGTCGACGCCGATGCCGTCGCGCTCGCCGCGGATGGCGACCGGCGTCGGGATCACCGCCGTCTTGGTGCGGTCGAGATACTTCACGAAGGCCGTGATGCCGCCCTCGTAGTATAGCGTCACCGTCCTGGGTTCGGCGTGGCGGGCATCGGTGAGATAGAGGTGGACGCCGGAGTTGAGGAAGGCCAGCTCGCGGAAGCGATGCTCCAGCCGCTCGAAACTGAACTCGGTGATCTTGAAGGTCGCCGGCGACGGCATGAAGGTGACCTCGGTGCCACGCTTCTCGCGGCCCTGATCGTCGGTGTCGGCCGGCCCCGCCACCTTGAGCGGGGCTTCCGCCTCGCCATGGCGGAAGCGCATGAAATGTTCCTGGCCCGCGCGCCAGACGCGCAGTTCCAGCCACTCGCTAAGCGCGTTGACCACCGACACGCCGACACCGTGCAGACCGCCGGAAACCTTGTAGCTGTTCTGGTCGAACTTGCCGCCGGCGTGCAGCTGGGTCATGATCACTTCCGCCGCCGACACGCCTTCCTCGGGGTGGATGTCGGTGGGGATGCCGCGACCATTGTCGCGCACGGTCACCGAGCCGTCCGGGTTCAGCACCACATCGATGCGATCGCACCAGCCGGCCAGGCTTTCGTCGATGGCATTGTCGGTGACCTCGAACACCATGTGGTGCAGGCCCGAGCCGTCCTCGGTGTCGCCGATGTACATGCCCGGCCGCTTGCGCACCGCATCCAGGCCCTTGAGAACCTTGATGGATTCCGCGCCATAGCTGTCCTCGGTCGGCAGCGTCTCGTCGCTCACTGGCATGTCCTTCAAATGTCCAGCCGGACGGGGCGTCCGGCGTCGATCGTCCAAAACTGGCCTTGCCCGCGCAGCGGCGCGACCAGGGCCTCGAACAGGGCGAGATCGGTGCCGGTCATCCACGCCTGCACGCCCATGTTCATCAGCATGTCAAATAGCCCGGCGCGACGGTCCGCGTCCAGATGTGCCGCGATTTCATCGAGCAGCAGCAGCGGTTTTCGGCCGGTTTCACCAGCCACCAGCCGCGCCTGCGCCAGGATCAGGCCGATCAGCAGCGCCTTCTGCTCGCCGGTCGAGCACAGCGCCGCCGGCATCGCCTTGGGCGCGTGGGTGACGGCGAGATCGGTGCGGTGGGCGCCGAAGCCGGCCCGCCCGGCCGCCCGGTCGACGCCGCGCCGGCTGGCCAGCTCGCCGGCCGCCCAGTCCTCGACATCGAGCGCCTTGGCGGTCTCCAGTGCTGCCTCCAGCGCGCCGTCGAGCGCCAGCAGCGCGCGCGGGAACGGCCCGTCGGGGGCGGCGTCCATCAGCGCCTGCAGGGCGGTGACGCCATGGCGGCGCGCCGCGGCCACCGCCACGCCATGCTCGGCCATCCGCCGCTCCAGCGCGGCCAGCCACAGCGGATCGGCGTTGCCAGCCTCCAGCAGGCGGGCCCGCTCGCGCATCGCCGCCTCGTAGCGGGCGACATGGCCGGCGTGGTCGGGATAGAGCGCCAGCACCAGCCGGTCGAGAAAGCGCCGCCGGCCGCTGGCGCCCTCGACGAACAGCCGGTCCTGCGCCGGGGTCAGCCACAGCAGGCCGAGTGTGGCCTGCAAGGCGGCGGCGGTCGCGGTCTCGCCGTCGATGCGAATCTGCCGCCGGCTGGTCGACGGATCGCCAGGCCCGCCGGGGGCCGCACTCGCGGTGATGCCGGTGCCGATATCGACCGGCGCCAGGCCGCCGCTGACCCGCGCCGCCACCGCCCAGTCGGCGCCGCCCGCCGCCGGCCCGCGGCGCGCCATTTCGCCATAGGCGGCGCCGCGCAGGCCCTTGCCCGGCGACAGCAGCGACAGCGCTTCCAGAATGTTGGTCTTGCCGGCGCCGTTGGGGCCGGCGAGCACCACCGGGCCGGGGCCGACCTCGACCACGGCCTCGGCGTAGGAGCGGAAGCTGGTCAGGATCAGCCGGGAGACCCAGCGGGATTGCGGTTCAGCGGTCATGGTTCAGCGGTGGTGGCGTTGACGCGGCGCCGTCCGGGCCGGGCGCCGTCGCGCCGACCGCTCACACCCGCATCGGCATCAGCACATAGAGCGCCGGGGAGTCGTCGCCCTCGCGGATGAGGGTCGGCGAACCGGCGTCGGCCATGTGCAGCTCGACGTTCTCCGCCTCGATCTGGCCCAGGATGTCCAGCAGGTAGCGGGAATTGAAGCCCACCTCCAGCGGCGTCGAACCATAGTCGGCGGACAGCTCTTCCGCCGCCGTGCCGGCCTCCGGCGAGGTCACCGACAGCGTCACCTTGTCCTTGTCGACGCTCATCTTCACCGCGCGGGTCTTTTCCGTGGCGATGGTGGCGACGCGATCGACGCCCTCGGCCAGCTGCTTGGCGTTGACCTTGAGCAGCTTGTCGTTGGCGGTCGGGATGACGCGCGAATAGTCCGGGAAGGTGCCGTCGATCAGCTTCGACGTCAGCACCGCGTTCTCGAAGGCGAAGCGGATCTTCGACTGCGACAGGGTGACGTGGACATCCCCGTCCAGCTCGTCGAGCAGCTTGCGCACTTCCGCCACCGCCTTGCGCGGCACGATGACGTCCGGCATGCCCACCGCGCCGTCGGGACGCGGGATGGCGACGCGCGCCAGCCGGTGACCGTCGGTGGCCACCGCCCGCAGCGCCGGGTTGGCCTCGTCGGTGACATGCAGGAAGATGCCGTTGAGATAATAACGGGTCTCTTCCGTCGAGATGGCGAAGCGGGTCTTGTCGATGATCTGCTTGAGCGTCGGCGCCGGCATGGTGAAGCCGAACGGCAGGTCGCCCTCGGCAAACACCGGGAAATCGTCGCGCGGCAGGGTGGCGAGCTGGAAGCGCGAGCGCCCGGCCGACACCGCCAGCCGGCCGTCGGCCGAGGCCAGCTCGATCTGGGCGCCGTCGGGCAGCTTGCGCACGATGTCGAACATGGTGTGGGCCGCCACCGTGGTGGCGCCGCGCTGCACCGTGTTGGCCGGCGCCGTTTCCACCACCTGCAGGTCGAGGTCGGTCGCCATCAGCCGCAGGCCATCTTCCTCGGCCTCGATCAGCACGTTGGAGAGAATGGGAATGGTGTTGCGGCGTTCGACCACCGACTGCACATGCGCGAGAGCCTTGAGAAGCGCCGCCCGCTCGACCGTTACCCTCATCGAACCCTCATTCCGCGCAGTCCGGCCCCGTGGCCGTGGACCCTATGGCACACAGTATATCGGAGGGCACCGGCCCCACCACTCTAAATGTGGCCGCCGCCCTCGCAAAGTTGTGGATATTTCTACTGAAACGCCGCCCCGGTCAAGGCCGCTGCGGCGGGCGGTCGTTGCGCGCCCGAACCCGTGGCGGGTCGAGCGCGCTCGCGCTTACAAAAGGTCGAGCACGCTTTCCGGCGGCCGGCCGACCCGGGCACCGGCGGGGCCGATCAGCACCGGCCGCTCGATCAGCCGCGGGTTGGTGGCCAGCGCGGCGATCAGCGCGGTGTCGTCGGCGCCCTTCAGCGCGGCGGCCTCCGGCTCCTTCCAGCGCACCAGCGACGCGATGCCGCCAGGCAGCCGGGCGGCCACCGCCTGGAGTTCGGCCGCCGTCGGCGCGTCGTCGAGGTAGAAGCGGACAGCGGGCGTGACCCCGCGCTCCTCCAGCAGCGCCAGCGTCTTGCGGGCGGTGGAGCAGCGCGTGTTGTGCCAGAAGGTGAAGTCGGTCACCGGCATTCTCCTCAAGGCTCCCCGGCCCCGCTCAGGCGAGACCCGGCGCCACCTTGAAGGCCGCCAGCGTCTTGGCGCGGATCTCGGCGACGGTGACGCCCGGCGCCATCTCGATCAGCTCGAAACGACCGTTCTTGGCGTCGCGGCTGAACACCGCGAGATCGGTGATCAGCATGTCGACGACGCCGGTGCCGGTGAGCGGCAGGTCGCAGCGCTCCTTGAACTTGGCCGAGCCGTCCTTGGCGGTGTGTTCCATCACCACCACGACGCGCTTGGCGCCGGCCACCAGGTCCATGGCGCCGCCCATGCCCTTGACCAGCTTGCCCGGCACCATCCAGTTGGCCAGGTCGCCGTTCTCGCCGACTTCCATGGCGCCCAGAATGGTGAGGTCGACATGGCCGCCGCGGATCATCGCGAAGCTGTCGGCCGACGAGAAATAGCTGGAATAGGGCAGCGCGGTGATGGTCTGCTTGCCGGCGTTGATGAGGTCGGCGTCCTCCTCGCCCTCGAACGGGAACGGCCCCATGCCGAGCATGCCGTTCTCCGACTGCAGCACCACGTGCATGCCCTCGGGGATGTAGTTGGCGACCAGCGTCGGAATGCCGATGCCGAGGTTGACGTAGAAGCCGTCCTTCAGCTCGCGGGCGGCGCGGGCCGCCAGTTCGTCACGCGTCCAGGCCATTATGCCACCTCCCGCTTGCGCACGGTGCGTTGCTCGATGCGCTTCTCGTAAGTGCCGACGACGATCCGCTGCACGAAGATGCCCGGCGTATGGATGTGGTCGGGGTCGAGGCTGCCCACCGGCACCACTTCCTCCACCTCGACCACCGTGGTCTTGCCGGCGGTGGCCATCATCGGGTTGAAGTTGCGCGCCGTCTTGCGGAACACCAGGTTGCCCTCGGTGTCGGCCTTCCACGCCTTGACGATCGACAGGTCGGCGACCAGGCCGGTTTCCATGACATAGGTGCGGCCGTTGAACTCGCGCAGCTCCTTGCCGTCGGCGACCACGGTGCCGACACCCGTCGCGGTGAAGAAGGCCGGGATGCCCGCCCCACCGGCGCGGATGCGCTCGGCGAGCGTGCCCTGCGGGTTGAACTCCAGCTGTAGTTCCCCGGCGAGGAACTGGCGTTCGAACTCCTTGTTCTCGCCGACGTAGGACGAGACCATCTTGGCGATCTGCCGGGTCTTCAGCAGCAGGCCGAGGCCGAAATCGTCAACCCCGCAGTTGTTCGAGATGACGGTGAGGCCCTTGACGCCGGAATCGCGCAGTGCGGCGATCAGGTTTTCCGGGATGCCGCACAGGCCGAAGCCGCCGGACATCACGGTCATGCCGTCGAACAGCAGACCCTCAAGGGCCGCGGCGGCATTGGGATAGACTTTATTCATGGACAGCCTCCCTGTAATGGGAGGTGCTTTACCGGGCGCCGGCCCGGCTGGCAACATGATGCGGTGCAATATCCGCCCTCTATCCGCCCTGCAAAAATGTCCGGATGTTTGTCGATGTCTTCTTCACCTGCCCGTCCCGCCACCCCCCCCCTGCCGCCGCTGCTGCTCGCCCGCCACGCCGAGACCGTCTATAACGCCGGCGGCCGGATGCAGGGCGCCAGCCGCCACACGCCGCTCACCCATGCCGGCATCGCCCAGGCCCATGCCATGGGCAAGGCCCTGCGCGCCGCGCTCGGCGAGCGCCCGGCACTGACCCTGTGGGCCTCGCCGGCCGGGCGGACGCTGCAGACCGCCGCCATCATCGCCGAGCATCTGGGGCTGGATTTCTTCGCCATCCGCGAGGAGCCGCGCCTGCTGGAGATCGACGTCGGTGGCTGGGAGGGACGCGCCTATGCCGACATCGTCGCCGAGAGCGGCAGCATCGTCGACCTGGAGCGGCGGCTGTTCAGCCGGCGGCCACCGGGCGGCGAATGGTACCCCGAGGTCGCGGCTCGCCTGGGCGACTGGGTGGCCGATCTCGCCACCGCCTCCGGGCTGCAGCTGGCGATCTCCCACGGCATCACCGCCCGGGTGCTGCGCGGGTTGCTGGTGGGCGGCACCCCCTACGGCCCGGAAGCGACGCCGATCGCCGACGACGTGCCACAGGGTACGGTGATGCGCATCGAGGCCGGCCACGAGGCGCCGGTGCATGTCGGCACCGGCTCGACCGGCGAGCACCGGCTGAAGAGCGTATGAGCGGGTCGGCGCTTCCCCTCCGGCACCGACGGGTGGTCCTGTTGGCCGGCCTGCTGGCCGCGCCGCTGCTGCTGGCCGCCCCGCCAGCAACGGCGCGCGACGTGCTCGGGCTGTATGACGGCTGGGGCGCGGTGAAACAGGCCGGCGGCGACCCCGTCTGCTACGCCATCGCCGAACCCGGCCGCACCACCTCGTCGGCCAAGGGCGCGCTGCGGCGCGATCCCGCCAGCCTTGCCGTGGCGCGCTACCCCGGCCGCCAGATCAGCGCGCAGGTGCAGGCGACGCTGGGCTTTGCCGCCGACCCGGCGCGCGACCTGACGCTGGCCGTCGATGGCCGGCGCTGGACCCTGCTGCCGCATGGTCCCAACGCCTATGCCGCCAGCGCCCAGGACGATGCGGCCATCGTCGCCGCGCTGCGCCGGGGGGCGACGGCGCAGGTCACCGCCACCTCGACCCGCGGCACCCGCGTCACCGACAGCTACGCGCTCAAGGGCCTCGGCGCCGCGCTCGACGCGGCGGCGGCGGCGTGCGGAAAATAGGCCCGCCAGGCCCATCTCGACCGCGCCACTGGTGAATCGGACCAGAATCGCTTACATGAGCGACCTGATCCTGTTTTCGCGAGTATGACGGTCATGCAGATTCCCGGCCATATCGATCCGGTCGTCACCCCCCGCGCGGCGCCGACGCCGCGCGCCGACGGTCGCCGCGACCTGCTTGGCCTCGACCGCGCCGAGATGCGCGCCGCCCTGATCGAGGCCGGCGTGCCGGAGAAGCAGGCGCGCATGCGCGCCGGCCAGGTGTGGCACTGGATCTACCATCGCGGCGTCACCGACTTCGCCGCCATGGCCAACATCGCCAAGGACACCCGCGCCCTGCTGGAGGCGCACTTCATTGTCGGCCGGCCGGAGGTGGTGACCGCCCAGGTCTCCACCGACGGCACCCGCAAGTGGCTGCTGCGCGCCGTCGACGGCGAGGAATACGAGGCGGTGTTCATCCCCGACGCCGACCGGGGCACGCTGTGCGTGTCGAGCCAGGTCGGCTGCACGCTGAACTGCCGCTTCTGCCACACCGGCACCATGAAGCTGGTGCGCAACCTCACCGCCGCCGAGATCGTCGGCCAGATCATGCTCGCCCGCGACGACCTCGGCGAGTGGCCGAGCGCACAGGACGGCCGGCTGCTCACCAACATCGTGATGATGGGCATGGGCGAGCCGCTCTACAATTTCGACAACGTCAAGCAGGCGCTGGGCATCATCATGGACGAGGAGGGCATCCAGCTCTCCCGCCGCCGCATCACGCTGTCGACCTCGGGCGTGGTGCCGATGATGGCGCGCGCCGGCGCCGAGATCGGCGTCAACCTGGCGGTCTCGCTGCACGCGGTGACCAAGGAGATCCGCGACGAGATCGTGCCGCTGAACAAGAAATTCGGCATCGACCAGGTGCTGCAGGCCTGTGCTGACTACCCCGGCGCCAACAACGCGCGGCGCATCACCTTCGAGTATGTCATGCTCAAGGACAAGAACGACAGCGACGCCGACGCCCGCGAGCTGGTGCGGCTGATCCGCCAGTACAAGCTGCCGGCCAAGGTCAACCTGATCCCGTTCAACCCGTGGCCGGGCGCGGCCTATGAATGCTCGGACTGGGAGCGCATCGAGCGCTTCTCCGACATCATCTTCAAGGCCGGCATCTCGGCGCCGATCCGCACCCCGCGCGGGCGCGACATCATGGCCGCCTGCGGCCAGCTGAAGTCAGCGAGCCAGAAGATCAGCCGCGCCGAGCTGGACCGGGTGGCGGCGGAGAAGGAAGCGCAGTTCCTCGCCGCACCCGCGGCCTAGGGTCGCCGTTGACCCGTCGCGTCGTCATCATCGCCAATCCGAAGGCCGGCCGGCGGCTGGGGCCGGCGCTGAAGGTTGCCGACCGGCTGACCCGACTGGGCGCCGATGTGCGGGTGGAGCCCACCGCCTATCGCGGCCACGCCCGCGAGATCGCCCGCGCGCTGGCGCTGAGCGGCGCCGCCGACGTGGTGGCGGCGGCCGGTGGTGACGGCACCGCGGCGGAAGCGATGGGCGGCCTTACCGGCACGCGCCTACCACTGGCGATCATCCCCGCCGGCACCGCCAACGTGATGGCCCTGACGCTGGGCCTGCCGGCCGGCGCCGAGGCGCTTGCCCGCACCGTGCTCGACGGCACCGACCGCGACTTCCGTCCGGGCCTTGCCCGCGACCTGCCGTTCCTCTGCCTGGCCAGCGCCGGCTTCGACGCCGAGGCGGTGCGCCGGGTCGATCTCGGGCTCAAGCGCATGGTCGGCAAGGCTGCCTACGCCTGGGCCGGACTGCAGACCGCGCTCGCCGGGCCGCCGGCGCGGCTGACGGTGGACGCCGACGGCGAGCGACTGGAAGGCAGCCAGCTCATCATCACCCGCGGCCCCTTCTACGCTGGCCGCCACCGGCTGCTGCCGGGCGCCGACCCGTTCGACGACCGGCTGCACCTGCTGCTGGTGACCGGCGGCGGCCGGCTCGACTTGGCGCGCTTTGTCGCCGCGGCGGCGCTGGGACGCCACACCCGGCTGGCCGGCGTGGTACGCCGCGCCTGCCAGGAAATCCGCGTCGGCGCGGCGGAGGAGACCGGCGCCGCCGGCCGCTCGTCGGGCCGGGTGGCGGTGGAAGTGGATGGCGACTATCTCGGCCATGCCCAGGCCGGCGCCCCGGTCATCTTCGGCCTGGCCCGCCAGACCGTAAGGCTGCGCTGCCCGCGATAGCCCGCCGGCATGGCCCGGTCATGCCGGCCGGCGGCGACCATCGCCCCTCGCCCGCCGGCCTTTTCGTGCTAGTCTGACAGGCTGACCTCAACAGATTTGCCCTTGATTCAAGCTTCAGGCTGACTCAACCTGTAGGGATCAAGCCCCAGATACTCAACCGTGGCGGGAGAAAACAGGATGGGTCCACTGGGATCGCTGCTGCGGCGTGTCATTCGCGCCGGCACGCTCACCGTCATCGACGCCGGCGGCGCGCGCCACGTGTTCGGCGACGGCATGGCGCCACGCTGCGCCATCCGGCTGGCCGACCGGCGGCTGGAATGGTCGATCGCCTTCAACCCGACGCTGGCGGCGGGCGAAGCCTATATGGACGGCCGGCTGGTGATGGAGGAAGGCCACATCCTCGACCTGCTCGACCTGTTCACCGGCAACCTGAAATGGCACCCGGATAATGCGCTGCGCAAGACGCTGGACCGCCGGCCGCGCTGGCTGATGCCCTTCCAGCAATGGAACGACCAGCGCCGCGCCCGCGCCAACGTCGCCCACCATTACGACCTGTCGGGCAGGCTCTATGACCTGTTCCTCGACAAGGACCGGCAATACAGCTGCGCCTATTTCCGCAGCCCCGAGGCCAGCCTGGAGCAGGCGCAGTTCGACAAGAAGGCCCATATCGCCGCCAAGCTGCTGCTCGACCGGCCGGGGCTTGAGGTGCTGGAGATCGGCAGCGGCTGGGGCGGGCTGGCGCTTTACCTCAACGCCGCCTGCGGTGCCCGGATGACCGGGGTCACGCTGTCCACCGAGCAGCTGGGCGTCTCGCGCGGCCGCGCCGAGGCGGCCGGCGTCGCCGAGGACGTGCGCTTCGAGCTGCGCGACTATCGCGCCGTCGAGGGCAAGTTCGACCGCATCGTCTCGGTCGGCATGTTCGAGCACGTCGGCAAGCCGTTCTACCAGACCTATTTCGACACCGCCTGCCGGCTGCTGAAGGACGACGGGGTGATGCTGCTGCACACCATCGGGCGGGCCGACGGGCCGGGCGTCACCGACCCGTGGACCCGCAAGTACATCTTCCCCGGCGGCTACACCCCGGCGCTGTCGGAGCTGATGCCGGCGATCGAGCGCGCCGGGCTTTACGTCACCGACGTCGAGGTACTGCGGCTGCACTATATGCACACGCTGCAGCACTGGTATGACCGCACGATCTCGGCGCGCGCCGAGATCGTCGCCCTCTATGACGAGCGCTTCTGGCGGATGTGGCTGTTCTATCTTGCCGGCGCGCTGTGCGCCTTCCGCCACCAGGGGCATGTGGTGTTCCAGATCCAGCTCGCCCGCACGGTGGACGCGGTGCCGCTGACCCGTGATTATATGCGCGACGCCGAAGCCCGGCTGCTGCAACAGGGGCCGGACGTTCCCACCCTGCAACCCGCGTGATGACCATGGACCTGTCCGCCAGTCCGCCCGCCGGCACCAAGCACCACCACTTCCTCAGCCCGGCCCATGGCCGCAACGAGCGGCGGATGTGGCTGGTGATCGCACTGACCGCCGTCACCATGGTGGCCGAGATCGTCGGCGGCTACTGGCTGGGCTCGATGGCGCTGCTGGCCGACGGCTGGCACATGGCCAGCCACGCCGGCGCGCTGGGGCTGGCGGCGGCGGCCTATGGCATCGCCCGCGCCCGCGCGGCCGACCCCCGCTTCTCGCTGGGCACCGGCAAGGTCGGCGATCTCGCCGCCTTCGCCAGCGCCATCGCGCTCGGGCTGATGGCGCTGCTGATCGCCATCGAGTCTGTAGACCGGCTGATCGCGCCTCAGGCCATCCACTTCAGGGAAGCGATGCTGGTCGCCGTGGTCGGCCTGCTGGTCAACCTGGCCAGTGCCTGGCTGCTGGGCCATGACCACGGGCACGACCATGGGCACGGGCACACGCACGGTCACGATCACCACGGGCACGACCACGATCACGATGACCACGGGCACCACGACGACACGCACGGCCACCACCGCGACCACAATCTGGCGGCGGCCTATGTCCATGTGCTGGCCGACGCGCTGACCTCGGTGCTGGCGATCGCCGCGCTGGCCGCCGGCTGGCTCTGGGGCTGGGGCTGGCTCGATCCGCTGATGGGGCTGGTGGGCGCCGCCGTGATCGCCCGCTGGGCCTGGGGGCTGGCGCGCGACACCGCGCGGGTGCTGCTGGACATGACGCCCGACCTCGACCTGCTGGCGCAGGCGCGCCGGGCGCTGGAATCCGACACCGACGAGGTCACCGACCTGCACATCTGGCGGGTGGGGCCGGGGCATCTGGCGAGCATGATCACCATCGTCTCCAGCCGGCCGCAGCCGCCGCATGTCTATCAGGAGAAGCTGCGCGGCCTGGCGCCGCTCAGCCACGTCACCATCGAGGTCCACCCGCGCGGCGCCGATCCGGCCGCCGCCCCGGCGGACAGCCTATCTTGACGCTGTAACCGGCGGCCTGTACGCCGCGCCACGACTCCCCCGCTTCGCCGGCGACAGGTTCCGGCCCGGTTCGTGAAGGATTGCCCATGGCGCGTGACATCAACAAGGTGGTGCTGGCTTACTCCGGCGGCCTCGACACCTCGATCATCCTCAAGTGGCTGCAGCAGACCTACGACTGCGAGGTCGTCACCTTCACCGCCGACCTCGGCCAGGGCGAGGAACTGGAACCGGCGCGCCAGAAAGCCATTCTGCTCGGCATCAAGCCGGAAAACATCTTCATCGAGGATCTGCGCGAGGAATTCGTGCGCGACTATGTGTTCCCGATGATGCGCGCCAACGCGCTCTACGAGGGCCTCTACCTGCTCGGCACCTCGATCGCCCGGCCGCTGATCGCCAAGAAGCAGATCGAGATCGCCCGCAAGATGGGCGCTGATGCGGTCTGCCATGGCGCGACCGGCAAGGGCAACGACCAGGTCCGCTTCGAGCTGGGCTATTACGCGCTGGAACCGGGCATCAAGGTGATCGCGCCGTGGCGCGAGTGGGACCTGACCAGCCGCACCAAGCTGCTGGAGTTCGCCGAACAGCATCAGATTCCCATCGCCAAGGACAAGCGCGGCGAGGCGCCGTTCTCGACCGACGCCAACCTGCTGCACACCTCGTCGGAAGGCAAGGTGCTGGAGGACCCGTGGGAAGAGGTGCCGGACTATGTCTATTCGCGCACCATCAACCCCGAGGACGCGCCGGACACGCCGACCTATATCACCATCGACTTCGAGAAGGGTGACGCGGTTGCCATCGACGGCGTGGCGATGAGCCCGGCGACGCTGCTCGCCAGGCTCAACGACCTCGGCCGCGACAACGGCATCGGCCGGCTCGACCTGGTCGAGAACCGCTTCGTCGGCATGAAGAGCCGCGGCATGTACGAGACGCCGGGCGGCACCATCCTCTATGCCGCCCATCGCGGCATCGAGCAGATCACGCTCGACCGGGGTGCCGCGCACCTGAAGGACGAGCTGGCGCCGCGCTATGCCGAGCTGATCTACAACGGCTTCTGGTTCTCGCCGGAGCGCGAGATGCTGCAGGCCGCCATCGACAAGAGCCAGGAGCATGTTTCCGGCACGGTGCGCCTGAAGCTCTACAAGGGTTCGGTCAACGTCGTCGGCCGCAAGTCGCCCAACTCGCTCTATTCGGCCAACATCGTCACCTTCGAGGAAGACGCCGGCGCCTACGACCAGCGCGACGCGGCGGGCTTCATCAAGCTCAACGCCCTGCGCCTGCGCCTGCTCGGCCAGCGCGGCCGGCTGGGCTAAGGCACCGCGCGCCGATCGACGCCGCCCCCGTGACCGCGCGGGGCGGCTGCCGGCAGCCCGCTCAGCCGAAAAATCTCAGCCCATGAAGGTGTGGCGGATGCCGTCGAACACGAACTGGGCGGCGAGTGCGGCCAGCAGCACGCCGAGCAGGCGGGTGATGACGCCGGAGATGGTCTTGCCCATCAGCCGCATCAGCGGCCCGGCGGCCAGAAGGGCGGCCAGCGTGATCGCCAGCACGGCGGCGAGCGCCGCCAGCACCACCGCCTGACCCTCCCAGCCCGGCTGCTTGGCGGTGAGCAGCATGGTGGTCGCGATGCTGCCCGGTCCGGCGATCATCGGGATCGCCATCGGGAACACCGAGATGTCCTCCTCTTCGAGGGAGACATGCTTGGTCTCGGCCTCGCGGGCGACCTTCTCGGCCCGCGTCTCCCGGCGCTCGGTGCGCTTCTCGAACACCATGTCCATGGCGATGATGAACAGCAGCACGCCGCCGGCGGTGCGGAAGGCATCCAGGCTGATGCCCAGCGCGCCCAGCAGCGCCTCGCCGGCCAGCGCGAAGGTGAGCAGGATGGCGGCGGCCATCGCCACCGAGCGGATCGCCATCAGCCGCTGATGGCGGGTGCTGGTGCCGGCGGTCAGGCTGGCGAAGATCGGCGCGCAGCCCGGCGGGTCGATGATGACCAGCAAGGTGACGAACGCCGGGATGAATACGTCGAGCATCGGCGCATCAGATCACAGACCGGCCGGGTCGGCCAGCCCGGCCTGACGGCAGGCGGCGACCACGGTGTTGCGCAGCAGGCAGGCGATGGTCATCGGCCCGACACCGCCCGGCACCGGGGTGATGGCGCCGGCGACGGCCGCGGCACTGGCGAAGTCGACATCGCCGACGACACGGGTGGCGCCCTCACCCTTCTCGGGCGCCGGAATCCGGTTGATGCCGACGTCGATCACCGCCGCCCCCGGCTTGATCCAGTCGCCGGTGACCATCCGCGGCCGGCCGACGGCGGCGACCACGATGTCGGCGCCAGCGACCACCGCCGGCAGGTCGCGGGTTTTCGAATGCGCGACCGTGACGGTGCAGCTTTCCGCCAGCAGCAGCTGGGCCATCGGCTTGCCGACGATGTTGGAGCGGCCGATCACCACCGCCGACTTGCCGGCGAGATCGCCCAGCGCGTCTTTCAGCAGCAGCAGGCAGCCATAGGGGGTGCAGGGCACCAGCGCCGGCTGGCCGGTGGCCAGGCGGCCGGCGTTGATGACGTGGAAGCCGTCGACGTCCTTGTCGGGGTCGATGGCGTTGATCACCGCCGCTTCCGAGATGTGCTTGGGCAGCGGCAACTGGACCAGGATGCCGTGGACACCGGCATCGGCGTTGAGCTGGCCGACCAGCGCCAGCAGCTCGGCCTCGCTGGTGGTGGCCGGCAGCTTGTACTCGAACGAGGCCATGCCGGCCTCGACGGTCTGCAGCCCCTTGTTGCGGACATAGATTTCCGAGGCCGGATCCTCGCCCACCAGCACCACCGCGAGCCCCGGCGTCAGGCCGTGATCAGCCTTCAGGCCGGCCACCGCCGCGCCGACACGCTGGCGCAGGGTGGCGGCGAACGCCTTGCCGTCGATGATCCGTGCCGTCACGTCAGTTCTCCGTCGTCAGTTGGGCGAAGCGCGCGGCCAGCACCGCGCCATCGCCGGCAATGTGAATCCGTTTTTCCCGCCCCGTTTCGCCGCGCAGCAGAGTCACCGCCGACTTCGGCACCCCGAAGCTGCGCGCCAGCAGCGCCAGCACGGCGGTATTGGCCTCGCCGTCGGCCGGCGCGGCCCGCACCTTGACCGCCAGCCGTTCGTCGCCACGGGCGTCGACCACCAGCCCGGCGACGGCGTCGCGCCCACCCCTGGGCGTCACCCTGACGGCGACGCACACGCCGCCCGCATCGGGCGACAGCGCCGAACTCACATCATCGCCCCGAAGAACAGCTCCATCAGCAGCTTCCGGGCAAACATGATGAGCAGGATCACCACCAGCGGCGAGAAGTCGACGCCGCCGAGATCCGGCAGCACCCGGCGGATCGGCCGGCACAGCGGCTCGACGATGCGGTTGAGGGAGTCGAGGATGGCGCGGACAAAGGCGTTGTAGGGGTTGATGACGTTGAAGGCCACCAGCCACGAGGCGATGGCGCTGACCACGACCGCGAACATCAGCAGCGCGAGAATTGTGTCGATAAGCCAGTAGACCGCGCCCATGCCATGTCACCCGTCTGGAGTTGATGGGGGCGATGTAGCCGCTACGGCGATATTCTTCAACCCGGCCTCGCGCCGGAGGGCGTCAACCCGGCCTAGCGCCGGAGGGCGTCAACCCGGCCTCGCGCCGGATGGCACCGGCGACAGACTAGAGCGTCCGGCGTGTTAACCCCTTCGCAAGACCCGCTGTTCATAGTCACGCTCACGGAGACGTGTGGTGACCAACAACTACTCGATCAACTATGCGGCCTTGATGTCGACGGTGAGCCTGTCATCGTCGGCCGCCACCAGCTATACCCCGATCCAGATGGACCTCTCCGGGTTGATCACCAACGTCAACCCCGCGCCCGTGGTCTCGCAGAAAACGCTGTCCAAGTTCGACACGCCGGCCGTCATCGCGCCGTGGAACGACAGCGACGGCAGCAGCAGCGCCTCGCTTTACCAGGCCGCGCAATCGGCACTGGCGCTCGACTCCTTCATCAACCTGAAATCGGACGCGGTCGGCAAGGCCGAGGGTGACGCCGACCTGAAAACGCTGTTCGGGCTCTACCAGGCGCTCGACAACCTCAAGGCGCTGGCCGCCTATGGCGCGGAAAAGACCACGCCGTCGACCGCGCTGGCCCAGCTCAGCGCCAAGTTCGCCGAGGGCCTGGCGGAAGTGCAGAAATTCACCGCCACCAGCGCCACCGACAAGCTGGCGCTGATGTTCGGCACCAAGAAGTCGCAGTTGGAAACGGTGACCCTCCCCAAGACCGCCACCAAGATCGAGGGCATCGGCATCGTCGAGGAAGACCCCACCAAGGCACTGAGCGGGCTCACCGGCGCCGAGAGCTTCACCATCCGGTTGTCATCCTCGACCAAAGACGAGACCTTCACCATCGACCTGTCGCAGATCACCACCACGCTGTCGCTGGGCGCCGTGGTCGGCCTCATCAACCAGCAGATCAGCGCCTCGGTGGTGCTGGACTCCAACGGCGACCCGCTGCTGTCGGGCGACGGCGAACCCATGTCCCGCTTCCGCACCCGCGCGGAACTCTACAAGACCGGCGACGACATGTGGGGCATCCGCTTCGCCGGCTCGTCCACCGAGACGATCACCCTGGGCGACCCCGCCGTCACCGAGCCGTCGATCTATGTGCTGAGCCAGAACAGCAGCAGCGGCAACCCCACCATCGGCGGCCTGCGCCGCCTTGACGACATCGACAACACCCTGACGCTCGGCAACGCCTCGACGGTGGCCGGCCTCGACACCGGCGCCACGGCACTGGCCGCGGCGGTGTACAAGTCCGGCAAGACTTCCGACGGCGAGGGCGCCCCCGGCGACATCGCCGCCACCACCACCGCCCGCAACATGGCGGTGGATTCCCAGGGTTTTCTCTATGTCGTCGGCACGTCTTCCGGCGACTTCGGCATCGCCAAGGGCGACGGCGAGAATGACCTGTTCCTGACCAAATACGCCCCCGACGGCAAGGTGATCTATTCCCGTCTGGTCGGCGGCGGCGGCGTCAATGAGGGCTATGCCGTCGCCGTCGACAAGGATGACAATGTCATCGTCGCCGGCTCCACCACCGGCAACCTCGCGCCCAATGACGCCTTCAACGGCCAGGATGCCTTCGTCACCAAGTTCACCTCTGACGGCACCGAACTGTTCACCACCCAGATCGACCGGGTGGCGGTCAACGCCGGTACCGCGCTCACCACCGACGCCGACGGTAACATCTATCTCGCCGGCACGGTGACCGGCACCATCAGCCCCACCGACGCCGCCGTGGGCGGCCAGGACGTGTTCGTCGCCAAGATCGACGGCGCCAAGCGGGTGGTGGAAGGTGTGACCAGCCGGGTGATGTCGATCACCCAGTTCGGCACCACCGGCGCCGACAGCGTCGCCGACATCGCGGTAGGCGCGGACGGCGCGGTGCTTGTCGCCACCACCGAGAGCGGCCGCGCCATCGTGCGCAAGCTGGACTCCGCCGACCTCGACGCCCAGCTCGGCCAGATCGACCTTGGCGCTGTCGGCTCCGGCGGGCTGACCGGCATTGCCGTCGATCCCGACACCGGCACGGTGGTGGTGGTGGGATCAACCACCAGCGGATCGCTCGACGCCGGACCGGCCACCGGCTCGCCCGCCGGCTTCATGGACGGCTTCGTCGCCCGCCTCGACGGTGCGCTGACCGCCCAGGGTGTCACCTACATCGGCACCGACCAGGGCGACCGCATCAGTGACGTCGCCATCCGCGACGGCAACATCTACGTCAGCGGCTCCACCACCGGCGTGCTCGCCGGCAGCGGTCGCAAGGGCTCGGTGGACAGCTTCGTCTCCCGCCTCGACCTCGGCTCCGGCGCCGTCGAGGCCACCGCCCAGTACGGCGCGGTGGAGACCGCCACCGCCGGCGTGGCGCTGGCACTCAATACCCAGGGCTATTCGAGCACGCTGGCCCGGCTGGGCCTGACCGCCGGCGTCCAGAACCCGGCGCAGTCCTCCGACCTGCTGAGCCAGACCAGTCTGCGCAAGGGCGACTATTTCTACATTTCCGTCGACGGCGGCACGAAGCGCAAGATCACCATCCGCGAAGGGGACACGCTGAAGTCGTTGTCGGTGCGGATCAAGGCAATCTCTTCCAGCCTCGATGTCTCCGTGAGCACCCTGTCCACCGGCACCAAGCTGCAGATCAAGGTTAAGGGCGACGCCACCGTCGACGTCCTCGCCGGCGACAACGGACGGGACGCGCTCGCCAAGCTCGGCATGGAACCCACCAAGCTGCTGTCGGCCGAGCGGCTCTACGGCCTGGGTGGCGAGGACGAGATGGAAACGCTGCTGACGCCGGGCGGCAGTTACGCGCTGGGACTGACCAGTGCGCTTACCTTCGATGACAAGCGTTCGGCGAGCTACGTGCTGAGCCAGATCAGCAACGCCATGTCGACCATCCAGCGGGCCTATCGCTCGCTCTATTACGACGAAACCCGGGTGCAGCTGGCGCAGAACGCCAAATATGCCGGCTCCGGCAGCGCGCCGGCCTATCTCACCAAGCAGCTCGCCAACTACCAGGATGCCCTGTCGCGGCTGGGCGGCGGCGTCAGTTCGAGCACGCTGATATGATCGGCCGGCTGCTGTCCCTGCTGGTGGCGGTGTTGCTGCTGGCCGCGCCGGCGCAGGCGGCCGGCGGCGGCGAGAGCAGCGACAAGGAGGGCGCGCCGACCTTCGTCCGCTTCGAGCCGATCATCGTGCCGCTGTTCGATGACACCCGTGTCGCCGGCATGATGTCGGTGACGGTGACCCTGCAGGTGCCCAAGCCCGAGGACAAGGATGCCATCGAGGCGCGGCGCATCCGCTACATCGACGCCTTCAACACCGCGCTGATGCAGCTGGGCCGGCTCAAGCTCGACCCGCGCCGGCCGCTCGATGTCCGGCTTCTGGCCGCCGAGGTGCAACGCGCCGCCGACCGCACCCATGGCAAGCCGGGCCTGAAGGCCTTCGTGGTGGACGCCAGCGCCCGCAAGCTGTGAGGCCCGCACGGGTCGCGCCTTCCGCCATCACTCGGCCCCGGCCACTCGGGTGGAGTCACTCCCGGCGCCGTCACATCGCCGAGATGCCGCCGTCGATATAGAGCTCCGAGCCGGTGACGAACTTCGACTCGTCGGAGCACAGATAGACGGCGGCGTAGGCCACGTCGTCGGGCTCGCCGACCCGACCCACCGGAATCTGCCGGCCGAGCTTGGCCAGCAGCTGCTCGCGCTCGACGCCCGGCCCGATGTCGTCGAGAATCGGGGTGTCGATGAACGTCGGGTGCACCGAGTTGCAGGTGATGGCATAACCGGCGCGGGCACAGTGCAGCGCCACCGACTTGGTGAGATGGCGCACCGCCGCCTTGGCGGAGTTGTAGGAGGCGAGGTTGGCGGCGGCGATGACGCCGGCGATCGACGACACGTTGAGCACCGCCCCCCGGCTGCCTTCCCGCCGGGTGGTCTCGGCGATCACCGGCAGCGCGTATTTGCACCCCAGGAACACCGAGTCGAGGTCGACGGCGTGCACCCGTCGCCAGTCCTCCAGCGTCGTGTCCTCAACAGTGCCGGCCGCGCCGATGCCCGCGCAGTTGACCAGGATATGCAGGCCGCCGAAGCTGGCGACCACGGCATCGAGCGTGTCCTGCCACTGCTCGGCGCTGGTGACGTCATGGCGGATGGCGGCGGCCCGGTCACCCAGGCCGGCGGCCACCGCAGCGGCTCCTTCGCCATTGAGATCGCTCAGCAATACCCGCGCACCCTGGGCAACGAACAGGGCCGCGATCGCCCGCCCGAGCCCCGACGCCGCACCCGTCACGATTGCCACCTTACCCGCCAGCCGACCTTGCGATTCCATCGATTCCGCCTCTTGAACAGGAGCCTGAAAAACCGACTCTAGCCCGCCCGAGTGTTGTTTGAACAGCACAGCAGTCAAAAGATCTGACATTTTTGCTGGGTTCTCGGCTTGCGCGAATTCACAACCGTTTCTAGCTTCTTGCTAATGGCAACCGCGCGCCGGGCACTCTTGTCCGCGGACGACGCGGGGGAATCGGGGAAGTTCTTTGGGGAGACATCATGCGTAAATCTATTCTTTTGGCATCCGCCGCGGCACTCGCCGCTTCCTGCGTCAGCCTGTCGGCCGCTCGGGCCCAGGACGAAACCGCCCAGAACGAGTCGATCGACTTCGGCGATATCATCGTCACCGCCACCAAGCGCGCCCAGAGCCTGCAGGATGTGCCGATCGCCGTGTCGGCGGTGAGCGCCGAGCAGCTCAAGAACGCCGGCGTCACCGACATCCGCGAGCTGCAGAACCTGGCGCCGAGCCTGTTCCTGTCCGCCTCGTCGTCGGAAGTGGCCGGCACCACCGCCCGCGTCCGCGGCGTCGGCACCACCGGCGACAACCCCGGCCTGGAGTCGGCGGTCGCCGTGTTCATCGACGGTGTCTACCGCTCGCGCAACAACGTCGGCCTGACCGAACTCGGCGAGGTCGAGCGCATCGAGGTGCTGCGTGGCCCGCAGGGCACGCTGTTCGGCCGCAACGCCTCGGCCGGCCTGATCAACGTCGTCACCGCCGGGCCGAAGTTCACCACCGGCGGCTATGGCGAGGCCAGCTACGGTAACTATGACGCCATCCGCTTCGCCGGCGGCATCACCGGCGCGGTGGTCGAAGACAAGCTCGCCGCCCGCATCGATGGTGTCTATACCAAGCGCGACGGCATGATCGATGACGTCGTCAATGGCGCCTCCTACAACGACCGCGACCGCTGGCTGCTGCGCGGTCAGATGCTGTTCACCCCCAACGACGACCTGTCGGTGCGGCTGATCGCCGACTATTCCAAGCGCAACGAGAACTGCTGCGCCGCGGTGACCCTGGTGCGCGGCTCGACCGCCGCCATCATCGAGGCGCTGGGCGGCCAGCTCGGCTCGGGCGCCGGCGGGGCCTCGTCGGACGACCCTTATGACCGCGAGTCGGCGACCACGCCGGGCCGCGGATTCCAGCAGGACGTTACCGAATGGGGCATGTCGGGCGAGGTCAACTGGGACTTCGGTGACACCTCGATGACCTCGATCACCGCCTACCGCGACTGGAAGGCGTGGCGCAGCCAGGACATCGACTACACCAGCGCCGACATCCTCTACCGCGACACCGACGGCATGGTGCAGGAATTCAAGACCTTCAGCCAGGAACTGCGGTTCAACGGCAAGGTCGGCATTCTCGACTGGCTGGTCGGTGCCTATTACGCGCATGAGGTGCTGACCCTCGACGACGCGGTGCGGGTCGGCTCGGACTATGGCGCCTATGCCGACGCGCTGGTGCGCGCCTCGGTGCCGACCTTCCCGGGCTATGCCCTGTTCCGGCCGTTCGTCCAGGCGGCGACCGGCTCGGCGGCGCTGGCCAGCCTGGCACCGGCCTCGCTGACCTTCCCCGAAGGCTCCGGCGTGGTGCAGGACAGCTGGAAGCAGACCTCCGACAACTGGGCGCTGTTCACCCACAACATCATCAACGTCACCGACAAGTTCTCGGTGTCGCTGGGCCTGCGCTACACCGAGGAAAAGAAGAAGCTGAAGGCCAACCTGCTGGCCAACAACCAGGCCTGCGACGACCTGATGGGCTTCCTCACCAACCCGGCGGTGCCCTCGGCGGTGGCCTCGGCGCTGTCGAGCCTGGCCACCCTGCCCTGCCTGCCGTTCTTCAACTCGGCGGTGGACGGCAACTACAACTCCTCGCGCAAGGAGACTGAATGGACCGGCACGGCGGCGCTGAACTACAAGTTCACCAACCGGATGTCGGCCTATGTCTCCTACGCCAAGGGCTACAAGGCGGGCGGCTTCAACCTCGACCGCGCCGCCATGTCGACCGCGGCACCGAGCGCCGATGAACTGCAGTTCGACGCCGAGAAGGTGGACGCTTACGAAGTCGGCATGAAGTTCCGTAACGACAGCGGCACCTTCGGCATCAATGCCGCCGCTTTCTACTCGGATTTCAAGGACTTCCAGCTCAATACCTTCAACGGCATCAGCTATGTGGTGGCCAACCTGCCGGGCAGCACGGTGTCGAAGGGCATCGAGATCGAGACCTATGTGACGCCGATCGATGCGCTGATGCTCAACGGCGGCCTGACCATCGCCTCGACCAAATATGACGACAACCTCGGCAACACCGGCCTGTTCGCGCCGCCGTCCGCCTCGGCACCCGCCGGCGGCGCGCTGTGGCAGCTGGCCGGCCGGCAGATCACCAGCGCGCCGAAATATTCGATCTCGGGCGGCGCCACCTACAAGGAGAACCTGCCGGGCTCCAGCCTGATGGGTCTGGTGCATGTCGACGTCCGCTACACCAGCGACATCAACACCGGCTCCGACCTCGATGCCGAAAAGATCCAGGACAGCGTGTTCCTGATCAACGCCCGCATCGGCGTGCTCGGCGAGGACGAGCGCTGGGGCGTCGAGCTGTGGGGCCGCAACCTGACCAACAAGAACTACATGCAGGTCGGCTTCGACGGTCCGCTGCAGGGATCGGGGACCAAGAACGCGCTGGTCAACACCCAGACCTTCAACGCCTTCCTGGCCGAGCCGCGGACCTATGGCATCACGCTGCGCGCTCGGTTCTGACGCCTCGCACCAACTAACGGCAACCAGACTGCACCCGCCCCGGCCCCTGCCGGGGCGGGTTTTCTCTGCCCGCGCGGCGGCGATACTCGACTAGTCTATAAATTCTAGTCTCGCCATTCGGACAATGTTATAGGCGGGGCAAACACGGCTCAGGCAGGGGGACGCCGTCAATGACTGCAGAGGATACAGGCCTCGGGGAGGCCGCGCGCCTGGCCGCGTTGCAGCGATTGCGCGACGCCGGTCTGCGACCAACCCGGCAGCGGGTGGCCCTGGCGATCTTGCTGTTGGCGAAACCCGAAACCCGTCATGTCACCGCCGAGCAGCTGTTCGCCGAGGCGACCGCCGCCGGCGTGCCGCTGTCGCTGGCCACCGTCTACAACACGCTGCACCAGTTCACCGCCGCCGGCATGGTGCAGCCGGTGGTGTTGCAGGCCGGCCGCAACCATTTCGACACCAACACCCGGCCGCACCAGCATGTGGTGCAGGCGGATGGCACGATCATCGACATTCCGTCCGACCAGGTGCGGCTGGCCAGCCTGCCGCCGCTGCCCGAAGGGACGACGCTGGAGCGCGTCGACGTGGTGATCCGGGTCCGGCGCGCCAGCCCCGGCACCGACAGCCGGGCCCCCTGACCGCGCCGTTTCCGCTGAGGACCTCAGCGCGCTCAGGCCCGCAGCGTATCGAGAAAACCGTCGAGTTCGCCCAGCACCTGGTTCAGCACGGCTGCGTGGAACAGCCAGTGGCCGACGTCATCAAGCTCACGGTAGCGCACCGGGCCGCCAAGCCGGCGGGCGGTGGCGCGGGCGACCCCGGCGGGCGTGATGCGGTCGGCGGTGCCGACCATCACCAGCGCCGGCATGGCCAGTCGGGCATAGTCGACCCTGGCGGGCTTGCCGCTGTGCAGCGCACCGGCGAGAATCTCGCCCAGCACCCGGCCGGAATCAGGGATCAGCTCGGCAACCTCGCGCTCGGCATCGGCCGCCGGCACGTTGTTGAAGATGCCGTAGAGCGCCGCCTCACGCGGGATCAGCGTCGTCCGGTGCCAGAAGCCCCAGCGGCTGACCAGCGGCCAGGTGGTCCTGAGCGGCTCCAGCCCGATCGCCAGGATGTCGGCCGACGGCGCCGGCGACAGCAGCGCCAGCCCGGCCGGCTGCACCCGCACCGCCAGCAGCTGCGCCAGCAGCCCGCCCAGCGAGTGGCCGGCGACCACCAGCGGACCATCCACCGTGCGCGCCACTGCCTCAAGCGCGTCGACATAGTCGGCCAGGCCGTAGCCGGCGAGTTCCGGCGGCACCGGGTCGCCGGGCGCGATGTCGTGGCCCGGCAGCGCGGGCGCCAGCACCGTGTGGCCGCGTGCCTCCAGGTGGGCGCGCGCGGCCTCCCACACCCGCGGCCGCGACCACATGCCATGGATCAGCAACACGGTGGGCTTGTCGGTCATGCGATCCCTCTCCCCTGGTCCCTGCGCGGCGGCCTCGCCAGCACCGGCCCCCAATTCCGGCCCGATGCTAGCGCACCATGCCAGCCGCGGCGAGCACCGCCATGTTGACCAGCTCCGAGGCCGTCGAGGTCATCGGCGCGATCTGCACCGGCTTCGACATGCCCATCAGCAGCGGGCCGACGACGCTGCCGTTGATCTCCTTGAGCAGCTTGGCGGAGATGTTGGCGGCATGCAGCCCCGGCATGATCAGCACATTGGCCGGTCCGGTCAACCGGTTGAACGGATAGAGCGACTTCAGTTCGCGGTTGAGCGCGACGTCGGGCGACATCTCGCCTTCATACTCGAAGCCGGGCCGGCGCTGGTCGAGCAGTGCCACCGCGTCGCGCACCACCGCCGGGATGACGCCCGGCGGGTTGCCGAAGTTGGAGTAGGACAGGAAGGCGACGCGCGGCTCGTGGCCGAGGCGACGCACCGCTTCCGCCGTCTGGATGGCGATGTCGGCCAGCGTTTCGGCATCGGGACGCTCATGCACCGTGGTGTCGGCGATGAACAGCGTCTGGCTGCGGCCGACGACGATGTGCATGCCGAACAGCATGTGGTCCGGCTGCGGATCGATGGCCAGCATCACCTGTTCGAGACTTTGGCGGAAGTGACGGGTGACGCCGGTGATCATGGCGTCGCCATAGCCCATCTCGACCAGCAGCGAGGCGAACACGTTGCGATCCTGGTTGACCAGCCGGACGCAGTCGCGCAGCAGATAGCCGCGCCGCTGCAACCGGGCGTAAAGCCGCTCGCTCATCTGGGTGGTCAGCGGGCTGATGCGGGCGTTATGGATCTCGAACTCCTCCACCGCCTCGATGCCCAGCGCCCGCAGGCCGGCCTCGACCCGCTCGGTGCGGCCCACCAGCACCGGCACGCCATAGCCGCCGTTCTTGAAGGTGACGGCGGCGCGCAGCACCTTCTCCTCTTCCGCCTCGGCGAACACCACCCGCTTGGGGTTGGCGCGCGCCTTGTCGTAGCTGGCCGCCAGCACCGCCGTGGTCGGATTGAGCCGGGTCTTCAGCTCGGTGCGGTAGGCGTCCATGTCGAGGATGGGCTTGCGGGCGACGCCGGTATCCATCGCCGCCTGGGCGACGCGGGCCGGAATCCACTCGATCAGCCGGGGATCGAAGGGTGCGGGAATGATGTAGTTGGGCCCGAACACCCGACGTTCGCCGCCATAGGCCGCCGCCACCTCGTCGGGCACGTCCTGCTGGGCGAGTTCCGCCAGCGCGCGGGCGGCGGCGATCTTCATTTCCTCGTTGATGGTGGTCGCCCGCACGTCGAGCGCGCCCCGGAAGATGTAGGGGAAGCACAGCACGTTGTTGACCTGGTTGGGATAATCCGACCGGCCGGTGGCGACGATGGCGTCCGAACGCACACTGGCCACCTGCTCCGGCGTGATCTCCGGGTCCGGGTTGGCCATGGCGAAGATGATCGGGTTGGGGGCCATCGACCTGGCCATCTCCGGCGTCACCGCGCCGGCCGCCGACAGACCGAGGAACACATCGGCGCCGCGCAGCGCATCAGCCAGCGTCCGGTCCTCGGTCACCACCGCGTGGGCCGACTTCCACTGGTTCATGCCCTCGGTGCGGCCCTGATAGATGACGCCCTTGGAGTCGCACATGATGACGTTGTTGTGCGGCACGCCCAGCGCCTTGGCGAGTTCGGTGCAGGCGATGGCGGCGGCGCCGGCGCCATTGACGACCAGCTTGATGTCCTTGATCGACTTACCGGTGATTTCCAGCGCGTTGAGCAGGCCGGCGGACGAGATGATGGCGGTGCCGTGCTGGTCGTCGTGGAACACCGGGATCTGCATCAGCTCCTTGAGCCGGCTTTCGATGATGAAGCATTCCGGTGCCTTGATGTCCTCAAGGTTGATGCCGCCGAACGACGGCTCCAGCAGGCGCACGCAGTTGATGAAGGCGTCGACATCCTCGGTCGCCACTTCCAGATCGATGGAGTCGACGTCGGCGAAGCGCTTGAACAGCACCGACTTGCCCTCCATCACCGGCTTGGAGGCCAGCGCGCCGAGGTTGCCGAGCCCCAGGATGGCAGTGCCGTTGGAGATGACGGCGACCAGGTTGCCCTTCACCGTGTAGTCGTAGGCCGCCGCCGGATCGTCGGCGATGGCCTTGACCGGCACCGCGACACCGGGAGAATAGGCCAGACTCAGGTCGCGCTGGGTGGCCATCGGCTTGGAGGCGATGATTTCCAGCTTGCCGGGCCGCTTGGCGGAATGGAACAGGAGCGCTTCCCGATCACTGAACTGCACGTCTTTGTCGTCCGACATTCCCCATTCCCTTTCGCTAGCGCTCACCGGTAAAACCTGATCGATGTACTCAACCCAACCCACCCCGTCCACCGACGCGAGCGTCGCACCGGTACCGGCCGCGACACCGATGATGGCGCAATACCTCGCCGTCAAGGCCGAGTATCCCGACTGCCTGCTGTTCTACCGCATGGGCGACTTCTACGAGCTGTTCTTCGACGACGCCCACAAGGCGGCCGCCGCGCTCGACATCGCGCTCACCCATCGCGGCAAGCACCAGGGCACGGACATTCCCATGTGCGGCGTGCCGGTGCATGCGGCGGACTCCTATCTGGCGCGACTGATCAAGGCCGGCTTCCGGGTCGCCGTCGCCGAGCAGATGGAAGACCCGGCGGAAGCGAAGAAGCGCGGCTCGAAATCAGTGGTACGCCGGGAAATTGTCCGCCTCGTGACGCCGGGCACGCTGACCGAGGAGCCGCTGCTGGATGCCCGCGCCAGCAACTACCTCGCCAGCCTCGCCGAGGCCGGCGGCCACACCGCGCTGGCCTGGTGCGACATGTCCACCGGCCAGCTGGCCACCATGGCGCTGGGCCCGGACCGGCTGGAGGCGGAACTCGCCCGCCTGGCGCCGGCGGAAGTCGTCGCCGCCGAAGGCACCCCGGCCCCGGCGGTGCTGGCGGTGCTGGGCACGCCGCTGACCCCGCTGCGGCGCGAACGCTTCGACAGCCAGCGCGGCGAGGCGCGGGTGAAAGCCCTGTTCCGGCTGGCCAGCCTCGACTCGCTGGGCGGTTTCGAGCGGTCGGAACTGGCGGCACTGGCCGGCCTCATCGACTATCTCGACGAGACCCAGAAGGGCGCGCTGCCGCGCCTGTCGCCGCCCCGGCGGGAGACGGCCGGCGCGGTGATGGCGATCGACGCCGCGACCCGCGCCAGTCTGGAGCTGACCCGCACCCAGTCCGGCGACAAGCGCGGCAGCCTGTTGGGCGTCATCGACCTCAGCGTCACCGCCGCCGGCGCCCGGCTGCTGGCCGGGGATGTCGGCGCGCCGCTCACCGACATCGCGGCCATCGATGCCCGGCTGGACCTGGTGGACTGGTTCCTCGACGACACCGTGGTGCGTACCAAGACCCGCGACCTGCTGAAGGCGACGCCCGATCTGGAACGCGCGCTGTCCCGCCTGTCGGTGGGGCGCGGCGGCCCGCGCGATCTGGCCGCCGTGCGCACCGGCCTCACCCAGGCGCTGGCGCTCAAAGCCCTGCTCGCCGAGACCGCCGCCGCCCGGCTGACGCCCTGCGCCATGCTGGCAGCGCAGCTGGCGGCCATCGGCCCGCACGGGGCGCTGGTGGACCATCTGGCCCGGGCGCTGGTGGCCGAACCGCCGATGGCGGTCGCCGATGGCGGCTTCATCGCGCCGGGCTTCGATGCCGCGCTCGACGAGCTGCGCTCGCTCAGCGCCGACGGCCGGCGGGCGGTGGCGGCGCTGGAGGCGCGCTACCGCGAGGAGACCGGCGTCAGCGGCCTCAAGATCCGCCACAACAACCTGATCGGCTATCATGTCGAGGTGGCGGCCAAGCAGGCCGACCCGCTGATGGCGTCGGGCCAGTTCATCCACCGCCAGACCATGGCCGGCGCCATCCGCTTCTCGACCGGCGAGCTGGCCGACCTCGCCACCCGCATCGCCCAGGCCGGCGATCGCGGCCTGGCGCTCGAACGCGAGCATTTCGAGGCGCTGCGGACACAGGTGCTGGCTGACGGCGGGCTGATCGCCGCCACCGCCGGCGCGCTGGCCCGCCTGGACGTCGCCGCCAGCCATGCTGAACTCGCCGCCCGCGACGGCTGGTGCCGGCCGGTGATCGAGCCCGACCCGGTGTTCCGCATCGACGGCGGCCGCCATCCGGTGGTTGAAGCCGCGCTGCGGCGCACTGGCGCGCCGTTCGTCGCCAACGACTGCACGCTCGACGACGCGCAGCGGGTGTGGCTGCTCACCGGCCCCAACATGGCCGGCAAGAGCACCTTCCTGCGCCAGAACGCGCTGATCGCCGTGCTGGCGCAGATGGGCGCGCGGGTGCCGGCGCGGGCAGCGCACATCGGCATCGTCGACCGGCTGTTCAGCCGCGTCGGCGCCTCCGACAATCTGGCCCAGGGCCGCTCCACCTTCATGGTCGAGATGATCGAGACCGCCGCCATCCTTAACCAGGCCACCGACCGCTCGCTGGTCATTCTCGACGAGGTGGGCCGTGGCACCGCCACCTACGACGGTCTGGCCATCGCCTGGGCGGTGCTGGAGCAGCTGCACGAGGCGATCCGCTGCCGCACCCTGTTCGCCACCCACTATCACGAGCTGACCGGGCTCAGCCAGAAGCTGCCGGCGCTGGCGCTCTACACGGTGGCGGTGCGCCAGTGGAAGGACGAGCTGGTGTTCCTCCACGAGATCATGGCCGGCGCCGCCGACCGCTCCTACGGCCTGGCGGTCGCCCGCCTCGCCGGGCTGCCGGCCTCGGTCACGGCGCGTGCCCAGGCCATCCTCGACAAGCTGGAAAACCCGCAGACCGCCGGCAACGCCCGCTCGGCGCTGGAGGCGCTGCCGCTGTTCGCCGCCGCCGCACCGGCACCGGCGCCGGCGCGGCCGGAACCGCTGCGGGCGGCTTTAGCGGATATTCATCCCGATGCGCTAACCCCGCGCGAGGCGCTCGACCTGCTCTATCGTCTGAAAGCCATCGCCGAGGCGCCGCCGGAGCACTAGATTAAGGCCGGAACAACAAGGCCGGGAGACAACACAGGGTCATGACCGATCTGTTCGCCAGGGTCGCCAACCGGCGCGACATCATCGACCGGCGCGTCCTCGCCGACCGGCTGGACGCCATCGCTGGCAACGGTGACGCCGCCGAGCAGCGGCGCGCCTGCGTCGGCGTGCTCAAGGAGGCGCTGGCAACCGGCCGGGCCGAGCTGCAACGGCGGATGCTGGCGGAGGAGGCGCGCGGCAAGACACTGGCCAGCGCCTATGCCTTCCTCACCGACCAGATCCTGCGGCTGGCCTATGATTTCGTCACCCAGAAGCTCTATCCGCTGTCCAACCCCACCGCCGGCGAGCGACTGACCCTGCTGGCGGTCGGTGGCTATGGCCGCGGCGAGATGGCGCCGTTCTCCGACGTCGACATCCTGTTCCTCACCCCCCACAAGCAGACGCCGTGGACCGAGCAGGTCATCGAGGCGATGCTCTACCTGCTGTGGGATCTGCGGCTGAAGGTGGGGCATGCCAGCCGCACCGTGCCGGAAATGATCCGCTACGCGCGGGAGGACACCACCATCCGCACCGCCGTGCTGGAGGGTCGTTACCTGTGGGGCGACCAGGCGCTCTACGACGAGGCGCGCGCCGCCTTCTGGCGCGACGTGGTGCCGGGCACGGAATCCGAATTCGTGCGCCAGAAGCTGGACGAGCGCGATGCCCGCCACAAGCGCATGGGCGACAGCCGCTACGTGGTCGAGCCCAACCTCAAGGAAGGCAAGGGCGGCCTGCGCGACCTGCATACGCTGTTCTGGATCGGCAAGTATATCAACCGCGCCAACGACGTCACCGAACTGGTGGACAAGGGCCTGCTCACCGCCGAGGAGCTACGCCAGTTCCTCAAGGCCGAGGAATTCCTCTGGACGGTGCGCTGCCACCTGCACGACATCACCGGCCGCGCCGAGGAACGCCTGACCTTCGACGTCCAGCGCGAACTGGCCGCCCGGCTGAAATACGCCGACCGCCCCGGCGTCTCCGGCGTCGAGCGGTTCATGAAGCACTATTTCCTCACCGCCAAGACGGTGGGCGACCTCAGCCGTCAGTTCCTCGCCCACCTGGAGCACCAGCACCGCAAGAAGCCGCTGTGGCGGCTGCCGACGCTCCGGCGCGGCGCCCGCAAACTCTCCGGCTTCGTGGTGATGGAAGGCCGGCTGGCGGCCCCCGACGACCTGTTCTTCCGTGACCAGCCGGTCCGGCTGATCCAGCTGTTCCACCTCGCCGACACCCAGGGACTGGAAATCCACCCCACCACCGTGCGCCAGGCCGGGCGCGACGCGACGCTGATCACGGCGGCGGTGCGCAACGACCCCGAGGCCAACCGGATGTTCCTCGACATCCTGACCTCGCCGCGCGACCCGGAATCGATGCTGCGGCTGATGAACGAGGTCGGCGTGTTCGGCCGCTTCGTGCCCGACTTCGGCCGGGTCGTGGCGCAGATGCAGTACGACATGTACCACCACTACACGGTGGACGAGCACACCATCCGCGCCATCGGGCTGCTGGCCCGCATCGAGAAGGGCGAGCTGGCCAAGGACCACCCGCTGGGTACCGAGATCATCGGCAAGCTGCTGTCCCGCCGGGTGCTCTACGTCGCGGTGCTGATGCACGACATCGCCAAGGGTCGCGGCGGCGATCATTCCGAGCTGGGCGCCAGGGTGGCGGAGAAACTGTGCCCGCGTCTGGGGCTCAACGCCGCCGAGACCGAGACCGTGGCCTGGCTGGTGCGCTATCACCTGCTGATGTCGGCCACCGCCTTCAAGCGCGACCTCACCGACTACAAGACGATCCTCGACTTCGCCGAGATGGTGCAGAGCCCGGAGCGCCTGCGCCTGCTGTTGCTGCTGACCACGGTGGACATCCGTGCCGTGGGGCCGGGCATCTGGAACGCCTGGAAGGGCCAGCTGCTGGGCGAGCTGTATGAATCCGCCGAGGAAGTGCTGCTGCTGGGTCACAAGACCAGCGGCCGACGCGAGCGCATAGCCGCCAAGCAGCAGATGCTGGAGACCCAGCTCGGCTGGTCGCAGGCCAAGTTCAGCCGCTATGCCAAGCGCTTCTTCGACGCCTACTGGATCGCAGAACCGCAGGACGTGCTGTTCCTCAATGCCGAACTGGTGCGGGTGGCGGACGAGGCCAGGAAAAGCCTCAACGTGGCGACGGTGATCGACATGGCCGCCGGCACCACGCTGCTGTCCATCTACGCGCCCGACCACCCCGGCCTGTTCTTCCGCGTCGCCGGCTCGATCTCGCTGGGCGGCGCCAACATCGTCGGCGCGCGCATCCACACCACCCGCGACGGCATGGCGCTCGACAACATGACGCTGCAGGACCACAACGGCGGCGCCTTTGATGATCCCGACCGGCTGGCAAGGCTGCAACAGACAGTGGAGGACGCGCTGGCCGGGCGCATCAAGCTCGCCGACCGGCTGGCGGCCAAGCCGTCGAGCAAGCCGCGCGCCGAGGTCTTCAGGGTCGAGACCAACATCCTCATCGATAACAAGGCATCGAACCGCTACACGGTGATCGAGATCAACACGCTGGACCGGCCGGCGCTGCTGTTCGCGCTCACCCACGCGCTGTTCCAGGCCAAGGTGACCATCCACTCCGCCCATGTGGCGACCTATGGCGAGCGCGCGGTCGACGTGTTCTACCTCACCGACCTCACCGGCGAGAAAATCACCAACGCCAACCGGCTGAAGGCGCTGGAGCGCAAGCTGGTGGCGGCCGCCAACGGCGAGGAAGAGGAGGAAACGCCGCGCACACCCAGGGGTGTCGATCCCGGCAAGTCCGAGCCGGTCTATGTCGGCGGCGGCTGGGGACGGTAAGACCCGCGACCATCTCCGCTGGTCTGCCGGCGGTGAGCGCCGCGCCTCACCCCTGGCCGGCGGTCCACAGCGGGTTCTTGATCCGGGCGAGGAATGCCGCGTGGGCGGCCTGTTCCTCCTCGGTGGGCGCGTGCGGCCGGGGCGCCCGGTAGCGGCGTTCCAGCGTCACGCTCGTGCGCGTCTCCACCACGGTTTCCATCAGCTGGAAACCGTGCTGGCGGCCGCCCATCAGTTCAAGATAGACCTCGGCCAGCAATTGCGCGTCGAGCAGCGCGCCATGCTTGGTGCGCGCCGAGCGGTCGATGCCGAAGCGGCTGCACAGCATGTCGAGGGAGGCCTTGGCGCCGGGGAACATCCGTTTGGCGATGTCCAGCGTGTCGACCATCCGGCTCCACGACATCACCGGCCGGCCGAGGTTCTTCAGTTCCCAGTTGAGGAAGCGGAAATCGAACTCGGCGTTGTGGGCGACCAGCGGCGCGTCACCGACGAAGGCGAGAAAGTCGTCGACCACCGCGGCGAACAGCGGCTTGTCCTTCAGCATTTCGGTGGAGATGCCGTGCACCTCTTCGGCCCCCTTGGGCACGTCGCGCTCGGGGTTGATGAGCTGGTGGAAGGTGCGCCCGGTGGGCAGGCGGTTGACCAGCTCGACACAGCCGATCTCGATCAGCCGGTCGCCCTTGTCGGGGTCGAAGCCCGTGGTTTCGGTATCAAAAACGATCTCGCGCATCAGGGGGTGACCTTGTTTCGCCTGACCTTGTTCCGGATCACGGCCGTGCCCGGCCGGCGCCCGCCCGGCAACCCCGGCGGCCAGTGGCGCGCCGGCAGGCCATCGAGCGCCCGCAGCAGCCGGCGGATGGCGACCAGCGTCGGCAGCTTGCCCTGGCCGGAGGGGATGACAAAATCCGCCCGCCGGCGCTTGGCGGCGTCCGGCAGCTGGGTTTTCAGGATATGGGCGAATTTCTCCGCCGTCATACCCGGGCGCGCCAGCACCCGCTGGCGCTGGACATGCGCCGGTGCCGAGACCACGGCGACGGCATCGCAGCGCCGGTCGCCGCCGGTCTCGAACAGCAGCGGCACATCAAGCACCACCAGCGGCTGGCGATGCAGCGCCTGAGTGGAGAGCCAGTGGCGGCGCACGCGGTTGAGCATCGGGTGGATGATCGCCTCCAGCCGCTTCAGGGCCGCGCGGTCGGCAAAGACGATGGCGCCGAGCTTCTGCCGGTCAAGCCCGGTCGGCCCGGTGGTGCCGGGGAACGCCGCCTCGATGGCCGGCAGCGCCCTGCCGCCCGGCCGCTGCAACGCGTGCACCGCCGCGTCGGCGTCGAACACCGGCACCCGCAACCGCCGGAACATGGCGGTAGCGGTGGACTTGCCCATGCCGATGGAGCCGGTCAGCCCGAGGATGATCATGCCACCAGCCTCGCCCGCAATGCGGCCTCATGGGCGGGATCGCGCGGTGGATCGGCGTCGAAGAACAGTCGGAAGGCTTCCGCCGCCTGGCCCACCAGCATCACCAGCCCGTCGATGGTGGCAAGCCCGCGCGCCCGGGCCGCCTTCAGCAGGTCGGTCTCCAGCGGCGCGTAAACGATGTCGTAGGCGATGGCGTCGGCCGCCAGCGGCGCCAGATCAATGTCGAGCGGCGGGTGGCCGGTCATGCCGAGGCTGGTGCAGTTGACCACCAGCGCCGCGCCGTCGAGCGCCGACGCCTGCCGCGCGAGGCCGTGGACGCTGCCGGGTATCACCAGTTCGTCCAGCAACGCCGCCGCCTTGTCGGTGGACCGGTTGACCAGCCGGATGTCGGAAACGCCCAGACCTTTTAGCGCCGTCAGCACCGCCCGCGCGGCACCGCCGGCGCCCAGCACGCAGGCAGGTCTGCCGGCAAGCCCCCGGTCCCTGAGCGGCTCGGCAAAACCCGGGGCGTCGGTATTGTGCCCGGTCAGCCGGCCATCGGCGCCGACCACCACCGTGTTGACCGCGCCGATGGCGCGTGCCGCCGGGGTGATCTCGTCGAGTGCGGCCATCACCGCCTGCTTGTGGGGAATGGTGACGTTGACGCCACGAAAGCCCAGCGCCGGCAGCGCTCGCACCGCCTCAACCACCCAGCTCGGCTCGACCGGCAGCCGAACGTAGTGGCCGTCAATGCCCAGCCACTCCAGCCACAGGCCGTGAATGACGGGCGACTTGGAGTGGGCGATCGGCCAGCCGATGACGCCAGCCACCGGCGGCGTGGGGCGTGCGGTCATGACGGCAGTACCTGGCGGGCGCGCAGATAATCGAGCAGCGCCAGCAGCGGCAGGCCGAGAATGGTGAAATGGTTGCCGGAGACGCGGGCGAACAGCTGGATGCCCAGCCCTTCCATGCGATAGCAGCCGACGGAGCCCAGGAGCGCCTCGCCCTCGGCGGCAAGGTACTGGTCGATGAACGCCGGCGACAGCGAACGCATCAGTAGTGTCGCGGAATCGATGAACCGCCACACCGGCTGGCCGTCCTGGGCGATGACGGCGGCCGACAGCAACCGGTGTTCCCGTCCCGACATCAGTTCCAGATGCGCGCGCGCCTGAACCAGCGTGTCGGCCTTGTCGAGCATCTGGCCACGGCCGAGGTCGAGAATCTGGTCGCAGCCCAGCACCAGCGCGCCGGGCATCCGCCGCGACACCTTGACCGCCTTGGCCTCGGCCAGCGCGTCGGCGATCACCCGGGGCGGCGCGCCCTGCATCTTGAGGCTGGTCTTGATCTCGTCCTCGTCGACGTGCGGTGCCACCGCCTCGAAGGTGATGCCGGCGGCCCGCAGCACCGCCTGCCGGCTGGCACTGGTGGACGCCAGCACCAGTGGCGACGCTTCACTCGACATCATCGCCACCTCCACCGGGATTAGTGTTCTTCGTGGCCGCCCTGGCGGCGCCCTCACGCTGTGTAACCAGATTGACGATCGCTGCCGCCGTCTCCTCGATCGAGCGGCGGGTGACATCGATCACCGGCCAGTTGTGCTGGGCATAGAGCCGGCGGGCGAAGGTGAGTTCGGCGGAGACCTCCTCGTCGCGCACGTAATCGGTATCCTCCGACTGGTTCATGCTGCGCAGCCGGTTCCGGCGGATATGCACCAGCCGGTCCGGCGAGGTGGTCAGCCCCACCACCAGCGGCCGGGTCAGGGTGAACAGCGTGTCGGGCAGTGGTGTCGTCGGCACGATCGGTACGTTGGCGGTCTTGTAGCCGCGATTGGCAAGATAGATCGAGGTCGGCGTCTTGGAGGTACGGGAAACGCCCAGCACCACGATATCCGCGTCGTTGAGGTCCTCCGGCTGCTGGCCATCGTCATGGGCCATGGTGAAATGCACGGCCTCGATGCGGCGGAAATAGGCGGCATCCATGGCATGCTGGCGGCCAGGCAGGCCGCGCGCGGACTGGCCAAGAAACTGGCTGAGCGCCTGCAGCACCGGATCAAGCACCGAAATCGCCGGCAGCCCGAGCGTCAGGCAGCGGCTTTGCAGCCGGTCGCGCATCTGCGGGTTGACCAGGGTGAACAGCACCAGGCCGGGGCGCTGCGCCACTTCCTCCATCGCCCGGTCGAGCTGGCGCTCGGAGCGGATCATCGGCCAGAAGTGCTTGATCGCTTCCGCGCCCTCGAACTGGGAAAGACAGGCCTTGGCCACGGATTCCAGCGTTTCGCCGGTGGAATCGGAGACCAGATGGAGATGCAGTCGCGCCATGGTCGATACGCCAACGGGTCATGCGGTCGGGCGGTCAGCCAAACCCTGTGGATGAGCTGGGGATATCAGGCTTAGAGAAGCCGCACGATGGAGGCAAGGGTGCCGCTCCGGCGATCATGCCCACCGCCTCCCCGATTTATCCCCATGGGGACGGATTTTACCGCTGCCTGTGAGTCCTGGGGACAAGTGGCGCACAGCCGCCGGATTGCGCCGGTTCGCCGCACGAAAGCCGGTAGCCAGACTGTGGATGGTTGGCTAAACCCCACTGCTGGAACGCCAACAACTACTACTTCCTTCTTCTATATAAATAGAATGGAATCCTTGAGGTGAGCATGAAGCCCTTCCTGCGTGTGCTGTCCGGTGAGCGGGTCGACCCGACGCCCGTCTGGCTCATGCGTCAGGCCGGTCGCTATCTGCCGGAGTATCGGGCGGTGCGCGCCGATGCCGGCTCGTTCCTCGACCTGTGCTACGACCCGGCCCGCGCCACCGAAGTGACGTTGCAGCCGATCCGTCGCTTCGGCTTCGATGCCGCCATCCTGTTCTCCGACATCCTGGTGACGCCGCACGCGCTGGGCCAGCAGCTGTGGTTCGAGGAAGGCGAAGGCCCGCGCCTGGCGCCACCGCTCAAGGACGCGTCGCTCGACGCCCTGACGCCCGCACCCGAACGGCTGGCGCCGATCTACGAGACGGTGCGGCGGATCAAGGCCGCCCTGCCGCCCGAGACGGCGTTCATCGGCTTTGCCGGCAGCCCGTGGACCATCGCCACCTACATGGTGGAAGGCCGCGGCAGCCGCGACCAGGCCTCGGCCCGGCTGATGGCCTATGCCGAGCCGGACCGCTTCGCCGATCTGATTGATCGCATCGTTGCCATCACCGTTGACTACCTCGGCCAGCAGGTACAAGCGGGCGTCGAGGTGGTGCAACTGTTCGACAGCTGGGCGGGCACCCTGTCGCCAGCGCAGTTCCGCCAGTGGGTGATCGCGCCCACCACCCGCATCGTCGAGGCGTTGCGTGCCCGCCACCCCGGCTTGCCGATCATCGGCTTTCCAAAGGGGGCCGGCGCCAAGCTGATCGCCTATGCCGCCGAGACCGGGGTCAGCGCGGTCGGGCTCGACGAGACGGTCGACCCGGTGTGGGCCAACATGGCGCTGCCCAGGGGCTTGCCGGTGCAGGGCAATCTCGATCCGCTGGCGCTCAAGGCCGGCGGGGCGGCGCTGGACGCGGCGGTGGACGCCATCCGGGCGGCGCTGGCCGACCGGCCACATGTGTTCAACCTCGGCCATGGCATCCTGCCGGACGTGCCGGTCGCCCATGTCGAGCGGCTGATGGCGCGGCTGCGGGCCTGACCGGCGGGCGGGAGACGGGGCGATGACCGGCTTTCTGGGGGACGCCTATCTGTGGGTGAAGGCGCTGCATGTCATTGTCGTCATCTTCTGGATGGCCGGCATGTTCATGATGCCGCGCTTCTTCGCCTACCATGCCGAGGAAATCGCCGCCCACGGCCTCGGCTCGCCGTCCGATCTCGCCTGGCGGGCGCGCGAACGCCGGCTGATGCGCATTATCATCAACCCCGCGATGGTGCTGGTGTGGCTGTTCGGGCTGATGCTGGCGACCCATCTGGGCTGGGACGTCGGCGGCTGGCTGTGGCTGAAGCTGGCGCTGGTGACGGGTCTGGCCGCGCTGCACGGTTTCCTGTCGCGCTGGCGCCGCGCCTTCGCCGACGGGCGCAACGTACATTCGACGCGGTTTTTCCGCCTGATGAACGAAATTCCCACACTCGCCACTATTCCGGTGGTGATCCTGGTCATCGTCAGGCCATTCTGACTGTGGCGGCTGGCCCGTTGCGAGACGGCCACAGGTACGAATCGCGCCACATTTTTAGACCGGCCCGACCCCGGCACCCCTTGACTTCGCCCGACGCCGCTCTTAGGTGCAGGCCTTGACGCGCTCGCTGTCCCAAGCGCGATTCCCCCCTTAGCCCGTCCGTCCGCGCACCCTGTTCGTCATGACACGCGGCCGATCAGCACCACAGGCACCACGATGCACTTGCAAGACCTCAAGCGGAAAACGCCGGCCGATCTGGTCGCCATGGCCGAAGATCTCGGCGTGGAAAACGCCTCCACCCTGCGCAAGCAGGATCTGATGTTCTCGATCCTGAAAGCCATGGCCGAGAGCGACACCCAGATCATGGGCGGCGGCGTCATCGAGGTGTTGCAGGACGGCTTCGGCTTCCTGCGCTCGCCGGAGGCCAACTATCTCGCCGGCCCCGATGACATCTACGTCTCGCCCAACCAGGTCCGCCGCTTCGGCCTGCGTACTGGCGACACGGTGGAAGGCGAGATTCGCGCGCCCAAGGATGGCGAACGCTATTTCGCGCTGACCAAGGTCTCGACCATCAACTTCGACGATCCCGACGTGGTGCGTCACCGGGTCAATTTCGACAACCTGACGCCGCTGTACCCCGACGAGAAGCTCAACCTCGACATCTATGATCCGACCATCAAGGACCGGTCGAGCCGGGTCATCGACATCGTGTCGCCGCAGGGCAAGGGCCAGCGCGCGCTGATCGTGGCGCCGCCGCGGGTCGGCAAGACGGTGCTGCTGCAGAACATCGCCCGCGCCATCACCGCCAACCATCCGGAAGTGTTCCTGATCGTGCTGCTGATCGACGAGCGGCCGGAGGAAGTCACCGACATGCAGCGTTCGGTGAAGGGCGAGGTCATCTCCTCGACCTTCGACGAGCCGGCCGCCCGCCACGTCCAGGTGGCGGAGATGGTGATCGAGAAGGCCAAGCGGCTGGTCGAGCACAAGAAGGACGTGGTGATCCTGCTGGATTCCATCACTCGCCTGGGTCGCGCCTACAACACCGTGGTGCCGAGCTCCGGCAAGGTGCTGACCGGCGGTGTCGACGCCAACGCGCTGCAACGGCCCAAGCGCTTCTTCGGTGCCGCCCGCAACATCGAGGAAGGCGGTTCGCTGTCCATCATCGCCACGGCGCTGATCGATACCGGCTCGCGCATGGACGAAGTGATCTTCGAGGAATTCAAGGGCACCGGTAACTCGGAAATCGTGCTCGATCGCAAGGTCGCCGACAAGCGCATCTTCCCGGCCATCGATGTCGGCAAGTCCGGTACCCGCAAGGAAGAGCTGCTGGTCGACAGGGGCACGCTGTCCAAGATGTGGGTGCTGCGACGTATCCTGATGCAGATGGGCACCGTCGACGCCATGGAGTTCCTGCTCGACAAGATGAAGGACTCAAAGACCAACGAGGATTTCTTCGCCTCGATGAACCAGTAAGCGGGAGCGACGGCGTTGGAGGCGTTCTTCCAGTCGCTGCTTGATCCGGTGGCGTTCGCCGCCTTCATGCAGGTGGTGCTGATCGACATCACGCTGGCCGGCGACAATGCCATCGTGGTTGGCGCGCTGGCGGCGGGGCTACCCCGCGACGACCAGAAGAAGGTCATCCTGATCGGCATCATCGCGGCGCTGGTGCTGCGCGTCATCTTCGCGCTGGTGGCCAGCCAGTTGCTGCAGATCATTGGCCTGCTGCTGGCTGGTGGCATCCTGCTGCTGTGGGTGGCCTGGAAGATGTGGCGCGAGCTGCATCCCGCCAAGCCGGAACCGGCGGTGGTCGATGATCCCGACACGCCGGAGATTGAAGGCCCGCCGGCCACCAAGAGCTTCGCGCAGGCCGCCTGGGCGGTGGCCGTCGCCGACGTGTCAATGAGCCTCGACAACGTGCTCGCCGTGGCCGGCGCGGCGCACGATCACCCGACAATCATGGTGTTCGGTCTGGTGCTGTCGGTGGCGCTGATGGGCATTGCCGCCAGCTACATCGCCCGTGTCATCGACCGCTATCGCTGGATCGCCTACATCGGTCTTGCCGTCATCCTCTATGTTGCCTGCAAGATGATCTGGGACGGCTGGCACCAGGTGGCGCCCTACGTGCCGGTTTGAGCGCGCCCCGCGGCCCGCGGGCACTGCCGCGGGCCCGAGTCAGGCTGGTTACGGGATCAGCACCGTCGAGCCGGTGGTGGCCCGCGCTTCCAGGTCATGGTGCGCGTGGGCGGCGTCTTTCAGCGCATAGCGCTGGTCCACCCGGGGTGTGATCCTGCCGGACCGCACCATGTCGAACAGCGCCCCGGCGCCGGCCGCCCGGTCTTCCGGCGTCGCGTAATAATGCACGATGGTCGGCCGGGTGACATAGACCGAGCCCTTGGTGGCGAGAATGCCGAGATCGACCCCGGTCACCGGGCCGGAGGCGTTGCCGAAGCTCACCAGCAGACCGCGCGGGCTCAGGCTGTCGAGCGAGGCGACGAACGTGTCCTTGCCCACCGAATCATAGACCACCGGCACGCCCTTGCCGGCGGTGATCTCGCGCACCCGGGCGGCTACGTCCTGTTCGCGGTAGAGGATGATGTGGTCGCAGCCGGCCGCGCGCGCCAGTTCGGCCTTGGCCTGGGAGCCGACCGTGCCGATGACGGTGGCGCCAATGGCTTTGAGCCACTGCACCGCCAGCAGGCCGACGCCGCCGGCCGCCGCGTGCCACAGCACGGTCTGGCCCGGCTGTACCGCGAAGGTGCGGCGTACCAGATACTCCACCGTGCAGCCCTTGAGCATGATGCCGGCGGCGATGTCGTCGGCGATACCCTCGGGCACCTTCACCGCCATGGCGGCGGGAAAGACGCGATACTCGGCATAGGCGCCGATCGGCGGCCAGGCGTAGGCGACGCGATCACCCACCGCGAAGCCAGTGACACCCTCGCCCAGTGCTTCGACCACGCCGACGGCCTCCATGCCGGGGATGAACGGCATCGGTACCGGGTAAAGGCCGGTGCGGTGATAGGTGTCGATGTAGTTGAGGCCGATTGCTGTCTGGCGCAGCAGCAGCTGGCCGGGATCGGGCTGTGGCACCGGCAGCTCGACCCATTCCAGAACCTCGGGGCCGCCATGGGTGCTGATCTGGATGGCTTTCATGGTGATTACCTCATGCAACGCTGGTGGTCATTGCCGAGCGCCATGGCGGCGGCGGCCGCCCGGTCGCTGGCGATCATCGTCACCCCGGCGCGTGCCAGGGTGCGGTATTCCGAAAGGTCGCCGTCGGCGACGTAGCGGTCATCGAGCCGCTCGCCGGCGCGGCCGAGCGTGCCGAACAGCGGTTCGACACCCCGGCCGTTCAGCGCTTGCCACAGGCTCGGCCGTTCATCGCGGTTGCCGGTCCAGGCCAGCAGCCGGTCGGGGTTGAAGCCCTGGGCGGCGAGCGCATTGACATCGGCAGGTGAGTCGATGGCGACCGAGACCAGCAACGCCGGATCAAGCCGATGCACGGTGATGGCGTCGGCCTGGTTGTAGGTGATGACGATCACCCGGTCGCGCATCCGGGCCTTGTGGACCGCGGCGACGACATCAGCAAAGCGGGTCGACTTCTTGACGTCGAGCTGGAAATAGGCGCCAGCAGTGCGGCCCCACGCCAGCGCCGCGGCCAGCGTCGGGACGCGCTCATCGGTCAGGCGGCCATCGTCGCGGCGAATATTCAGTGATTTCAATTCGTTATAGGATTTTTCACTGACCAGTCCGCTGCCAGTGGTGGTGCGGTCCAGCGTGTCGTCGTGCATCAGCACCAGCGCGCCATCACGGGTGGTGGCGATATCGATTTCGAGAATAGGCACGCCGGCGGCCAGCGACTCCCGGAAGCTCGACAGGGCGTTCTCGGCCGCGTCGGGGTCCGGCTGTCCACGATGGGCGGAGACCACCGCCAGTCGCCGCTCGCGCAGGCAGGTGAAGGCGGCCTCCAGGCTGACCGGCGCCGCCGCGCCGGTCTCGGCCGCCGGTGCGGTGGCCTGCTGCCGGTCGACGCCGCAGCTGGCGAGCACGAGGCTCGCCAGCGCGACATGGCATAGCGACGATCGCCGCATGACGCGGCCGGCGATCAACCGCCGCCAGCGCATCATCAGCGCAGATGCCCGGCGAAGAAGGCCTCGGTGCGCTGGTTGGCGAGGTCGGCCGACGCCTTGTCGTAATGCTGGCCGCCGGCGCGCGAGAAAGCATGCTCCTGGCCGGCATAGTCGTGCAGCGTCACATGATGGTTCTTGCCCAGCTCGGCGTGGATCGCGGCCTGGGCATCCTTGTCGACGAACTTGTCTTCCTGGGCGATGTGCAGCATCAGCGGCTTGGCGATGGCATGCGACTCATTGAGTTTGCCGTCGATGCCGACACCATAGTAGCCGACGTTGGCATCGGCGTTGGAACGGGTGGCGAGCAGGTAGGCGAGCAGGCCGCCCAGGCAGTAGCCGACGGTGCCGACCTTGCCGGTGCAGTTCGGCTGATGGCGCAGCGCGGCGATGGTGGCGGTGAGATCCTCGACGCCCTTGTCGACGTCGAATCCCTTGTACAGCTCGAACGCCTTGGCCCATTCCGCCTCGGTCTGGTCGGTGAGCTGGACGCCCGGCTCCTGGCGCCAGAACAGGTCCGGCGCGAGGGCGACATAGCCCTTGGCCGCCCAGGCATCGCACTTGGAGCGCACGTCGGCGTTGACGCCGAAAATCTCCTGGATGACGACGATGCCGGGGCCGGTGCCCGAGGCCGGTTCGGCGAGATAGGCCGAGAACGGGCCGGAGCCGTCTAGAGCGGAAATGGTGATGTCGCGTCCCATGGGTGCCTCCTCCTGAAAATGACTGTCCGCATGTAGCGCCAACGCCGGGAGATGTCAGGTGACCAATTGATGTCGGGTTGCCACCACGCGCCGGACGGATGCCGGGTGGAGCGGCCCGCGCGGGCACTCAGATGGTGACACCCTCCAGCCGCAGCAGCGCCCGTTTGGTGTCCAGTCCGTCATGGCCGGAATAGCCGCCCGGCCCGTTGGCCGCCAACACCCGGTGGCACGGGATGATGACGGGAATCGGGTTGCGGCCGCAGGCGCCGCCAATGGCGCGCGGACCACTGCCGACCATGGCGGCGAGATCGCGGTAGCGCCGGGTCTCGCCCTTGGGAATGGTCTGCATCGCTGCCCAGACGCGGCGCTGGAAGGGGGTGCCGTCGGGGGCCAGCGGCAGGGTGAAACGCGCCAGCGTGCCGTCGAAATAGGCGTCGAGCTGACGCTTGGCCTCCACCAGCAGCGGCGTCGGCTCCTGGTGCGAGCCCCAGCCCCAGTCGAGCGCGACGATGGCCGGTGCGCCGTCGTCGCCAGCGCCTTCATGCAGGGTGATCTCGCCCAGCGGCGAATGCAGCGACAGGCTCGGCATTGTGCTTTCTCCCGAAGATGCCAGAGGTTAGACTGACCGCGTCGCGACGCGCAAGGATCGGCGTGTCGCCGCGAGGATGGGCAAGACGCAGCGGACGGGGGTTCAGCCATGAAGATCAACATCGACATCGACTGCACGCCGGAAGAAGCCCGCACCTTCCTCGGTCTGCCCGACCTGTCGCCGCTGCACCGGGTCTATCTTGAACGCATGGAACAGCTCGTGAAGGAGGGCGTCTCCGCCGCCGACATCGAGAAGATGATGCGCCAGTGGATGCCGATGATGACCGAGGGCTTCGACCAGTGGCAGAAGGCGTTGTGGTCGGCGGCGACCGGCAACAAGTCCTGAGCACCGCTTTCCCCCGCCTGATCCCGCCATCGTGATCTTGTCATCGTGATCCCGCCGTCATGACCGACACCATTTTCGCGCTTTCCTCCGGGCGTGGCACCGCCGGCGTGGCGGTGGTGCGGCTGTCCGGCCCGCAGGCCGGCGCAGCGCTGGCACTGCTGACAGGCCGCCCCTGCCCCGCGCCCCGGCGGGCCGCATTGCGCACCCTGCGCGACCCCGCCGACAACAGCCTCCTCGACGAGGCGCTGGTGCTGTGGTTCCCCAAACCCGCCAGCTTCACCGGCGAGGACGTGGTGGAGCTGCACGTCCATGGCGGCACGGCGGTGGTGGCCGGCGTGCTTGATGCCCTGGCGGCGCTGCCCGGTTGCCGGCCGGCCGAGCCCGGCGCGTTCACCCGGCGGGCCTTCGAGGCGGGCAGGCTCGACCTCACCCAGGTCGAGGGGCTGGCCGACCTCATCGACGCCGAGACCCAGGCTCAGCGCAGCCAGGCGCTGCGGCAGATGCAGGGCGCCCTGTCGGCGCGGGTGGAGGGCTGGCGGTCGCGGCTGGTGCGGCTGCTGGCCTATGTGGAGGCCGACATCGATTTCGCCGAGGACGAGGCGGACGTGCCCGAGGGGCTGTCACAGACGGTGCGTGGCGACATCGCGGCGCTGCGCGACGAGATCGGCGCGGCGCTCGCCGACGGGCATCGCGGCGAGCGGCTGCGCGAGGGGTTGAGCGTTGCCATCGTCGGCCCGCCCAATGCTGGCAAGTCGAGTCTGCTCAACGCTCTGGCCCGGCGCGATGTCGCCATCGTCTCGGCGATCCCCGGCACCACCCGCGACCTGATCGAGGTGCACCTCAATCTCGGGGGCTATCCGGTGACGCTGATCGACACCGCCGGGCTGCGCGAGACCAGCGATCCGGTCGAGGCCGAGGGCGTCGCCCGTGCCCGTGCTCGCGCGGCGGCGGCCGATCTGCGGCTGGCGCTGGCGCCGGTGGACACACCCGACTGGTCCGGCGTCGAGTCGCCGGGCGATTGGCGGGTGGTGACGCAGATCGATCTGGAGCCCCGCTGTGCCCCCGGCCTGCGTGGCGGAACCTACCATATTTCGGCGCTCACTGGCACAGGCCTCCCAGATCTGGTGTCGGGCCTCAGCGATTGGGCGGCCAAGGCCCTCGCCGGCGCGGGTGAGTCGCCACTGTTCACCCGCGCCCGCCATCGTCGGGCGCTGGAGGATTGCCTGACCGGCCTTGATGCGGCGCTGGCCGAGCCGGATCTGGTGCTGGCGGCCGAGGAGCTGCGGCTGGCGGCACGCGGTCTTGGCCGGGTCACCGGGCGGGTCGATGTCGAGGAACTGCTGGATGTCATCTTCCGCGATTTCTGCATCGGCAAGTGATGTTCCACGTGGAACAGGGGCGCCTCCCCCCCTCGGTCCCGCCGCCTGCCGTGCCCGGTTTGACTCTGCCGGCGCGACTCCATAGACCGGTCCGATGACGACATTCGATGTGATTGTGGTGGGCGGCGGACACGCCGGATGCGAGGCTGCGGCGGCGGCCGCGCGGCTTGGCGCGCGCACCGCGCTGGTCACCCACAAGCCGGAGACCATCGGCGAAATGTCCTGCAACCCGGCGATCGGCGGGCTCGGCAAGGGCCATCTGGTGCGCGAGATCGACGCGCTCGACGGCCTGATGGGCCGGGTGGCGGACGCGGCCGGCATCCAGTTCCGTCTGCTCAATCGCCGCAAGGGCCCCGCTGTACAGGGGCCGCGAGCCCAGGCCGACCGCAAGCTTTATCGCCGGGCGATGCAGGCGGCGCTGGCGGCCACGCCCAACCTGACCATCGTCGCCGGTGCGGCGGAGGACCTGGTGGTGGTCGAAACGCCAGAGGGTCCGCGTGTCGCTGGCGTCGTGCTCGGCGACGGCCGGCGGCTGGACTGTGGCGCGGTGGTGCTGACTTCGGGCACCTTCCTGCGCGGCGTCATCCATATCGGCGAGACGAGGATTCCCGCCGGGCGCGTCGGCGAGGCGCCGGCCCTCGGCCTGTCGGAGCGGCTGGCCAGCCTTGGCCTGGCGCTGGGCCGACTCAAGACCGGCACCCCGGCCCGGCTGGACGGTCGCAGCATCGCCTGGGCCGGGCTTGAAGCCCAGCCGGGCGACGAGCCGGCGACGCAGTTTTCTTTCCTTGCTGACGGCGAGCCGGTCAACCCGCAGCTCGCCTGCTACATCACCCGCACCACGGCGGCGACCCACGACATCATCCGCGCCAACATCCATCGGGCGCCGATGTATGCCGGACGGATCGAGGGCGTCGGCCCGCGCTATTGCCCCTCGGTCGAGGACAAGGTGATGCGTTTCGCCGACAAGGACAGCCACCAGATTTTCCTGGAACCCGAGGGGCTGGACGACCCGACCATCTATCCCAACGGCATCTCGACCTCGTTGCCCGAGGACGTGCAGGACGCCTTTCTGCGCACCATCCCGGGGCTGGAAAAGGTGCGGATCATCCGCCCCGGCTACGCCATCGAGTATGATTTCGTCGATCCGCGCCAGCTCAAACGGTCGCTTGAAACCCGGGCCGCCCGCGGGCTGTTCCTCGCCGGCCAGATCAACGGCACCACCGGCTACGAGGAAGCCGCCGCCCAGGGGCTGATCGCCGGTCTGAACGCGGCGCTGGCCGCCGGCAGCGGTGGCACGGCGGCGCCGTTCATCGTCGATCGGGCGGATGCCTATCTCGGCGTGATGATCGACGATCTCACCACCCAGGGCACCCGCGAGCCCTATCGCATGTTCACTTCCCGCGCTGAGTATCGGCTGCGGCTGCGTGCCGACAATGCCGACCAGCGACTGACCCCGCTCGGCATGGCGCTGGGCTGTGTCGGTGGTATTCGCGCGGCGGCTTATACCGCCAAGGAAGCCGCACTGGCGCACGCCCGCCAGCTGCTGGAGCGCCACGCGCTGACGCCGGTGCAGGCGGCGCGCGCCGGTCTGGCGGTCAATCAGGACGGCGTGCTGCGCACCGGCTTTGATCTGCTGCGTTATCCCGATATCGACTGGGCCCGCCTGGCGGCGCTGTGGCCGGCCCTCGACGAGGTATCGCCGGCGATCGCCGCCCAGGTGGAGACCGACGGCAAGTACGCCAGCTACCTTGCCCGTCAGGAAGCGGATGTCGCCGCCTTCCGCCGTGACGAGTCGCTGGAGCTGGCGGACGACCTCGACTATGCCCAGGTCTATGGCCTGTCGGCGGAAATCCGCGAGAAGCTGGCGCGGGCTCGTCCGGCGACGCTCGGGGCGGCGTCGCGGGTGCAGGGCATTACCCCGGCGGCGCTGACCGCCCTGCTCGCCCATGTCAAGAAGGCCGCCCGCGCGGCTCGTGCCGCCTCGGCATGACCAACCTCGCCATGACCGACTCCGCCATGACCGACTCCGCCATGACCGACTCTGCAATGACCGCGACACCCATCGACCCTGCCCCCTACGGTCCCGAGCAGCTCGCCGCCGATCTCGATGTTCCACGTGGAACAATCGAGGCGCTGGCCCGCTACCTCGCCCTGCTGCGCGACTGGCAGCAGAAGCTGAACCTGGTCGGTCCTGCTACCCTGCCCGACGCCTGGCGCCGGCACATCCTCGATTCGGCCCAGCTGTGGCGGCTCGTGGAGGCGCCCGACACCAAGGTGTGGATGGACATGGGCGCCGGCGCCGGTTTTCCTGGCCTGGTGATGGCGATCATGGGTGCCCGTCATGTCCATCTGGTGGAGTCGATTGCCAAGAAATGCCGCTTTCTCGAAGCGGTGGTCGAGGCGCTGGGGCTGGCGGAACGGGTGACCGTGCACAATGCCCGGCTGGAGGCGCTGCCGCGCTTCAAGGTCGATATTTTGACGGCCCGAGCGCTGGCAAAAGTGACGCAATTGTTTGACTGGGGCCACCCCTTCGCGGCATCATCAAGCCGCTGGATTCTCCCCAAAGGTCAGGATGTCGAGGCCGAACTGGCGGAGGCGTCAGCCGCCTGGAGATTTCAACACCAGCTTCACGCCAGTCTGTCTGACCCCCGCGGGCGGATCATTGAGGCGTGGGACGTGCAGCGAAAGGCCAAACGATGACCCTTGCCGGCCCCACCCGCCGCCTGATCGCCGTCGCCAACCAGAAGGGCGGCGTCGGCAAGACGACCACCACCATCAACCTCGCCACCGGGCTGGCCGCCGTCGGCCGCAAGGTGCTGGTGATCGATCTCGATCCGCAGGGCAATGCCTCGACAGGCCTCGGGCTGGACCGGGCGCATCGGGCCATTTCCTCCTATCAGGTGCTGCTCGGCGAAGCGACGGTGGCGGAGGCGGCCCAGCCGACCGTGGTGCCCGGCCTGTCCATCGTACCCTCGACGGTCGATCTGTCGGGGGCCGAGATCGAGCTGGTGGACATGGAGCGGCGCAGCCACCGGCTCAAGGACGCGCTGGGGGACGTGGAAGCGGCCTATGATTTCGTCCTGATCGATTGCCCGCCGTCGCTGGGCCTGCTGACCATCAATGCGCTGATCGCCGCCCAGTCGGTGCTGGTGCCGCTGCAGTGCGAGTTCTTCGCGCTGGAAGGCCTGTCGCTGCTGCTGCAGACCATCGAGCGGGTGCGCGCCAACTTCAACCCCGGCCTCAACATCCTCGGCGTGGTGCTGACCATGTACGACAAGCGCAACCGGCTGTCGGACCAGGTGGCGGCGGACGTCAAGAGCTGCCTCGGTTCGGTGGTGTTCGACACCGTGATCCCCCGCAACGTCCGTCTGTCCGAAGCGCCGTCGCATGGCAAGCCGGCGCTGCTCTACGATCACCGCTGCCTCGGCTCCGAGGCCTATATGCGGCTCGCCTCGGAAATGCTGCGGCGCACAACGAGTCCGGCGGAAGCTGCCTAACATACTGTAAGGATTGAGAAAATGGCGGAAGCGAAGCGGCCATCGGGGCTGGGGCGTGGGTTGTCGGCGCTGCTGGGCGACCTGCAGGCAAGCGTGCCGGCGACGGCGACGGCGCCGGCCCAGGCCGCGCCCGCCGAGCCGGCGGGCGTCGTGCAGCCGGCCTCGGGCTCCCTCGCTGTTGTCAGTGGCGGCGTCACCCGGCTGCCGATCGAGAAGATCATCGCCAACCCCCGGCAGCCGCGACGCCACTTCGCCGAGGAAGCGCTGAACGACCTTGCCGCTTCGATCCGGGAGCAGGGCGTGCTGCAGCCGTTGCTGGTCCGGCCTGCCCCCGGCAAACCTGGCCTGTACGAGATCGTCGCTGGTGAACGGCGCTGGCGCGCTTCGCAGCGGGTGCCGCTGCACGAACTGCCGGTGCTGGTGCGCGAGCTCGACGAGGCGACGACGCTGGAAATCGCGCTGATCGAGAACATCCAGCGTCAGGACTTGAACCCGATCGAGGAGGCCGACGGCTATCGCCGGCTGATGGACGAGTTTGGCCATACCCAGGAGGAAGTCGGCCGGCTGGTCAGCAAAAGCCGCAGCCACGTCGCCAACCTGTTGCGGCTGCTCGACCTGCCCCCCTATGTGCGGGCGCTGGTGGCCGAGGGCGCGCTGTCGATGGGCCATGCCCGTGCCATCGCCGCGACCCCCGATCCGGCGGGGCTCGCCGACAAGGTGGTCGAGGAAGGCCTGAGCGTACGCCAGGCCGAGCTGCTGGCCCAGGCCGCCAAGCAGACCGTTACCACCACCCGGGCGCCCAAGCTGAAACCCGGCAAGGATGCCGACACCGTGGCGCTGGAGCGCGACCTGGCGGCGGCGCTCGGCATGAAGGTGGAAATCGCCGACCAGGGCGGCAAGGGCGTGCTCACCGTGCGTTATGCCTCGTTCGACCAGCTCGACGAGCTGTGCGGCCGGCTGACCAGCCGGGGGCTGTGACGACAGCCGAGCCTCTATCCGCGCCTTGAGGCCAAGCTGGCACGCGCCCTCGCTTACCGGAGCCAGGCTGCTCGTTCCTGTTGCGTGATGTGTGCGCTGAATGACATCAGCATCAATAAATCAGAAAATAGGCAAAAATCTGAAATAAGATATTCGCTGGCGAACGAATCTGACATATGGGATCAATAATGTCAGATTGAGGGAAGTTTCTCAAATATGGATCTTTCAGCCTATCAGGCAGAGCGACCAGAGGCCCACCTGGAATATCGCAGCTTTCTGCCTGAGTTAATCAATCATGGCTGGACGATATCCGATCCGCAGGTACTGCAGCTACTGGGTCAAGCGGATCGGGCGCTTGGCGAACTCAATGCCTTTGCTCAACTGATTCCCGATATCGAGTTTTTCATTCGCATGTACGTGGCGAAGGAAGCCACACAATCGAGCCGCATCGAGGGCACTCAGACCAACATCGAAGATGCATTCAAGGATGCCGAGGATCTGCTCCCCGAGGTGCGTGACGACTGGAGCGAGGTGCAGAACTACATTCGTGCCATCACGTTCGCTATCGACAGCCTGGAACGCCTGCCTCTCTCAAACAGGCTGCTGCGAGATACACACGCCATCCTGCTGGACGGTGTGCGCGGCGAAACCAAACGACCGGGCGAGTTCCGAATCAGCCAGAATTGGATTGGGGTGAGTTTGAAAAACGCCGCCTTTGTGCCACCCCACCATGATCATGTCCCCGACTTGATGAGCGACCTGGAGAAGTTCCTGCATAATGCCGACATCATGGTGCCGCCACTGATCAAGATTGCGATTGCCCATTACCAGTTCGAGACAATCCACCCATTCCTCGACGGTAATGGGCGACTGGGGCGCCTGATGATCTCGCTCTATTTAGCGTCCGAAAAGCTGCTGGTGCGTCCGGCGCTCTATCTGTCCGACTACTTCGAACGGAACAAAACCGCCTATGTCGACCACTTGATGGCCGTGCGGCAGGGCAACCACATGCGCGAATGGCTGATCTTTTTCCTGGTCGCGTCCGTCAAGGTGGTGTAATTTCGGCTGTGGCCGTGGGCCATCGTCAGGCGGCTTTGGCGGTGATGTGTAGGGGCTGATTTTCCTCCTCGATCATGGGTTGGTTGAGTTCGGCCATGCCTT
>NZ_JBEUDS010000039.1:0-14958 GCF_041060555.1 Parapedomonas caeni | reverse complement strand
TGAACCGGCTTCTCCGAACCGGCAGGCCTGACCGGGCAACATCGCATACCCGGCAGCTATTGCCGGCAAGATCGGACACACAGATAGAGAAGCAACTGGCCGGCGGGGCATCAACCCGCCGGCTTTTTTCTTTGTTTACCGAAGGTTGCCGGAACATTCCGGCGCGCCAGCGATCTGGCACGCCACTTGCTCCTCTGGGTCACGGGTAAAATGCCCAAACCGGCAAAAGCCGGTGTTACTTCCAGAAAGGAGCCAACCATGCTGAACTTCTCTGTCAACACGAACGTTTCCGCCTTTGTCGCTCTGCAGAACCTCTCTGCGACCAACATGGACCTCGCCGTGACTCAGAACCGGATCAATACTGGTATGAAAGTCGCGTCCACCAAGGACGACTCGGCGACCTTTGCCATCGCGCAGAACCTGCGCGCCGACATCGGCGGCTTGAATGCGGTCAAATCCTCGCTCGATCGCGCCAAGAGCACGCTCGACGTCGCCATCTCGGCGGCCGAAGCGATCTCCGACACGCTGATCCAGATGAAGGAAAAGGCCGTCGCGGCCTCGGACACCGGCCTGGACACTGACAGCCGTACTGCCTTGCAGAACGACTTCAATGCCCTGTCGGAACAGCTGGTGAGCTACGTCAACTCGGCGTCGTTCAACGGTACCAACCTGCTGAAGAACGGCGAAGGTTCGATCTCCGCCATCCTGGATGCCGACGCCACGCAGAGCCTGGCGGTCACCAACCAGGCGCTGGACGATACCGAACTGGGCGCGTTCATGACCGACGGTGGTACCGGCGTGGCCTCGACGGTGACGACCGCCACCTGGGCCAACGCCGCGGCGGCGGGTACCTCGGCAACCGCCGTGGACACCGCCATCGAAGCCATGAACACGTCGCTGGCCGAACTCGGCTCGGCGTCGCGTCAGGTTGATGGCCAGATCGAGTTCACCGGCAAGCTGAATGACGTGATCTCCACGGGCATCGGCAATCTGGTGGACGCCGACCTGGCCAAGGAAAGCGCCCGGCTGCAGTCGCTGCAGGTCAAGCAGCAGCTCGGCCTCCAGGCGCTGTCCATCGCCAACCAGGCGCCGCAGTCGGTGCTCAGCCTGTTCAAGTAAGACGTTCGACAACGTCAGCCTGGAATGCGGGCGGGATCGCAAGATCCCGCCCGCATCTTTTTTGCCGCCCCGGGACGGCACTTCCGGCCCGGTGTCCCACGGCAAATTTGGCCGCGCCACCGCCCGATGCCACCGCGCGGCGGCAGAAGTTGCCGCAGAAAACAATGCCAGATTCTGCCCGCACGTTCATTTTTAACGATATATTTCAATTAGTTAGTATAATTATTCAAAGTTGGCACGGTGTTTGCTGAGTAGTGGCTGACGGAAAGCGGTCGGCAAAGACCGGCCGGACGCCACAAGGAGATGAACCATGGCTATTTCGATCAACACCAATTCCTCGGCGCTCAACGCGCTGCAGAACCTGAACCTGACCACCCGCTCGCTGGAGGAAACCCAGCTGCGCATCAACACGGGCCTTGAGGTCAAGAGCGCCAAGGACAACGCGGCGGTGTTCGCCATCGCCCAGAACCTGCGCGCCGACAAACAGGGCCTGGAAGCGGTGAAGGACTCGCTCAATCGCGCGTCGTCGGTCCTCGACATTTCGATGGCGGCCGCGGAATCGATCCAGGACGTGCTGATCCAGATGAAGGAAAAGGTCGTCGCCGCCGCCGACGAAGGCCTGGACGAGGACAGCCGCGCGGCACTCGCCGAGGACTTCAACCGCCTGCGCGAGCAGATCGGCATCATCGCCAAGAACGCCACCTTCAACGGCACCAACATGATCGACGGCCCGGCCTCGCCGCCGGCCAAGCCCGCCACCCTGATCGCACTGGTAAGCCCGGACGCGGTCAACAAGATCGAGGTCGATCGCCAGGACCTGCAGCTGAAGGCGAACGGCACCACCGTGTTCGCCGCCACGGACATCGTCCAGCTCGCCGGCGACACCTCCTTCACCACCGCCACCGAGGCCAATGCGCTGATCACCAACATCGACACCTCGATCCGCAACGTCAGCCAGTCGCTGACCGTCATGGGCGCGGGTTCGAAGTCGATGGAGCTGCAGAGCACCTTCGTCAACAAGCTCGGCGACACGCTCGAAACCGGCATCGGCAACCTGGTGGACGCCGACATGGCCCGTGAGTCCGCCCGCCTGCAGGCCCTTCAGGTCAAGCAGCAGCTGGGCGTCCAGGCGCTGTCCATCGCCAACAGCCAGCCGAAGTCGATCCTGAGCCTGTTCGGTAACGGTTAACCGGATGCGGGGACCAGCTGTGTGGCGCCGCTGCCGTGGGTGGTTACGGCGCGCGCCGGCTCAGCGCGATACCCCGACCGGACGTGTCTGTCCCGGTTGCGTGCTGCAAACCCGCGTCTGACCAGAAATCCACCCACCCTTGTGGATCACCTCGGCCGACCTTCGGGTCGGCCTTTTTTTTGGAAGGCCCATTTTCCGGCGGGCGCCGCCAGGCGTTAACGGTTCATTTGCCATCCCCGTTTACGGTTCGAACAGTCCGCGTCGGAAGGAGACCCACCCGTGGCACTGAAAATATCGCTGAAACCGGGCGAAAAATTCGTCGTCAACGGCGCCGTCATCACCAACGGCGACCGCCGTACGACGTTCGTCATCCAGAACAAGGTGTCGATCCTGCGCGAACGCGACATCCTCACCGAGGAGCAGACGACAACGCCGGCCCGGCGCGTCTATTTCCCCGTCATGCTGGCCTACCTCGACCCCGACAAGTCGGCGACCTACTACCAGGAATTCGTCGAGCGGATGACCGAATTGATGGCGGCACTCGAGAACCCGGAGATGAAGTTACTCTGTGTTCAGATTTCCATGGATATGATGCGTCATGATCACTACCGCGCCCTCACCGGGTGCCGGAAGCTGGTCGAATACGAAGCTAAGGTGTTAGGGCTGACTGATGTCTCTGCAAGCGTACCGTCGGGTCCAACAAGTCGCCGAGTCGCCTAGACAGACCGAGTACCGCCTGTTCGCCCAGGTAACCGGCGCGCTCATCAAGGCGCGCGACACCCAGGCAACTGGCGCGCCACTGGTCGAGGCACTGGACTGGAATCGCCGCATGTGGTCGGCGCTGTCCACGGACTGCGGCCTGCCCGGCAACCAGTTGCCGCAGGCACTGCGGGCCCAGATCATCAGCCTGGCGCTGTGGGTCGGCCGCTACTCCTCCGAGGTCGCCCGCAACAAGTCGGACATCGACGCCCTGATCGACGTCAACAAGGCGATCATGGAAGGTCTCGCCATGCAGGCACAGCTGCAGGCCGAAGCCCAGGCACAGGGCGCCGTTCAGGCCTCCGCCTGAACCACGTCGCCAACGCCGCGCGCCGCGAACCATGCCGCGACGCGCGACCGGTCGTCCGCATCGAGCGTCAGATGCAATGTCGTGCGGCGGCACAGAAAATCGGCCGCGCGGCGCGCGTCTTCCACCTGCACCGCATGGTCAAGCTCGGCATGCAGCACGCCAGGCGCGACTGCCGCCCGCGCCGCCGGTTCAAGCGCCCGCGCGAACAATTCCTGCGCATCCGAGCCATAGGTGAAGGCCCAGCGGCGGCGAATGTCAGCCGGCACCACATCGGGGCCTGCACGCCACATCAGATCGAGATCGGCCCGCGACAACAGCCCCCCGGCCAGCGGCGCCGAGGCGGTCCATGACGGCGGCAGCGGCCCCAGCGACGATTCCAGCAGCGCCAGCGCCTCCTCGGCCAGCGTCCGATGGGTGGTGAGCTTGCCGCCGATCACCGACAGCAGCGTGCCGCCCCCCAGCGGCCGGGCATCCAGGCGATACTCCCGGCTCACCGCACTGGGGTTGGCCTTGCCGTCATCGGCCAGCGGCCGCACGCCGGCCCAGCTCCAGACGATGTCGGCCTTGTCGATCGTCGCGCGGAAAAAGCGATTGTAGGCCGCCAGCAGATAATCCCGTTCGTCGTCGGTGCACACCGCCGTCTCCGGCGCGCCGTGATGCACCACATCGGTGGTGCCAATGACGCGCAGGCGACCATCCAGCCATGGCAGCACGAAGACCACGCGTCTGTCGTCGTTCTGCAGCGTATAGGCATCAGCGCTCGCGCCCCGGGGGGCGCGCACGACGATATGGCTGCCGCGCACCAGCCGCAGCCGCACCGCCGCGGCCGCCTCGGCCCCGGCCAGCGCCGCCACCGCATCGGCCCATGGGCCGCCGGCGTTGACCACCACCCGCGCCCGCACCCGACGCGTGGCGCCGTCGCCGGATTGCGTCGTGACCTCAATGCCCTGCGCACCCGGCGTCAGCGCGGTGACGCGGCAATAATTGCGCACGACGGCGCCACGCGCCCGCGCGTCGAGCAACAGCGACAGCACCAGTCGCGCGTCGTCGACCTGGCAGTCGGGATAATGCAGCACCGCGCGAATATCATCGGGCTTCAGTTCCGCCCAGGTGTCGGCCTGCTCCGGCGACAACCGGCCGGACCGCGGCAGCCCGGTGCGACCGGCCAGCAGATCGTAAAGCCGCAGCCCCAGATGCACGGTCCACGCCGGTCGCGGCTGGTGCCGCATGACCGGCAGCAGGAAGCGCAGCGGCCGCACCAGATGCGGCGCTACCCGCAGCATCACCTCGCGCTCGTGCAGCGACTCCCGCACCAGCGCGAACGCGAACTGCTCAAGGTAGCGCAGGCCGCCATGAATGAGCTTGCTCGATGCGCTCGACGTCGCCCACGCATAATCGCGCGCCTCGGCCAGCTGGACACGCAGGCCACGCCCCACGGCGTCGCGCGCGATCGCCGCGCCGTTGACGCCGCCACCGATGACGAACAGATCACATGTCTCGACCATCCGCCCGCCGCCTCCTCACAGGATGCCACCAACAAAATCGACCGCGCCTCGAACGAGACGCGGTCGATGTATTTCAGCAAAGTCGACGGGCGTCATCCCGTCTTGTGCGCTAACGCCTGTCAGGCCGTCTTCCTCGGCCGACCCCGCTTAGCGGGCGCGGACTTCGACGCCGCCGGCTTGGCCGGCGCAGCCTTGCTCGCCTTGGGCGCGGCGGCAGGCCTGGCCGGAGCCTTGGCCTTCGGTGCCGCCTTGGCGGCAGCCGGCCTGGCAGCAGCCGGCTTAGGGGCGGCTTTCGCCTTGGGCGCCGCCATCGGCTTGGCGGCGGCCTTCGCGGCTTTCTTCAGCGCAGTAATCTCGGCAGCCATGGCCTTGAGCGCCGCCTTCTGATCGGCGGCCGCCTTTTCCAGCTTGGCAAGGCGCGCATCCAGTTTGGCCAGGCCCTTGTCAGCCGCGGCCGGTTTGGCGGCCGTGACCTTGGGCTTCGCCACCACAGCCTTGGGCGCGGCCGGTTTGGCGGCCTTGGGTTTGCTCTGGGATTTGATCTTGGACATCCATTCCCCCTTGTGCTGCACGACGTGCAGAATGACGTTCACAAACAATATCGATGAACGCAAGGAAATTGGTAGATAATGCTGAATTTTCCGTTGATGACGCGAAGAGATGAATACGGTCATCAGTAACGATGTCGATCATCAACACCGACACCCCGGGATATTCAGCGACCTTGCACGACCTGAAAGCAATCAGGCAATTTCTCCTTCATTCAGCGCATCGACGCGCGGTGACCGTTTGTGACCAACTCCACAATGTGTCGGTCCGGTACTGATTTCCAGACAACCGATCGGCACTGAACAGTACGCCGGCCAATAGATCGCCCCGACAATACGGCAACCATCGTGTCATCATTTCCGGTTTCCATATTACTGACGGACTTCGCCGGCCATCATGGCAGGCACTTTCGCGGCGGAAGTTCTTCGCCACGTCCCGCAAGCATCGCCGCGCCTCGCGCCCGGCGACAGGCGTCGGCGTTGGGGACTTGACCCACCGGCGACGGCTCGCCAGAACAGGCTGTGGAATGCGCGGGGAGGCCATGACAGACAGCACGACCATTGCGGCGTTGAGTTTCGAGGCCGCGCTTGAACAGCTCGAAGGCATCGTGCACCGGCTGGAGGCCGGCGAGGCGAGCCTTGAGGACTCGATCGCCCTGTACACCCGCGGCACGTTGCTCAAGCAGCACTGCGAGACCAAACTCAAGGACGCCCAGGCGCGTATCGAAAAGCTTCAGATCGGCGCGGATGGCACCCCGCAGTCCGCCGTGGCGTTCGACGCCGGGTGACGGAATGCACCCTTCCGCCGCCCTGAAACCCGCGCTCGATGCCCTCGCCCAGGCGATGGACAACCGCTTCGACCGCCTGCTCCAGCTGCCGGAGGATCCGCGCCGCCGGCTTTACCAGGCGATGCGACACGCCACCATGGGCGGCGGCAAGCGGATGCGGCCACTGCTCACGGTCGCCGCCTGCGACCTCTTCCATGTCGACAAGGACCGGTCGCTGCGGGTGGCGCTGGCGGTGGAGTGCATCCATTGCTACAGCCTGGTCCACGACGACCTGCCCTGCATGGATAACGACGACATGCGCCGGGGCAAGCCGACCGTCCACAAGGCGTTCGACGAGGGCATGGCCGTGCTGGCCGGGGACGGCCTGCTGACGCTGGCGTTCGAGATTCTCGCCGACGAGGCCACCCACGAGGATGCACGGGTACGCGCCGAGCTGGTGCTTGAACTGGCCCGCGCCGCCGGCCCGGCCGGCATGGTGGGCGGCCAGGCGATGGACATCGCCGCCGAGACCAGCGTGTTCGACCTGCCGACCACGACCCGGTTGCAGCAGCTGAAAACCGGCGCGCTGATCTCCTTCTGTGTCGAGGCCGGCGCCATCATGGGCAAGGCCGGCCCGGACCAGCGCACCCGTTTGCGGGGCTATGCCCATGATCTGGGGCTGGCCTTCCAGATCACCGACGATCTGCTCGACGTGGAAGGTGATTCCGCCCGCACTGGCAAGGCAGTGGCCAAGGATGCCGCCGCCGGCAAGGCCACCTTCGTCTCGCTGCTGGGGCTGGAGCGCGCCCGCCAGCAGGCGGATTTCCTCATCAACCAGGCGATCGCGCACCTGTCCGGCTTCGGCCAGGAGGCCGATCTGCTGCGCGCGGTCGCCCGCTTTGCCGTGGAGCGCGACCGCTGACGGCGCCGGCCGGACCATCGAGACCACCAGAACCAGGGTCGCCAACCTGCAATCGAGAGAGAGATATGTCTGCCGACACCCCCTCTTCCCGCCCCCGCATCGGGGTCTACCCGGGCACCTTCGATCCCATCACCAAGGGCCACCTCGACATCATTCGCCGCGGCGTCAAGCTCGTCGACCGGCTGGTGATCGGCGTCGCCACCAACCCGTCGAAGTCGCCGATGTTCACCCTGGAGGAACGGGTGGCGCAGGTGCGGCGCGAGACCGCCGACCTTGATCACTGCATCGAGGTGGTCGCCTTCGACGCGCTGCTGATGAAGTTCGCCGAAGCCCAGAACGCCTCGGTGATCGTGCGCGGCCTGCGCGCGGTGTCGGACTTCGAATACGAGTTCCAGATGGCCGGCATGAACCAGAAGCTCAACCCGGACGTCGAGACCGTGTTCCTGATGGCCGACGTCGCGCTGCAACCCATCGCCTCCCGGCTGGTCAAGGAAATCGCCTCCTACGGCGGCGATATCACCGCCTTCGTGCCGCCGGCTATTGCCGAGGAGGTGAAGGCGCGGGTAAAGCAGCGCTGATCAACCCGGTTAAGACCAACCCGTTCAATCCGTTCCGAGCGAGTCCCTGACGATGCGGCGCATCCTGCTGAGCCTTCTGGCGCTCCTCGGCCTCACAGGAGGCGTTATGGCCCAGACCCCTGAAACCACCGCTCCGGCGGCGGATGCTGACAATATCCTCGTCCTTGAACTGTCCACCGGCGGCACCGTCAAGATTCTCATGCGGCCCGACAAGGCGCCCAAGCACGTCGAGCGGATCAAGACGCTCGCCCGCGAAGGCTTCTACGACGGCACCAAGTTCCACCGGGTGATCCCGGACTTCATGGCCCAGGGCGGCGACCCCACCGGCACCGGCATGGGCGGTTCCAAGCTGCCGGACCTGCCGGCCGAGTTCAACGACCTGCCGCACGTGCGCGGCACCGTGTCGGCGGCCCGCACCAATGACCCCAACACCGCCAACAGCCAGTTTTTCATCTGCTTCGCGCCGGCCTTCTGGCTCGATGGCCAGTATTCGGTATGGGGCCGGGTGATCGAGGGCATGGACGCGGTGGACGGCATCGAGAAGGGCGAGCCGCCGCGCAACCCGACCACCATCGTCAAGGCCTACATCGCGTCCGACGCCCAGTAAGGCCGGCGGACGTCGCCAGATCCGGAAGGCCGGTCCTCTCACCCGAGGGCCGGCCTTGTGCGTTGGCGCGCCTTCCACGTCAGCGCGCGGTCCAGCCTCCATCCATCGACAGCGGCACGCCGGTGATGGAACGGCCGGCGTCGGAACACAGGAACAGCGTCATCGCCGCGATCTCCGCCGTCTCGGCGAAGCGCTTGTTGGGCTGCGAGGCGAGGATGACGTTGCGCACCACATCGGCCTCCGACATGTTGTGCACCTTCGCCTGATCCTTGATCTGACCAGCCACCAGCGGCGTGTTGACGTAGCCGGGGCAGATGGCGTTGCAGGTGATGTTGGCCTCCGCGCACTCCAGCGCCACCGTCTTGGTCAGGCCGAGGATGCCATGCTTGGCCGAGACATAGGCCGACTTGAACGGCGAGGCCGTCAGCCCGTGGGCCGAGGCGATATTGACGATGCGCCCCCAGTCGCGCGCCTTCATGCCCGGCAGCGCCGCCTTGGTGGCGTAGAACGCCGCCGACAGGTTCAGCGCGACGATCTTCTCCCACTTGTCGTCGGGGAAATCCTCCACCGCCGCGACGAACTGGATGCCGGCGTTGTTGACCAGGATGTCGACCGCGCCGAAATCGGCGATCGCCTGCTCGACATAGCCGCGCACCTGCTCCCCCTGGCTGAGATCGGCCGGCGACCAGGTGACCCTGACGCCCAGCGCCGCCAGCCGCTGGCGGGTCGCCTCGATCTCCGCCGCGTCACCGAAACCGCTCAGCGCCACATTGCACCCGGCCGCCGCCAGCCCCTCGGCGACCGCCAGGCCGATGCCGCTGGTGGACCCGGTGACGACCGCCGAACGGCCCCTGAGTTGTTTCGGGTCCATCAGGTCCAGTGCTGATTCGCTCATCCCATCCCTCCAAAAATGAACACCTATTCATGTTGCATCGCAACTATAGCCTTGAAAAGGCTCGACTTCGTGACACGCCGTGCAGGCTTAAGCAGTTTGCAAGCTTGAAGCGCTAGACATTCACTGGAACCGACGTAACCTGATTGTCAAATGCGCCAAAGAAGCCGGAAAATCACGGCATTGCGCGAGCACGGCGACAACAGAAAGCGGGTAATCGATGCTGTATTCCGTCTATGAGTTCCAGAAGCAGGCGCTGTCGCAGTTCAGCACGCTTGCCACCGCCGGCACCAGTTTTCTGCTGCACCCGCTCAATCCTTTCGCATACACGGAAGCCGGAACAGCGGCGGCGCACGCGCTCGACGTCTTTGCCCACGCCAGCGCCCACTATGGCAAGCCGGAGTTCGGCTTCACCCACACCGTGATCGACGGCCGCCAGGTACCGATCGAGGAGGAGGTGGTGCTGCGCAAGCCGTTCGGCCAGCTCAAGCGCTTCGTGCGCCTCGGCCGCGAGGACGGGCTGGACCCCAAGCTGCTGATCGTCGCCCCGATGTCAGGACACTACGCCACCCTGCTGCGCGGCACCGTCGAGCAGATGCTGCCCGACCACGACGTCTACATCACCGACTGGCGTGACGCGAAGATGGTGCCGGTGGCCCAGGGCTTCTTCGATCTCGACGACTACATCGACTATATCATCGAATTCTTCGAGACCATCGGCCCCGGCGCCCATGCCATCGCCGTCTGCCAGCCCTCGGTGCCGGCCTATGCCGCCGTCTCGTTCATGTCGGCCGACGACCACCCGTGCGCGCCGCGCACACTGACCATGATGGGCGGCCCGATCGACACCCGCGAGGCGCCGACCACGGTGAACACGCTGGCCGAGCGCCGGCCGCTGGCCTGGTTCGAGCACAACGCCATCGCCACCGTGCCGGTGATCTACCCCGGCGCCTTCCGCCGGGTCTATCCGGGCTTCATGCAGCTGGCCGGCTTCATGTCGATGAACCTCGGCAACCACATGATGAGCCACTGGAACATGTACAAGCACCTGGTCCAGGGCGATGGCGAGAGCGCGGAAGCCAGCAAGGAGTTCTATGAGGAGTATCGCGCGGTGTGCGACATGACCGCCGAATTCTACCTCCAGACCGTCGAGACGGTGTTCCAGCGCCACGCCCTGCCCAAGGGCGAGATGATGCACCGCCACCGGCCGGTCGATCCCGGCAAGATCCGCAAGACCGCGCTGCTGGCGGTCGAAGGCGAGCGCGACGATATCTCCGGCCTCGGCCAGACCAGGGCCGCGCTGACACTGGCCAGGAAGCTGCCCGCCGACATGAAGAAATACTACATGGCGGAACAGGTCGGCCACTACGGCATCTTCAACGGCCGCCGCTGGCGCGAGATGATCTCGCCGGTGGTCAAGCAGTGGATCGCCAGTCACCACGGCTGAAAGTCCGCCGGCAGCCGCGCTGCAACCCACGCCACCCTGTGACCAAACGCCATGGCGCGCGCTCCGCCGTCGACGCGGCGACCCCGCGCGGCTATGGTCGGGCCGCGATGAGGCAGAGGTTTCTACACTGGTGGCAGGCAGGCTGGCCGACGGTCATGGGCCTCGCCGTGGCGCAGGGTTTTTCACTGGTCGTCACCATGACGCAGGTCGCCTATGCCAGCCTTGCGGCCGCCAGCATCGCCGGCCGCGCCGATGTCGCCACCCTGCCGGTCGCCCTGGCGACCGTCGGCACGGCGGTCGCCACCGTCCCGGCCTCGTTCGCCATGCACCGCCTCGGGCGCCGGCCCGTGTTCCTGCTCGGCGCGCTGGCCGGCATTCTCGGCGGCGTGCTGACCCTGATCGGCGTGCAGCGGATGAGCTTCGCCCTGCTGGCCGCCGGCTGCTTCGTCCAGGGTCTGTATTTCGGCGTCAGCCAGTTCCACCGCTATGCCGCCGCCGAGGCGGTCGATCCGGACAATGCGCCGCGCGCCATTTCCGGGGTGCTGATCGGCTCGCTGGTGGCGGCGTTCGCGGCGCCAACCCTGGTGGGGTGGGCGGAAGCGTGGATGGCGCCCATCACCTTCGCCGGCGCCAGCCTGGTAATGACCGCCGCCGCCGCGCTCGCCCTGCTGCCGCTGGCGGTGACTCCGCTGGCCCCCTGTTGCGCCGCGCATCCGGCCGGCCCGGACGACACCGCCGCGCCGGCGTCTCCGGCGCCGCCCCGCCCCTGGGGCTCGCCGGGCGTCCTCACCGGCATCGTCGCCGCCACCGCCGCCGCCGGCGGCATGTCGCTGGTGATGGCGGCAACGCCACTGGCCATGCAAGGCTGCGGCTTCACCCCCGGTGAATCCACCGATGTCATTCAGGCCCACGTGCTGGCGATGTTCGGCCCCGCCCTGGTGGTCGGCGAGCTGGTGCGCCGCTTCGGCCTGCCCCGGGTGATGGTGGCCGGCGTGGTCGCCATGCTGCTGGCCGCCATCATCGCCCTGAGCGGCCAGACGCTGGGGCACTTCTCGGCGGCACTGATCCTGGTCGGGCTGGGCTGGAACTTTCTCTACGTCACCGGCACCACCCTGATCACCCGGGGCACGACGCCGGCCACCCGCGCCCGCATTCAGGGCACCGCCGAGTTCATTGTCTTCACCGGATCGTCCGTGGCCGCCATCCTCGCCGGCGTGCTGCTGGGACAAGTGGGCTGGACCGGCGTGCAGGCCGGCCTGATCCTGCTGCTGATGACGCTGTGTGGCGTGCTGTTCCTGTGGGGCCGGCACGCCCTGCGCGCGACACCGGCGACCTGATCAGCCGTTCTCCGGGGCCTCGCCGGCCACCATCCGGCGGATCGCCGCCTCCAGCTCGGCGGCGCGGTATGGCTTGGGCAGGAAGCCGACATCACTGTCGGGACCGGCCGCGGCGGGCCGCTCATGGCCGGAGGTCAGCAGGATCTTCAACGCTGGCCGCAGGCTGCGCGCTTCCTGCGCGAGCTGCACGCCGCTGGCGCTGTCCTTGAGCAGGATGTCGGAGAACAGCAGGACGATGTCCTGTTCCCCGCGCAGGACGTCGAGCGCCGAGCGGGCATCCGGCACGTCGATCACCTCGAAGCCGAACTGCCGCAGCAGCGCCGCGTTGACGGCGCGAATGTCGGCGTTGTCTTCCACCAGCAGGACGCAGCCGCGTTCGGGGTCGGTCCCCCGTGCTGCGGCCGCCGCACCGGAGTCCGTCGGCGTGTCGGCATTCCCGCCATCCAGCGCCGGCAGGACAAGCGTGATCGTCGTGCCATGCCCCGGCTGCGAGGCGACACGCACCGTGCCACCGGACTGCTTGGCGAAGCCGTAGACCATCGACAGGCCAAGCCCGGTGCCCTTGCCCAGCCCCTTGGTGGTGAAGAAGGGCTCGAACACCCGACGTCGCACCGCCTCCGACATGCCCACGCCCGTGTCGGTGATGGTGAGGCAGACATAGTGTCCCGGCGCCAGATCGGCGCTGCTGTCGTCAAGCACGTCCGCGCCGACCGTGAGATCGCCCGTCGCCAGCGTCAGCGTGCCGCCATCCGGCATCGCGTCACGGGCGTTGATCGCCATGTTGATGATGGCGCTTTCCAGCATGGCACCGTCGACCTGGCTCCGGCAGGACGTCTCCGCCGGACGCAGGACGATGTCGATCGTCTCGCCGAGCACCCGCGCCAGCAGCGTCGCCATGGTGGCGACGAGCGCGTTGATGTCGATGGTTTCCGGCCGCAGGGGCTGCTGCCGTGCGAAGGCCAGCAGGCCGCGCACCAGCGAGGCACCGCGTTCGCCGGCCGAGATGCACTTCTCCAGCATGTCACGCGCCATCGGATCGGCGACATGTTCCGACATCAGGTCGAGGTTGCCGATCATCACCGCCAGGATGTTGTTGAAATCGTGGGCGATGCCGCCGGTGAGCTGACCCACCGCCTCCATCTTCTGGGCCTGGCGCAACTGTTCCTCGACCTGCGCCTGGGCGGTATTGTCCAGCATGGTGCCGGTCATGCGCACCGGCGCGCCGCTGATGTCGTACTCGATCTCGGCCTGCTGGATGACCACCCGGATCCCGCCGTCGGGCTGCACCACCCGGTGCGTCAGCCGCAGGTCGTCATCATGCAGCAAGGTCTGTTCGATCGCCGCGCGGAAGCTTGGCTGATCGTCGGGGTGAACCAGCGCGACAAAGGCATCAATGCCGGAGATATCCTCGGCGGCCGTCCGCCCGAGCGTCCGCAGTGCCTCATCCGACAGCCAGAATTCGCCGGAACCGATGTGCCATTCCCAGGTGCCAAGCTTGGCGATGCGTTGCGCCTTGGCGAGATTCTGCTCGGTACGCCGCGCCCGGATCTCGGGCGTCAGATTCTCGACTTCCAGCACCAGCAGCTGCTCGCCGTCATCGTCGATCAGCCGGCCATGCAAACGCACGGGCACCGGATCGCCATCCCGGTGCAGCAAATGCTTCTCGTAGCCGTCCAGCACGCCGGTGCGGCAGGCCTGCCCGAACTGCATGCGATCCATGGCGTGATACCGGCTGGGCGTGAGCGCCGCCAGCCGTTGCCCGTTGAGCGCCCCCACGTCATAGCCGAGCAACAGCTCGACCGCCCGGTTGGCGTCGATGACCGTCAGGTCGAGTGACACCAGCATCAGACCGACAGTGGCATGCTCGAAGAGGGCGCGACTGTATCGCTCGCTGCGCTGCAGCGCCTCAAGGGTACGCCGGCGCTCATTGCCACTGCGGTAGGCCTCGATCAGCGCGGCGAGCGTCGAGGCGATCGGTCGCAGACCCGGCAGCATGTCGGTCTCGTAGCCGCCGGGGCGATTGGCGAGACCGATGGCGCCGATCACCACGCCGCCGCGGCGGATCGGCACACCCAGGAAAGCGTTGAGCGGCGGATGGCCGCGCGGCACACCCGCCGACCGGCTGTCGGCAGGGGGCGTGTTGGCCAGCACCACGTCGTTGGTGGTGACGATCTCGCCGTACAGGGAGTCGAGATCGTGAAACTCGATGCCGCTTTGCCATTTGTCCCGGTAGAACCGGGCAGTGTCGGCATCCCAGTTCATCTGGTTGATGGCGTGGGCCAGCAGATAGGGCTCGCCGTCCGCCGTCATTAGGACTTCGGCGATGAAGCCGTATTCGCTGCCGGTGACATCGAGCAGCAAATCCAGCATGCCCGAGAACACATCGGTCACCGGCATGCCGGTGATGAAATTCTCCTGCGCCTGGGCCAGTGCCGCGAGCACCCGGTTGCGTTCCTCGATCGCCTCGCGGGCGCGGCGACGCTCGGTCACGTCGCGCAGCACGGCGGTGTAGAAGATCGATCCCCCCTGCCAGGTCTTGGTGACGGCGGCGGCGGCGTGGAAGGTGGAGCCGTCGCGCCGCAGACCCTGGATCTCCGGCCGCCCCTCCATCATCTGCCGGCCGTCACCGCTTTGCGCGAACCGGCGCATATGTTCGGCATGGGTTGCCCGGCTGGCTTCCGGCAGCAGAACGCCGAGCGGCTGGCCCAGCACGTCCTCGGCGGCATAGCCGAACAGATGTTCGGCGGCGCGATTGAACAGGACGATGGTACCATGGGCGTCAACGGTGACCACCGCCTCGCCCATGGTCAGCAGCAGCTCCGCCAGCAACGAACCACGGTCATGCTGAGAAGTTAGCGTCCGCGCTCGTGGTGTAATTTCCGGTGTAGGCGATGGTGTATTCCGGGGTGGGGCATGCCCCACCCCGGAATGCGGCGTCGCTGGTGGCCACCGGGTTCATCGTTATGGTGGAGTTTGCA
>NZ_JBEUDS010000038.1:0-15652 GCF_041060555.1 Parapedomonas caeni | reverse complement strand
AGAAACATCGAATTATTGGGGCGTGCTATGGATCACGAAAAGGTTGCAGCCAGCTTAGCTGAGCTAGGGAATAGTCACCGACTGTCCGTGTTCCGCTTTCTGGTCAAAGCTGGCCATGATGGGGCTTCGGTCGGAGATATCCAGAAGGGGCTGGGTATTCCTGCTTCGACGCTATCACATCACCTTGCGCGCATGGCCAAGGTAGGGCTGATCCGGCAGGAGAAACATAGCCGCACGATTGTCTGTATACCCGAGTATGGGCACCTAGAGAATTTGATCGGTTTCTTACAAGAGGAATGTTGTGCAGGTGTCCGGATTGCGCATGAACCAGAACCGCTTTGACGCTTGCCCAGCTCTCGCTGTCCTCCCTAGTCAGCATCGCTATGAAGACTCAGGCGAAGGTGGAAACAGAAAATTGGCAGTAGAGTAGGCTGAAGAGGATCAATCAGATAATCCGCTGAGAAAGATTTTCTTCTTTACATCTTTGGCATTTTATCAACCAGAAATTCCGGATACCCGAAATTCGCTGGTACTGGGTGTGTCTGAAACTCGGACATTCCAACTCCTGTAGTAAGGATAGGTCACTGAGCCATTCAACACGTGACCAAGTCGGGGTTAAATTCAAGCTGGCACGGCGAGAATGGTTGAGACTAAATTTTCTGGCATTAGAAATGCCCCAAGGTGATTACCAAGGGGCATTAAGACCATTAAGGCAGTAGTTTGGACTCAGAAGAAACCCAGCGGGTCGATGCTGTAGCTCACCAGCAGGTTCTTGGTCTGCTGGTAATGGTCAAGCATCATCTTGTGGGTTTCACGGCCAATACCCGACTTCTTGTATCCGCCAAAGGCCGCGTGCGCAGGATAGGCGTGGTAGCAGTTGGTCCACACGCGACCCGCCTGAATGCCCCGTCCCATGCGGTAGGCGCGATTCATGTCGCGGGTCCAGACGCCGGCACCCAGGCCATAGTCAGTATCGTTGGCGATGGCCAGTGCTTCGGCCTCGTCCTTGAAAGAGGTCACACCCAGCGTCGGCCCAAAGATCTCCTCCTGGAAAATGCGCATGTCGTTCTTGCCCGCCATCAGGGTCGGCTGCACGTAGTAACCGCCGGACAGATCACCGGACAGGTTGGCACTATCACCGCCGATCAGAATCTGTGCACCTTCCTGCCGACCGATCTCCATGTAGCTCATGATCTTGTCAAACTGTTCCTTGGAGGCCTGCGCACCAACCTGTGTCTCAGGATCCAGCGGATTGCCCTGCTTAATGGTCTTTGAACGCTCAACCACGATATCAAGGAAACGGTCATAGATGGATTCCTGGATCAGTGCACGGGAGGGACAGGTACACACTTCACCCTGGTTGAAGAAGCCCAGCAGCAGACCCTCCGCACACTTGTTAAGGTAGTCATCTTCATAGTCCAGAACATCCTCAAAGTAGATATTCGGTGACTTACCACCCAGCTCAACCGTTGAAGGAATGAGGTTGTTCGCCGCGCACTTGAGAATCTCATTACCCACCGCCGTCGAGCCGGTGAAGGCCAGCTTGGCAATGCGTGTACTTTGCGAGAGTGCCGCCCCCGCTTCCGCCCCGAAGCCGTTGACGATATTAACCACGCCAGCGGGCAGAATGTCCTGTATCAGCTCCATCACCAGGAGAATGGTCACCGGGGTCTGCTCGGCGGGCTTCATGACCACGCAGTTACCCGCGGCCAGCGCCGGCGCCAGTTTCCAGGCGGCCATCAGCAGGGGGAAGTTCCAGGGAATGATCTGGCCCACCACGCCGTAGGGCTCGTGGAAGTGATAGCTGGCCGTTGTCGCATCCAGTTCAGCGGCGCTGCCTTCCTGGGCCCTGATGCAGCCCGCAAAATAGCGGAAGTGGTCTACAAACAGGGGCAGGTCAGCATTCAGGGTCTCGCGTACGGCTTTACCATTCTCCCAGGTCTCCGCAACCGCCAGCATTTCAAGATTCTGCTCGACGCGGTCAGCGATCTTCAGCAGCAGGTTGGACCGGTCGGCTACCGAGGTGGCACCCCAACTTGCTCGCGCTGCATGCGCCGCATCAAGGGCCTTCTCAATATCCGCCGCCGAGGAACGGGCCACCTCACAGTACACCTGGCCGGTTACCGGAGTCACATTTTCGAAGTAACGGCCGTCAGCGGGCGCTACCCATTCGCCGCCGATGAAATTGTCATAGCGCGATTTGAAGGAAACTACAGATCCTTCCTGGCCGGGTTGTGCATACGTCATTTTATTTTCCTCATGTGATGGACAGATTGATTATGGGTTATAGGTAAAGCGAAATCAGGAAGGCGCCGGCTGTCTGAGCTGATACATCACCTGTGACAATGGACGTGAATACCTCTGGACTCAAAAATCTCCGTACAGCGGTCAAGCTCCGCGTCCGGCATGAACTTGCCTGTCCCTTCACCGAAGTCCAGACGCTGGACACTGCCGAAGCGTGGCAGCTTGTCGAGCCAAATCGGGTTGTACGGCAAGATCTGCATGTTCTTTACGCCGTTCTCGAGCATAAAGTCAGCAATGGCACTGAGGTTTTCATCCGTGTCGGTGATAAAGGGCACCAACGGGACCCGCGGCAGAACCTCGATCACCGAATCCCGTGCCAGGGCCTGGACCTTCCTGAAGTTCTCATGAATAGAATGGTTGGGAACGCCGCAGTACTGCTTGTGCGCATCGCTGTCCATCAACTTGAGATCAAAGTAGATGGTGTCGGTGTAGGGCAATACCAGTTTTTCAAATACCTTGTAATTGAATAGGCCCGCTGTCTGGATCAGCGTGTGGACATTCCGCTGCTTCAGCCGCGAAAACAGTTCGCCGACCGAATCCATCTGCATCAGTGCCTCGCCGCCGGAGACAGTGACACCGCCGCCGGAGGCCTCGAAGAAGGCCTCGTCCTCAAGCACCTTCTCCACCAGCTGATCCATGTCGATGTCATTGCCACAGCGCTCCAGTGCACCTGACGGGCAGACATCAACGCACTTGAAGCACTGGGTGCATTTGTCGCGGATGATCTTGTCGGGCGAACTCAGGTCGATCGCCTGCTCGGGGCAGGCGTCAGCACAGTCGTGACAGCTGATGCACTTCTCTGCATCATAGGAGAGTTCGTAACCGGTGTTGATGCTTTCCGGATTCTGGCACCAGATACAAGACAGCGGGCAGCCCTTGAAGAACACCACAGTGCGAATGCCCGGCCCGTCGTCCAGGGAGTTTCTCTTGATGTCGAAGTACAGCGATGCCTTCCTTGGCTCGGTAACTGCTATCGCATCAATCAGGCTTGCATCAGGTCTCATACACTGCTCCGGGATATCACCTCATCCTGCATTTCAGGTGATAGATCGTTATTGAGGTAGGCCTGCGAACTGCCCAAGGTTCAGCTCGCAGGCACACTTTGGTAAAACTCTACGAACAGAGTTAAGGTAGGACAAAAGTAGTCTCAGCTCAGCCCCTCCTGTTACTACTACGCGATATCACCTCATCCTGCATTTCCGGCGACAGATCGTTGAAGTATGCCGAGTAGCCCGATACCCGAATCAGCAGGTTGGGGTGCAACTCCGGGTTGTCCCGTGCTTCAATCAGGATTTTCGGATCCAGCATATTGGCCTGCACCTGCATACCGTGCCGTTTGAAGTACACCTTATACAAGCTGGCTAGCGCATCTCGTCCCTCTTCACAGTCGTAACTGGAGGCATCCAGCTTGATATTGAAGTTGATGCCATTGGGAAACTTCTTGAAATCGATCCGGTTCATCGAATTGATCAAGGCGGTGGTACCTCGCTTGTCCGCTCCGTTTTCAGGCGCAAAACCCGAGGCGAAGGTCTCACCAGCCCGGCGACCGTTGGGTGTAGCGCCAGTCAAACTGCCAAAATGCGTATGGGAAGTATTGGAGTACACGCCCGCCAGGTACTGGCCGCCACGGGTATTCTTGCCCAGGGCGTGAATGGAATCGGAGTAGTGATCCCCGACCCACTTCATCCAGGCATCCGCCTTGGGAATATCGTTGCCAAATTTATCGATGCCTTTCAGCCTGGTCCGCACAACCTCATCCGAGAGATTGTCTTTCAGGTGAGCGACCAGCTCCTCAAGGGTGAGCCACTTGTCCTCGAACACAGCACTCTCAATGGCCCTCAGGGAATCGGCCACGACCGCCATGCCGGTGCCCTGGATACCGGAGAAATTGTACTTCGCGCCACCCTGTGTAGAGCAAACACCCTGCTCGAGACAGCCTTCCAGCGTAGCGCTGGTGATCGGGGTGGGGTGGTACTTGGCGTGGAACTGTTCACACTTCTGCAAATCCGCGTGCAGCTTGCCCAGCTGATGCTTCACCTGCACCTTGTAGGCGTCCAATACGTCATCCATGCTCTTCATGCTGGAGACCGGGGGTGTCTTGACACCGATCTGTCGGTCAGAACCAAACTGGCACCCCTCGTTGAGCGCCATTTCCAGGGCCAGGACCATGTTGTACATCCCGGCGTCGGTGGAACCCAGGGTCTTGCCCGGCGCCGTGGGCTCAACACAGCCGATGGCGACATAGTCCCTGGCATCCTCCAGGGAATAACCGACATTCATCATGGACTCGATGATGATCTCGTCGTTATACATGGCGGGCGCCGAACCCGGGCCGAAGTTCACCCGGATGACCTCATCGTAGAATGCCTTGGGTGTGTTCTCGTGGAGACGGACGTGGAAGTTGGGCTGGCGCATGCGCAACTCATCGGCGAGCTCCAACAAAATGAAACTCAGTTCATTGGTCGCATCGTTGCCCTCGGAGTCCTGACCACCGATGGTCACTACCTCCCAGCTGGTCAATCCACCGAGCATGCTGGTCACCTCGTCGGAGTACCAGGGGATGGTTTCGCATAGCTTTACGCAGAAAGCTCCCAGAATATCTTTCGCCTCTTGTCTTGAAATACGTCCAGCCGCCAAATCCTCTTCATAGTAGGAATTCAGGAATTGGTCCACGCGGCCCGGACAGGTGGTTTCACCTATTGTCTCCTGGAAAATGGCGATGTGGGTGAGGGTCATTGATTGGACCGCTTCATAGAAACTGGTTGCGCCATAACGTGGTACGCGAGCGCAGACCTCCGCAATCCGCTCTAGTTCAAGTTTCCGCTGAGGGTCCGCTTCAGCCTCTGCCAGCCTACGCGCCTCGGTCGCATAGCGGTCACCAAACTCTGCCAGCGCATTCATTGAGATTTTCACAGACTGGTAGAAGTCCAGCTTGGAGGGATCGTTGGTTTGTGCCTCGAAGGCCTCCACCTCGGCGATGATGCCCTCGGCACCCAGTTTGATCACTTTCTCGTAGCCGGGTGCCAGGTGAGCAATACCACCAGCCTCATACAATTGGTACTGCAGTGCTTCAGTCTGCTCCTTAACAAAGCGCATCTGCTCTTCCTGCCCGTCAAAGGCAAGATAAACCATATTCTTGTCCATCCAGAACGGAATATATGACTGGAGTTTTGCCTGCTCGTCTTCGCTGATCTCGAGAGGATTGACCTTGCGGGTGGGTAGTTTGTCGACACCAATCATTAGGCCCAGACCGCCAAACTCCGGATAACAGATGCCGGCGACCCGTTTGGAGGTGAAGTTGCCAACAATCAGCTCGTCAGGATAGATTTTCACCGTTTTGTTGGCCAGGACGTGGCGTGTCGCTTCAGCTATCTGAACGGCCGTAGATTTCCCATTGTTGGCCTCATCCATGTAATACTCTGACCAAAGCACTGCGCGCTCGATGCAGGCACCGTAGGTAGCCTCGTCGACAGCTTTCTTCAGGCGAGCGACTCGAGCACCATCTTCCAGTGACTGACCAACGACATTAGTAATTGCATTCATATTTCACCTCGCGTCTCAGCGGTTGCTTTACATGTCGCCCCGTCTTAAACGAAGCACATACTATGGAGAGTACAAGGAGTGGTAGTGTCCCGTCAAGTGGTGTAATTCCGGTCTCCAGTTTCATTGCTTCAGGCGGCCTCAGACTGTGGCAGTAGGTTGGCCTGGTCTTCCTTGCTCAGCACGCGCGCCAACGTCTCTTGGCTCATGTAGCGGCGTGTCACCTGCCATTCATCTGTTTGCTCAGCGAGTAGCGTTCCCACGAGCCGCATGATGGCAGCGTTGTTCGGGAAGATACCCACCACCCGCGAGCGGCGTTTGATTTCCTTGTTCAATCGCTCCAGGGAATTCGTCGATGCCAGCTGAGGCCAGTGCTCTTTCGGGAAGCTCATGAAGGCAAGCACGTCGTCCTCGGCGCTGTCCATGAGCTCCGCTACCTTGGCGAAGCGCTCTCGCAGCTTGTCAGCGGTTTCTCGCCACTGCTGGCGTGCCTCCTGCTGGTTCTCCTGCACGAAGGCCGTGCGGATCACGGCGGCCACCATGGAGTGCTGCTTGCGCGGGACATGGGCCAGCGCATTGCGCATGAAGTGCACCCGGCAGCGTTGCCAGGTAGCTCCTATGACCTTGGCAATCGCCTGCTTCAGGCCCTCGTGGGCATCCGAGACCACCAGTCGCACGCCTGACAGGCCACGGCGCACCAGGCTGCGTAGGAACTCGGTCCAGAAGGCTTCAGTCTCGGCCGGACCCACAGCCATGCCCAAGGTTTCCCGGCGACCTTCGCTGCTGACGCCAACGGCAACAACCACCGCTTGGCTGCTGACAGCGCCACGCTCGCGCGATTTTAGATAGGTCGCATCCAGCCAGACGTAGGCCCATGGGCCCTCCAGCGGGCGATTCAGGAAAGCCTCGACGCGCTCGTCCAGTTCCTCGCACAGTCGCGATACCTGGCTCTTGGAGATGCCGCTCATACCCATCGCCTGCACCAGATCATCGACCTTGCGGGTCGATATCCCCTTCACATACGCCTCCTGCACAACAGCCACCAACGCCTGCTCCGAGGCCTTCCGGGGCTCCAGGAAGCTCGGCAGGTAACTGCCCGTGCGCAGCTTCGGAATTCGCAGGTCCATCGTTCCCAATCGTGTCTCCAGTGTGCGCTCGCGATAGCCGTTGCGCTGGTTGACCCGGCCCTCACTGCGTTCATGTCGGCCGGCGCCGCAACGCTGCTCCGCCTCTGCATCCATCAGTCGCTGCAGGACCAGTTCGCCCAGCTCCCTCAGTAAATCACCGTCCGCATGCTTTTCAGCCAGCTCAATCAATGCCATCCTGTCCTCGGTCATCGTGGTGTCTCTCCGTGATTGGTGAAGGTGTCGTAACCTCCAGTTTACGGAGACCCACGGTGGCCGCCACCCCACCGTGAAGATTTACACCACTCATGAGGACACTACCCAACAATTGCAGAAGATGACATATGAACAAGAACAATATCATCAGCCTTACAGTTATGACCTTGCTTGCCACCGCTGTTCAGGCAGTGAGTGCCGAACAGCAACCGGGCACTGGATTCATCGAAGGCAGTCAACTGTCGGTATTGAACCGCAACTACTATTACAACAGTGACAATCACAGTGGCGGGAAGGATGGACGGGAATGGGGCCATAGTATCCTGTCCGCATTCACCTCGGGATATACCTCCGGTACAGTCGGTTTTGGCCTGGATGCCCATGCCTATCTGGCACTGAAACTGGACTCGGGTCGCGGACGCAATCGCTCGGACATGTTCCCCATGAAAAGCAATGGCGCCTCGCGTGATGAGTCCACTTCCGCCGGCGCGGCCGTGAAAATGCGTATTTCCAGGAGCGAACTCAAGTACGGGGATCTGCGCCCCTATAACCCGGTATTCGCCCTGGCCGATACCCGCATGTTCCCCGCCACGGCCACGGGCTTCATGTTTACCAGCAGCGAAATAGATGATCTGTATATCGACGCAGGCCACTTTACCTCGGGCAAGGATTACAACCAGACCCACGGCGATGGTGATTTCTTTGCCGGTTACGCCGGAGTAAAAGGAGGCAATGTCGACTATCTCGGCGGCTCCTACGGCATTGACGATAACACCAGCGTGACGCTTTACACCTCCCGCTACGAAGACCTGTGGCGTCAGCACTACCTCAACGGCAACTACACCCTGCCACTGGGAGAGCAGCGCGCACTGAACCTGGATGCCAACATCTACCGCACCACAGAGCAGGGCCAGGCCCTGGCCGGGAACATAGACGTCACTGCCTGGTCACTGGCCGCTGCCTACAGCATCGGTGCCCACACCCTGACCCTCGGCTACCAGAAGATCCACGGCGACCAGCCCCTGGACTACCTGGTGATGAGCGGCGGCGGTTTTCAGGACTCCATCTACCTGGGCAACGCCTCGCAATATGCCAACTTCAACGGACCGAACGAAAGATCCTGGCGCGTAGGCTATGATCTCGACCTTTCTGCTATCGGCCTGCCTGGCGCCAGCTTCTCCATACGGCATGTGCGTGGCAGCGATATCGACGGCACGCACACCTCGGCGGACAGCGCCTATTACGGCCTGTACGGCAAGAACGACAAACACCACACCACCGACCTCGATGCGCGTTATGTGGTGCAGAGCGGCGTTGCCAAGGATCTGCTGATTCGCGTGCGCCATGCACGGCATCGCATGACCTCCGGCAATTCGAATGTCGATGTGGATCGCTTCCGCCTGGTTCTCGAATATCCGGTGAGTATCTTCTAGGCCGCCTGGTTGTCGATTGCGCGGTGGCTGTGTGTTGCCACCGCGCTTTTCACTCGCCAGCGCAAGCTGCCCGGACCATGATCCAACGTGTTATCCCGTACGCTGTGCCTGTACGCAGAAGCGCCGGAACCCTCCGGCCAGCAGCCCATCGATCCAGGCCTCGCAGATCAGCACGGCTTCGGCGGGTGTGAAGGTATCGGGATCCAGCCCGTGCTCAAGCCACAATCCGTCCAACAATGCCGTCAGGCCAATGGCCGCCAGGCCGCTATCAAAATCGACCCAACACTGCTCCAGCGCCAGTTGCCCAAGGGCATGCGCCAGTATCGATCGATACTCCTTGTAGGACTTGTCGTGCGCATGATTGATCGCTTCCGCCGTCTTCACCGCGCCCCAGAACGCCAGCCACGCCTCCAGCAGGTGCGGGTTCAACAGTTTCTCCGAGAGCGAAGCCTGGAAAAATGCCGATAGCCGCTCGCGGGCACCCTGGCCAGCGGCATTCTGCATCGCCTCGCGCAACTGTCCCATCACCTGGCGCGTGATGGCCTGATAGGCTTCGGCAACCAACTCATCCTTGCCGGCATAATGGTGGCTGATCAGCCCGGGAGATACACCAGCCTGGGCGCAGATCTTGCGCACCGACATTCCCTGGAAGCCATATTGCTTGAGACAAACGAGGGTTGCATCGATGAGATGCGCCTTGCGCACCTCGGGGTCCATGCGGGTGAAGTGCACCTGTGACGCCATTTCATGATCCTTAACCGTCTTCGCTGGTTGTCAGTATACGTTCGCCTGTTGAATAACTGTACAGCAAACACTACAGGACGCAGCTCAGCTCCGAATCACGTGCCGCTTGTGGCTCCGATACCGGGCTACCGGTACACTGGCGAGCGTTTTCCCGTGGAATAACCCGCATGTTTCATATCGCCCTGCTCGAACCCGAGATCCCGCCCAATACCGGCAATATCATCCGCCTGTGCGCCAATGCCGGCTGCCAACTGCACCTGATCGAACCGCTGGGCTTCGAGCTGGATGACAAGCGGCTGCGCCGGGCCGGGCTGGATTACCATGAATATGCGGCAGTACGCACCCACAGCGATCTGGACAGCTGCCTGGCCAGCGTGCGCCCGAATCGGGTATTCGCGCTCAGCACCAAGGGTCGTATATGGACTCCTCCCGGTTTGCCAGTAAAAAACAGTGCTTTTGAACCAAGGTACGACTGCTACCGTATATCCGGCTTCTACTGAAGTGGTTTGTCACTTCGAGCCTTGATGAAGTAGTCGCTCATGTGCAGCTGATCGGATTAGCGGCCTTTTTATACAGCGGGCCTCCGGGTCTCTAAGCCTTCACACATGCCGGTTCGACCGGTTCGTCATCACTGTCTGTCACTGTGCAATCGTGGTGGATCTTCTACGGTGTTGCGCTTGCTGCGGTGTTGCCTGTTGCTCGGTTGCTGCGTTCAACACGCAGCGTTGTGATAGCTCTCGCCCTTGCTCAAGAGCGCCCAGATGATCCGGGCATTCTTGTTCGCCAGGGCCACTGTGGCGATGTTCGTGTTGCGCCTGGATTTGACCTCATTGATCCAGATACTGCGTGGGTCGGTCTTTTTCGCACTCGCGTTGAGGGCAGACCGGGCGCCATGGATCAGCAAGGTGCGCAAGTACGTATCACCTCGCTTGCTGATGCTGCCCAGGCGCTCCTTGCCGCCGCTTGAATGTTGGTTGGGCACCAAGCCCAGCCAAGCGGCCAACTGGCGCCCCGACTTGAACTGGCTCGCATCGCCTACCGCCGCCACCATCGCCGTGGCGCTGATAGGGCCAAGGCCCTCGATCTGCATCAGGCGTTGTACTCGCTCATCCTGACGCGCCTGCTGCTGAATCAGGCGATCCAGATGGGCGATGCGTTTGTCTTTCTCCTGCAGTTCATCCTGCAGCTCACTCATCAGCCCGCGCATGGCAACCGGCAGGCTGCTGTCTTCTTCCAGCACCTCAGCCAGCAGTGCGCGAGTAGCCGGCACACCCTTGCGGGCCGCGATCAGGCCGAACTCTCCCAGCAAACCCCGAACCTCGTTGGCCAGTGCCGTTCTCGCCCTGATCGCCCGGCTTCTGATCCGGTGCACAGACAGGGCAGCCTGCTGCTCCTCGCTCTTGACCGGCACATAGCGCATCGTCGGACGGCTACCGGCCTCGCAAATCGCCTCAGCATCGTTGGCGTCGTTCTTGCCACCCTTGACGTAGGGTTTGACGAACTGCGGAGCGATCAAGCGCACCTCATGACCCAGCGCGCGGAACTGCCGCGCCCAGTAATGACTTCCCCCGCAGGCCTCCATCACCACCAGGCAAGGCTCCAGCTGCCTGAAGAAATCAAGCAGCCTTGCACGCTTGATTTGCTTGCGGCAGACGACCTGCTCATGACTGTCTACGCCGTGAACCTGAAAAACCTGCTTTGCCAGATCGACGCCAATTCGTTTAAGTTTCATCTCGACTCCTCCCTCTGGGACCGGTTGGTAACACCTCCAGTCTGGCGCACTGACGCCGTAGGAGGGAGGAGTCCATTTCATTGGATTACGCCTTCGGCTAATCCAGGCTACGGAGCTGGTCACCGGCGAGGAAGAAATCATCCGCGAAGGCGCCACGCACTTCTGCTGTACCGTGGAGGAGTTCGCCCGCTTCCGCCATCTGCACTGGGATGTGGTGGTGGTCGATGAAGTACAGATGGTGGCTGACCCGCAACGCGGCTGGGCCTGGGTCGATGCACTGGTCAGCGCACATACGCCGCAACTGATGATGACCGGCCCCGCCCTGATTCAACCCTCCTTGCGCACGCTCTGCGAACTCTGCGAGGACAAGCTGGTGGTGCAGCGCACCAAGCGCCTGTCCCCGGTTGAGGTCGCCCGCCACGCCACGACGCTGCAGCGCCTGGAACCCGGCTCGCTGCTGGTGGCGTTCAGCCGCAAGCTGGTGCTGGAACTCAAGGGCATGCTCGAAAGCGCTGGCAAGAGCGTCTCGGTAGTCTATGGCGCGCTCTCGCCCGAGGTGCGTCGCGAGCAGGCCCGGCGCTTTCGCGAAGGCGAGGCGGACATCATGGTCGCTACCGATGCGGTCGGCATGGGCCTCAACCTGCCGGCGCACACGCTGTGCTTCTATACCGATGAGAAATTCGACGGCATTCAGAATCGTCAGCTCAAGGTGCAGGAGGTCAAGCAGATCGGCGGCCGCGCCGGGCGCTTCGGCCATCACGACAGCGGCGAAATCACCGCGCTCGATCCGCAGACACTCAAATCCATCCGTCGCCTGTTCAACAGCCCGGATGCGCCGGTGGACCTCAGCCAGTTCCAGGTGCGCCCATCCATCGATCACCTGGCCGCCATCTCCGAGCTGATGGGCGAGCTGAGCCTGCTGCGCGCCTGGCTGACCTTCAACCGCAATATCAATTACGGCGAGGCCTTCATTTCGGTGCTGCCGGACGAACTGGCCGAATGGATCGAGCTGATCGACGACCCGAAAATTCCACTCTGGCTGCGCTGGACGTTCGCCTGCACGCCGATCCGCGGCGGCTTCGACAGCCCGGCCAGTCAGCATGCCCAACGCTGGATCAAGCGAGTCGCCGAAGGCCAAGCCATTCCGATGCCCAAGCTGCTGCTCGGCAGCGATCTGGCCAGCCTGGAAAGCACCCTGCATGTGGTGGAAACCTACCTGCATCTGGCCCGCAGCCTCCCCGAGCATTTTCCCGAGCACGACGACGGTGAAGACGCGCGCAAGCTGCTCAACGACGCCATCACCCGTGAACTGTCACGCCAGCGCAAACCGCGGGCGGTTCAACGGGGTGGCGGCCGCAAGGCCCGCCGAAAGCGCTGACGCCATGCCAGTCCGCCCATGTGTGGCTGGCATAGACCAGTGGTTGCTACCCACCCTTCCGCGCAGGACAGCGCTCTGTGGTGTTTGTTCCAGGTAAAAATGTCCGAAATGTTCGAATTTTTACTTTGACAGTTGCTTTCTTTGCCTCTAAGTTTTCGTTTCCGAACAATTCCGAACGAACGCAGTGCTCGGAATAAAACAAAAACAAACGAACGAGGCTCCGCGCATGAGTACGCCCATCGTCCCGACGCTCAAGGGACAATGCATCGCCGAATTTCTCGGCACTGCCCTTCTCATCTTTTTCGGTACCGGCTGCGTCGCAGCGCTCAAGCTCGGCGGCGCCGATCTGGGGCTGTGGGAAATCTGCATCATCTGGGGCATCGGTGTTTCGATGGCGGTGTATCTTGCCGCCGGCGTTTCCGGTGCTCACCTGAACCCTGCCGTTACCATCGCGCTGTGGCTGTTCGGCACCTTCGAACGGCACCGCGTCCCGGCTTACATCCTGGCGCAGGTGGCCGGCGCCTTCTGTTCCGCTGCGTTGGTCTACGGGCTGTACAGCAGCCTGTTCTTCGATTTCGAACAGGCCCACCAGATGGTCCGCGGCAGCGTCGAGAGTCTTGAGCTCGCTTCTATCTTCTCCACCTACCCGCACGCCTCGTTGTCATTCGGCCAGGCGTTCCTCGTGGAAGTAGTGATCACCGCCATTCTGCTGGCGATGATCATGGCCATCACAGACGACGGCAACGGCTTGCCAAGCGGCCCACTGGCCCCCCTACTGATAGGCCTGCTGATCGCCGTCATCGGTGGCGCGATGGGCCCGCTGACTGGCTCCGCGATGAATCCTGCGCGGGATTTCGGGCCCAAGTTGATGACCTTCTTCGCAGGCTGGGGCGACGTCGCTTTCACTGGAGGGAAAGACATTCCGTATTTCCTGGTTCCGATTTTTGCCCCGATTCTCGGTGCCTGCCTGGGTGCCGCGGGTTACAAGGCGCTGATCTGCCGGCATCTGCCAGGCGTTGGCTCGGCCGCCTGTGATGTACCGATACCCAAGGAAAAGGCCCCTGCCGAAATGGGCTCCGCACAGCCCGATGTCAGCAAAGTTCGCTAAGGAAACGTCGCCATGAGTAATCAGGGTATACGGATTTAATGGTTGATGGGGCACCTTTACCCCACCAACCTGATACCATTATCAGATGGTTGATAGATCGACTCCGTAGTTGAGTTCCTCTGCGAAGTCCGGCAGTCCGTAACCGATGGTTTTCTTGTAGAAAGGAGAGACCTTCGCAGTCGGTGCCTTCTTCTTGTGCTTCGTGGTGTAGAGCATTCGTGCCCGCATCACCTCGAAGGAGTAACCGCGCCCTTCACGGTTCTTGTCCTTGGCCAGTCGGTTGATGGACTCCGTGTAAGCGTTGGTGACGGGCATGTCCGTCTCGAAGTAGGTCATGGTCTCTTCGCGCCAGTTTCCCACTGCCCTGACCAGATCGCTCCAGACTTCCTTTTGGCCCTTCGGGATGGTGGCTATCCACTCGTCCAGGGCGGCTTCTGCCTGGAGCCGTGTGGTGGCGTCCCAGATGCCGTAGAAGCGCTCCTTGTGCTCGTAGGCGGCCAGCAGTTGCGGGAACGCGCCTGTCCAGGTCTCCATGATGAGGCGCTCCCGGTCTGAGACTTCGTGAGCGCGTTTCAGCAGGATTTTCCGGTCTCCCTTGAGAGTCCGGCTCTGGGACGGTTTCAGCTCCTTTCTGAGGCCCTTGCGCACTCTCTCTAGGGCATCGTTGGCCATGCGCACCACATGGAACTTATCGACCACGATACGGGCCTGGGGCAGCACAGCCTTGACCGCTGCCCGGTAGGGGTTCCACATGTCCATGCTGACGATCTCGACCTTCTGCCGGTCTTTCAGCTTCATCAGGTAGTTGGTCACCACGTCCTGGCGGCGGGTGGCCAGCAGGTCGAGCAGGGTTCGCTCCTCAATGTTGGTCAGAATGCAGCGGTAGCGCTTGTTCAGGTATAGCTCGTCAATGCCCAGGATGCGGGGCGTCTCGAAGCGGTGCCAGCGCCCCAGGAACTCGGCGCGGGCGTTGAAGATGTCGCGCACCGTCTTCTCGTCCAGGCCGGTCTGTGCCGCCACAAAGGTGTAGGGGTGGTTGAAGGATTCCTTCTCCACGTACTCATGCAGCCGCAGTGTCATACGGAATCCGTCCACCATCTCCGGTAGCTGGGGCCTGAATGTTGTCTTGCAGGCCCGGCAGGTGTATCGGCGGCGGACCACCCAGAGAGTGACCCGCTTGCCGTGGATGGGCAGATCACGATAGGGAACGTCACGCTTGCCGAACCGCACGAACTCACCCTGCACGCCGCACCCCTCGCAGGCTACTGGTGTAGGTGCTTCAAGCCGAAAATGTATGTCTTCATTCTGCTCATCAGAATCCACCAACTGGTACCCAGGAAGGCTTAACGAATTAATCATCTCCCGCCTTGATCAGAAAAACAGGTAGGTGGCGTAACCGGCAATCATCGCCATAGCAAAAATGACTGCTAAAAACGCCGCTAAAAGCTTCAGCGTGAACAAAGAGCGCAACAGAATGAGCTCAGTCAGGCTGGCTCCGGCACTGCCGATGATCAACGCTAGCACCGTCCCGGCACCCACGCCTTTGGCCATCAGAGCCGCTGCCAGAGGTATGACGGCTTCAGCGCGAATATACAACGGCACGCCGATGACAGCGGCAACTGGAATGGCAAAGGGATTATCTGGGCCTGCATACTGCTCCAATAAGTCAGTGGGCATGAAACCATAGATCACGCTGCCAATCGCAATACCGATGAGCAGGTAAGGCAACACATCGATTGCGGATTCCGAGGTGATCGCGCGCGGTGTTCCGATTTGATCGCGCGCGGTGTTCCGAGGTGATGGCGCGCAGCGTTCCGAGAATTATCCGCGCAGCATTCCGAGGTGATGGCGCGCAGTTTGAGGTTAGGCTCACCTGATCGTTGGAGCATTCTTTCGGCCGGACAGCGGTTGGAGGAATGCATGCCGACGAGGAGAGTTGCGATGCGCCATGTGCGCGAGATTTTGCGTCTGAGCCTGGACTGCGGGCTTTCGACGCGGGTAGTTGGCGAGCGGGTCGGGGTCGGATCGACGACGGTCCGGGATACGCTTCGGCGGTTCAGTCGGTCGGGGCTG
>NZ_JBEUDS010000037.1:0-16385 GCF_041060555.1 Parapedomonas caeni | reverse complement strand
TGCAAACTCCACCATAACGATGAACCCGGTGGCCACCAGCGACGCCGCATTCCGGGGTGGGGCATGCCCCACCCCGGAATACACCATCGCCTACACCGGAAATTACACCACGAGCGCGGACGCTAACCGCGGTTCGGGCGCAGACCTGTGGACTGCGCCACACCGAAACTCGGCCCCGAGCGTTCTCTCTCCGTCCTTTTTCTCTCGACCTTTGGACTGAACCGGCGCCAGTACGGAATTTTAAGCCATTGAAGTACAATGATATTGTTCCTGCCCGCCTCAGATCGCTTTGGAATCCCCTTCGATAACCGCTCGGCAAAACAGCTGCAGTCCAACTATTCTGCGCCTAAGTCGCCCATCTCACCTTCGATGATCGGAGCGTTGCCCTGGGCGGTCTCCCAGTCCGCATACGTCCGGCCATCAGGGAGTTTCCACAGTATCCGCCCGTTCGCGCTCGCTCCGATTACGGTCGCAGCTGCGGCCGAGGCAGAAGAAAAACTATAGTCGCTGGTGAAAACTAGGAAATCGCCTTCCTGCCGCAACACCCCTTTATCGAGCAGGGTATTGCGCAGAGCGGTTGTGCCGCGTGGGATCGTCGTCGTTGTCCGGACCCGTGCCTTCGAGCCGGACCTGACCACGAAGTCCCCGGATGGCCCGAGCTCCATTTCAGCTGCGAAACCCTCTCCCCGAAAGAAGAAGCGAGGGCTTCCGACAGGCGCAGCGTCGGAAAGAGCATGGTCTACCGGCATCGCCTCAGCCACTCGCCCGCGGACTTCACGAAACAGATCCCAGCCAAGTGCACCTACTAGGGTTTTCGTCTGATCCACAAACTCATCCATTGCCGCGCGGTCGGGCAACGGCAACTTGCCGGCGTCGTCGGAGGGTGTCCGCGTATTGGGAAGCGTCCAGCGAGGATTACTGCCGACGCCGCGGATGAGGCAGGCCTCGACATAACGGGCGTGGCTCTTGGTCAGGTTCTCGTCCTTGCTGATCAGGACGACGGTATCGGTCCAGAAACCCTTGGCGTCACGCCCAGCCTCGTTAGAGTTGTGATAGGTTAGGCGGGCGCCGACACCTTCAGATTCGCCGATATACGCAAGTTGCCGATCCTGAGCGTCTTCATCAGCGCCAATCAGAATGTAGACACCCGGCCTCTCGATCTCAGGAAATGCTTCGCGAACCCGACGCAACTGGTTGCGGCGAAAGGCGATGGCCTGGATCGTCGACATCGAAATCTGCGCCACCCGAATGCCGTTCGGATCGCCGTCGAGAAGGAAGATGTTGATCGAGCGCGGTTTGGTCATGCCGCGCGCCCGACAATATCCATGAGCTTAGCATAGTCGGTAACCACATCGTATTTCACGCGGTCCTGCTCGACTCTCTGGCTGATCTCCGCAAAAAACTTCCGTGCGCACTCGATCTTGGTCTTCTCGAACTCGCGCAGCTTCATCGACGACATCGTGCCCTTGGTCTCGGCAACGAAGTAGATGTGCCGCACGCTGCCAGCCTTGAACGATATTGCCCAATCAGGGTTGTAGTCCCCCACCGGAGTCGGGATCAGGAAGCCACGCGGCAGCTTGGCATAGACAACGATCTCGCTACTTGTATCGAGTTCCTTCACGAATTCCCTTTCCACATCCGAATCCGTGATCGCGTAGTCGTAGACGTGGTTCTTGAGCTTGGCCGTAGCCCGGGAGAAGTCCTGCCCGGTTTGCGCGGCGGTAAAGATGTCGACGTCGTACCGCTCTTCGACTTCATCATATGCCAGACGCTCGATAACCATGGCGGCCTTCTGCTCGGCAATGATGCGCGAGGCCTCGGAGATGAAATGCTCGGGGTTCTTCGTGAACTGCTCGAAAACCACGGGTTCTATCCGGCCGAGGATGGTCGCCGCCGTGTCTCGCGTCAGCTGCGTGTTTTCGGCCACCTTGCCAACGAGGTCGTACTTCACGAGGGAGTGGATCGAGGCCCCGTGCTCGGTCGTGGTGCTGGTGACGGTAAAGCCGTCACCGCTGCGAAGCTGGTTGTCGGTCAAACCATCGCTCTGCACGCCAACCTGCACCGTGTACTGCAGCGGGGTAACCCGAAGCTGGCTGTCCAGCGCACCGATGCACTTGCGGATCAGTTCGGCCGAGTCGAACTCGACACGATAGACCGCCTTGTGATTGATCCGCGCCCAGAGCTCCTGGAACTCCTTCTTCTCAAAGTTCGCATTGAGGGGGTTGGTCTTGGGCTTGCGGCCATCATCGACCTTGGGCAGTTGTGCGTCGCTGAAGACGCTGTCGATGAGCTGGAACACCTGCTCTGCATGGGGCTTCAGCTCATCGGGCAAGTCGGCCAGTTTCCCCGCCGCTTTGGCCTCGTGGTAGGCGTCCGCGATCTGATCTGCATCGTCCGTGTAGTCGTTCTTCAGCAGGTAGCGGTAAATCTGCCTGGCCATCGCAGAGGTCACCTCGAGCGGACCTTGACCGGTGGCGATTATCTTGCCTGTGAAATAGGCTTCCGTTGCCTGCCGCGGACGCGACGACAGCGTCTCCACGATCTCTTTCTGAAGGCCGGCAACGAAGTCCTTGTAGCTTTCGCTCGCCACCACAGTCAGGACGTTGATGTCGTGCACGACTGCCGGATTATCCATCCGGTCCCCATGCTGATCGACGCTCAGCCGCAGGCCGCGTCCGATTTCCTGGCGACGGGAAATGGTGTTGTCGCTGTGCTTCAGCATGCACATCACGAAGACATTCGGGTTGTCCCAGCCTTCCCGAAGAGCCGAGTGGGAGAAAATGAAGCGGGTCGGCTCCGCAAACGAGAGCAGTCGCTCCTTGTCTTTCAGGATCAGGTCGTAGGCATCCACATCGTCTGAATCCACCGACCTGGCGCCGACGGCCGGGTCCTTCAGGCGATTGGTCTTTTTGTCGATCGAGAAGTAACCATTGTGGGTCTTCGCCGCATCGATCCCGGCCAGATAGGCCCGGTAGGCCTCATTATCGATTGCCAGCTCGGACAGGTATTCGTCCTTCAGCAGCGCGTACTCTTCCTCGAAGACCCGCGCATACTCGCCCTTCTCGTCGGCTTCGTCGTAGTCGCGGTACTTCACAACCTCGTCGATGAAGAACAGCGACAGCACCTTAATGCCCTGTGCGAAGAGCTGCTTTTCCTTGTCCAGATGCGCCTTGATCGCCTCACGGATCTGGATGCGGCGGATGTCGCGCTCGGAGACATCGCCGTTCGCCTCACCAGCGCGCAACACTTCGCCATTCGTGAATTCGACCGTGTCGTTGACGGCGTCGATCTGGCTGATCGTGAACCCGCGATACTGGTCCAGCTCGCCCGACTCCACAAACAGGTCGTCGCGGAACTCGAGCCGCCGAAGCTGGCGCTTGATCTCGCCCGACTTCAGCTTCACCTCCATCTCGATCCGTGCCACGGGCGCCTTCTTCGAGATGTCGATGCCTTCGAGATAGAGATAGGCGTTGGTGCCGGCCAGCCCGCGGGTCTGGATGCCGCGCACCGCGATCTTCTTGACCAGCTTCTGGTTATAGGCGTCCAGCGCGTCCAGCCGGTGAACGCGGTTGTGCTGGGTGCGGTGGGTCGCGGAGTAGCGCAGGATGAATAGCGGCTTGAATTTCGGCAACGCCTCCATGGTCGCCGCGCCTTCCATCTTCTGCGGCTCGTCCAGGATCAGAATCGGCCGGTTGGAGGCGATCACGTCGATGGGCTTGCGCGACTGGAAGTCGTCCAGCTCCTCGTAGATGCGCCGGTTGTCGGCCCCGCGCGCGCTGAACGCCTGGATGTTGATCACCATCACGTTGATGCCGGCGTCGGACGAAAAGCTCTCCAGCTCGTGCAGGCGTTTGGAGTTGTAGATGAAGAACCGCGCCTTCTTGCCGTAGCTCTCGGTGAAGTGCTCGGCCGTGATCTGCAGCGATTTATAGACCCCTTCGCGAATGGCGATTGACGGCACCATGATGATGAACTTCGACCAGCCATAGCGCTTGTTCATCTCGAAGATGGTCTTGATGTAGCAATAGGTCTTGCCCGTGCCGGTCTCCATCTCGACATCGAGGTGCACGCGGCTCGCAGCCAGCGCGTCGCGCTTGTAGCTGGCCGCGACGGGCACACGCTCGCCCCGGGCGTTGAAGGTGGTGAAATCCGTCAGCGACTGCGAGACGGGCAGGTTCTGGCGCCGCTGGACCTTCTTGATGTTCTCCAGAATCTGCGCGTCTGTCAGGGCGAGGTCGGCATTCCTGAACCCTTCCTCAAAGGCGCTGGCCTGCGCCGCGCGGCCGGGGTCGATGCGGTAGGTCAGGCCAGAGGTCATGGGCTGGCCAGCGAAGCAGTCGACCACGTCGTTGACGGCATTGGTCTGATAGGGCTGGACCTTGAACTTGAACTTCATGGCGCGCCCTCAGATCGACTTGACGTCGGTGGTGGGCGAGAGCTGGCGGAAGATCTGTTCGACGTTGATCTTCACCGCATCCGAGACAAAGCCGTTGTCGCGGAAGACCACGCGCAAAGGCTCGCGCTTCGCCAACTCCTTCACCAGTTCCTCGGTCACACCGCGATCAAAACAGGCGACAAGGGCGTTGTCATCGACGAAGAATACGGTCTTGCCTTGGGCCGTCTCGCGGCGGATCGGCAGCGTCAGGTCCACGCCCCAGTCGACCAGTACCTGAAAAAGCAGGTCTTCGGACGTGCGGTCTTCCTTCACATTGTCGACCATATCGAGCAGGTCAGACTGCTTCAGCTCATCCGGGCGGTAGTAGACGTCCTTCATGTTCGAGGTGTCCACCTTCAGCACCCGGAAACCGACATCGCGGTTCCAGTCGGGGTGACAGTCTCCTTCAAGAATCTTCTTGCCTGCGCGCCGGATACGTTCCTTCGACAGATCGGAAATTGTCTTGTAGCCTTCGCTTCGAGCTATGGAACCTTCAGCGGTGGCTTCGTCCAGCTGAACCATGATGAACTTCCGATTGGAACCCTCGCTAGCATTAAGAGCCAACAGAGCGTGCGCGGTGGAGGACGACCCAGCAAAGAAGTCCAGCACAATATCGCGGTCATTCGATCCAATTCTAATGAGGCGATCGAGAAGCGCAGGCGACTTCGGAAAGTCCATTACGGCTTTTCCGAAAAGATCCTTAACTGCAGCGCGACCGTAATCATTGGTAATCTCCTTGTCTGTCCAAAGAGACTTGGCCATAGTTTTAGCAACACTTCCGCCTTTGTTAAGGTAGTCCTTGCGGAAAATTCTCCATTCGCCTCTGGACTCCTCAGCCACTAGAAAATCGCGTTCCTTGGAAACCTTCTCCTTTCCCCAAGTCCAGCAGGTCTTTGTGCCATCTGGCGTATCTGGCCAAACTTCATCTGTGAATGTCTCATCCTTGTTCAGCGAGACCATGCCGGTTCCTGGGCAGACATACAGCGGGTAGTAGAGGTTTGGCCGGGTTGTAGGGTTGAACGATTGGTTACGATTGCGAAGCCCCAAGAGCCTGAAAGGACCATTGCTATCGCTGCGATTATACTCGTCAGCCATCCGCCCTTCTTTTTCAAGTCCGCCAATACAATCTGAATTCAGGCCGTCGCGAACAAAGATTAAAATAGACTCGTGCGTATTCGCGATGAAGCGGTCAAGGTGCCTCCCCCTTGGATTCAGCTGAACGGCCAGCTGAGCAACAAAATTCTCATCCCCGAATATCTCTCGGCCAACCTTAATAAGTGCACCGGCCTCATTGTCGTCGATGCTGATAAAGACAGCGCCATCTGAAGTAAGAAGGTTCTTCGCAAGACGCAGCCGCGCATACATCATGCTCAGCCAATCTGAATGAAACCGGCCATTTGAGGTGGTGTTGGCGACAAGCCGATTCCCTTCTGCATCCGTTTGATTTGATCGCTCAAGAAACTCCGCCGAACTTTCAGCGAAGTCATCCTCGTAAACAAAATCGTTCCCCGTGTTATACGGCGGGTCGATGTAGATCATTTTGACTTTGCCAAGATAGTTTTCTTGCAGAAGCTTTAGTGCTTCGAGGTTATCTCCTTCGATGAACAGGTTTTGCGTGGTATCGAAATCCACGCTTTCCTCACGGCTGGGACGCAACGTCTTGGCAATTGGCGCGTTCGCAAGCGCCAAAGCTTCCCGCTTCCCCGGCCAGTCCAGCCGATACCGCTCCTGCGGCCCCTCCACGATGTGATCACTCAATTCCTGACGCAGCTGATCGAAGTCCACCGCCAGACGCAGCTTGCCCGTCTTCTCGTCCCGCGCCTCGGTCACGCAGCCGGGAAACAGCTCACGGATCTTCGCGATGTTCTCCTGGCTCAGGTCGGGGCTGTGCATCTTCAGCTTGTCCATGCTCGTCCTCTCACTCATTCGTCACGACGGCGCCGGCGTGTCCGGCCGTCAGCCGCTCCAGTTCCTGCTTTGCCGCGCGTAGCTCGGCGTTGATCGCCACGCGCTTGTTGAATTGCTTCTCTCGCGCCAGCCGCGCCTTGATCCGCTCGACCTCGCGTGCCTGCACCTTGATCGCCTCAGCCTGCGCGATGCGCTCTTCCAGCGATACGGGCTCTTCCTGTGCGACATGGATGAAAGGCGTCTGCGGGGCTTCGGCGCGTCCTGATACGGGGCCAAGGATCAGCCGGGCCGTCTGTCCCTCGACCAGCGGGCTGAGAAGCCGCTCATACAGCGCGCCCATGTTCAGCGCCACCGGAAGGGGTGTGCGGGGTGCATCCTCAGGCAACCAGCCGCTCTCGAAATAGTCCCCTGCGACCCATCGGGTGCTATCCGCTTCACTGGGCCGCTTGTAGGCGGCGGCCAGCTTGATCCGGCCCCCATGCGCCAGTTCGAAGATCAGCGGAAACGGAATGGCCCGGTCGATTGCCCGTAACACGTCGCGGTCCAGCACCACAATCTTTTGCACAATGCGGAATATCTGGATTTCCGCGACCTGTTTCGTGGCCGCCAGATTGATCGTCTCCGGCGCCAGTTTGTGCGACCAGACGATCTGATCCACCTCCCGCACGAACAGATCTTTCAGCGTGGTGTTCGCGCCGGCGTGTTCGTAGATCTTGTTCTTTGGGATCACGCGGCCGAAGGCGGCGGCGCGCGGCCAGTCGTAGAGGGTCATGCGCCGCCCCCTTCGATGACCAGGAAGGCGATCAGCTCAAAATCGTCCAGCCCCTTGATGGTGTGGGTCAGCGCCGTGGTGCGGCCGCCGCTGAACAGGCTGTCGATGTCCTTCTCCTCCTTCACCTCGATCATGGAGCGGATGGCCTGGCTGAGCAGGTCGGAGTAGCGTCCCATCCTGCGCCCGTCGTCGGTGCGCTCGTTGAAGATGCGGCAGACGTCGCGCATGGGCTCGATCCGCCCCTTGCAGCTGGATCGGATCAGGTCGAGCAAGCGCTTGACCTCGGTGTGGTCGGCAACGATTTGGCCGTCGTCGTCGATGTAGACCAGGTAGAAGGGGTGCAAGCGGTTCTGCTGGTTAACGTTCACGCTGTCGTGGATGTTCCTCAGCGCGAAGATGACGCCGGGCAGCAGGCCCAGCTCTGGCTGTGCCGGGACGACGGCGTGCATGCCGAAGGGCACGTTGTCGAGCTCGCCATGCTCCTTGACGTAATTGAGCAGGTCCATCCGGAAATCATTCAGTCCGAGATCGGTGATTGATATCCCGGCCTTCACGTCCTCGAGCTCGATGACCTCGTCCTGGAGCCGCTTGAGCTGCTCCTTGCGATAAGCGATGTCGCTCGACTTGGCGGTGAGCACGTTGTCGTCGCCGGTGGCAGTGATGTCGGTGATCACCATCCGGTTTTCGACACGTTCCTTGAGGTTGATGTATTCGTCGAGCGTGATGTCGGGCCAGTAGTTGACCAGCTGGATCTGGCTGTTCGGGGAGCCGATACGGTCAATCCGCCCGAACCTCTGGATGATGCGCACCGGGTTCCAGTGGATGTCGTAGTTGATCAGGAAATCGCAGTCCTGAAGGTTCTGGCCCTCCGAGATGCAGTCGGTGCCGATCAGGATGTCCAGCTCGCCTGGTTCGTTCGGAAGGACGATGGCCTTCTCCTTCGACCTCGGAGAAAACAGCATCAGGACGCTCTGGAAGTCGTAGGACTTCTTGAGCGTGGTCTTGGGCACGTCCGATCCCGTGACCTTGCCGACGTGCAGCCCGAGCTGCTGCGCGAGGGGCGCCAGGTTGTCGTAAAGGTAGTTGGCGGTGTCTGCGAAGGCCGTGAAGACCAGCACCTTGCGATTTCCGGGGTTCAGCGGCTCGTCCACCTTCTGCCTGATGAGGGCAAGCAGGTGCTGGAGCTTGGCATCGTCCTCCGGTTTGACCTTTTCCATCGATGTGATCAGATCCTCGATGAGGACGAGGTCCGCAGCCAGGTCGTGCTTCCAAGACGGCAGGTCCATGTCGGCCAGGCTGATCTGGACCTTCTTCCCGACCGTGAACTCGTCGAGGCCGGAGAGGTCATCGTCCTCCGGGTCGAAGTCGTTCATTTCCGCGAGGTAGTCGGTGACGCTTTCGCTTCGTCCGGTTTTCTCGAACTGGTCTATCGCGTCGAGCGTGCGCGAGGTGTTGGCGCCGAGAGACCGCAGGGTGAGCCGGAACGCGGCGACCGAGCTCTCCAGGCGTTTCAGCAGGTTGGTCGTCATCAGCGCCTGAAGGCTGCGCTCCCGATCGGCCTGTCTGAGCTTGCCGCGTCCGCCCTCGACCTGCGTGTCGTAGATCTCCTCGTACTTCCGTAGACGGCTGGGCAGGATGTAACTGATCGGGGCGTAGACCGCGAGCTTCAGCACCGAGAGCTGCGTGAAGATGTCGTTGAACCCCATAACGTCCGAACGCTCGGTGATCGGGCGGTGATAAGAGAGCGGCTTGCGCCTTTGGGGGAACGTCCCGATGTCTTTCGTGTCGTAGAAGGTCTCGATATGCTTTCGTGACCGGGCGATGGTCACGGCGTCGAGAAGCTCGAAAAAGTCGAAGTCGAGCGCCTTCAGGATCGACGCAGCGGTCCTCTCTTCTGGCGGCAGGGACGACCATTCATTGAAGGCCTTCTGGGCCCGGCGAAAGATCTCTTCGACGCTGGTCTGGGCCTTCAGATTTTTACTGAGCGCCTCGGACTGCCCCTCATATGCAAGCGCAAGCTGATTACGAAGGTCAGTGAACCTGTTATTGACCGGTGTCGCCGAGAGCATCAGAACCTTGGTCTTCACGCCGGCGCGGATGACCTTGTTCATCAGCTTCTGGTAGCGCGTCTCGCGGTCCTTGTAGACATCGTTGTTGCGGAAATTGTGGGATTCGTCGATCACGACGAGGTCGTAATTGCCCCAGTTGACCCGGTTCAGCGGGATGCCAAAGGACTCGCCCGATGTCCGGGACAGGTCCGTGTGGCAAAGGACATCGTAGTTGAACCTATCCTTTGCGAAGATGTTGGTGGTCAGGTTCGTATTGTAGTTCCGCCAGTTGTCCGCAAGCTTCTTGGGGCAGAGCACGAGAACGGAGCGGTTGCGCAGTTCGTAATATTTGATGACGGCCAACGCTGTGAACGTCTTACCAAGACCGACACTATCGGCAAGGATGCAGCCGTTATAGGTCTCCAGCTTGTTGATGATGCCGGTCGCCGCGTCCTTCTGATAGTTGAAGAGCTTGTTCCAGACCACGGTGTCGCGGTACCCGGTGAGGTCGTTCGGCAGAACGTCCTCGTCTACGTCCTTCAGGAAGTCCTGAAAGATGTTGTACAGCATCATGAAATAGATGCGCTCGGGCGAATTCTCCTGATAGACGGACTCGATGTGCTCGCAGATGGCCGCAGTGACGTCATTCACCTTTTCCGAGTCCGACCAGATCTGATCAAATAGGTGAAGATACATCTTGGCGTGCGCAGGATCATCGAAGCGGGTCACGAAGTTGGAGACCGCATCGCCCTTTTGGTAGCCAAGATCCACGGCCGTGAAGCCGCTGATTGGCATGTAGGCCACTTCGCTTTCGGCCCCAGCCAGATGGATAAATTGCTGCATCGGGGCCTTTGTTGTGTTGGAACGAAACCTGGCCTTCTTGCGGATCCAATCAGCGCATTCGCGAGCGACGGCGCGTTGAGTGAGCTTATTGCGCAGCTGGATCTCGAACTCGGTGCCGTAAAGACCGCTTTCCCGTCGCGCCTTGGGAATGAAAAACTCCCGACGTTCCTTCCGGAGGCGATCGGTAACTTCGGTCGGCACAAATGTGGGCGCGGTGAAGATGAACTGTAGGCTGTCGATCTTCGAGAGCTCAGACTTCAGAGCTTCGAATGCGTAGATCGAGAAGCATGACGCAGCGATGCGCAGACGTGTGCCGCGGCCAATGGCGCTCTTCAGATCATCCCCGAGAAGATGAGAGGTGTTATCGATTAGCTTCATCGATAACCTCTCGGTTCAGAAGGATGATTTGCTGGTCCGTCGGCCTCCGTGCTGTGGGGGCGGTGTCCAGCCCCAGCCGCTTGAGTGCGTAGTAGAGAAGGGCCTTGCGGACAGGGATCTTCGCCCGGCCGCCACGCATCCCGTAATCAAGGGCAATGACCTTCTGCTGCGTTTCGGACAGCTCTGGGTGCGGTCCGATCTCCAAAGTCACCTGCTCGTTCCAGTCGGCGTCGCGATCGGCACAGACCTCGCTCGGCTTGGTACCGCGGGTCTCGATGATCCGCGAGAGAAGGAAGTCCTTAAAGCTCTGGTCGGTGAGGCAGAAGGCCCGTGCATGCCAGCGGAAACCATCGAATCCGATCGCGTGTGGCGCGATCCACCGCCAGCGCGGCTTCGGCCGGGACAGCGACTGATACTTGACCTCGATGGCTTCTGATCGGCGGATTGCGGCGACCACAGAACGCAGGGTCTTGGCGTTGACACTCCGCACGGGCGTCGGCGCGGAGTCGTAGGGGGGAAACTGTCCGATCCACGCATCGGCGCGATCCAGAATTCCGTCGGCGACAGATCTAAGCTGCGCGAGATAGCGGTTCGCGTCGGGTTTCAGGAACTGTGGAGCGAACTCTGCACCGCGGACATAGGCGCGAGCGCTCTTGTCGTAGTGCATGTTCTGCGGCGCCATTCCGATATAGCGGTTCAGGTCGGTGGACGCCTGATTCACCGACACCCCGAACGCTTCCATCAGATCGCCCCGGTTCACATGCCCCTCCCAAAACAGCCGGAACTCGATGAATTCGAGTCGTTGCTCGACCCCCCATCGCAGATCGGCCTTCGCTGTCGCCACACTGGACTCCTAATGACATGATCCGTCCGTTAACTAGGCATGACTAGTTACTGGGCTCTTCAATCACGCTAACGGAGAGATGATCGCCGGGCAATAGAAACTTGACGGGGCGCGGTTTCGGAGCCGGCAATCGGCGTCAGAGGCCCAGCGCAGCTCGCTGTGCCGCCCAATCTAGCGGCATGGGCTTCAACAGAGCGTCCATCTGCAAGGCGGCCGGCTGCCTTCCGTCGAGAATCGCCTCGACGATGTCCGGGGCGAGCAGGGTCAGGCGCAGGACCCGGCACAGGTAAGACTGGTTGATCTTCTCGGCCTCGGCCAGCTCGGTCACCGAGGCAAATCGGCCGCTCTCCATGAGCCGCTTCCAGCGGTGGGCTCGGGCGATCGCCTTCACCATGGTATTGTCGACGCGCGGGCGGGGCTGGCCCCAACCCGCCCCTTCGGGCATGACCACCTGCTTGCGCCCGCCGCGCTTCCGGAGAGTCAGAGGCACACGGACCGTCAGCGTGCGCCCGTCATCGGTGGCGGCGTCGCCGGCTCTCATGCTGCCCTCCGCGGATCGTCGGCCATGCCGCCAAGCTCATGAACCAGACGAGCCAGCCCATCGATGCGGAGGCGGATGTCCACGCCCTCCTGTCCGACGTCGACGCGCTCGACAAGGAGCTGGACGATGCGCGCCTGCTCGGCCGGGAACAGCTCGTCCCACAGCGGGTCCAGCCCTTCCAGGGCTTCCCTGACCTCAGCCTCGGACAGACCATCGATCTCGCGCCGCGCCGATCGCCATGTGCCGACGATCACCTCCGGTGCGCGAAGGAAGCCGCGCAGCTGGTCGACCACTGCGCCCTCGATCTCGGCGGCGGGCACGCGCCCCACCGGGCAGGCATCGGCGCCGCGCTTCAGGACCGACTGGCTGACATAGTAGCGGTAGAGCTTGTCGCCGCGCCGCGTGTGCGTCGGTGTCATGGCGCAGCCGGTTGGACCGAAGATGAGGCCCTTCAGCAGGGCCGGTGTCGCGGCCCGTGTCCGGCCGGCGCGGACCCTTGGGCTCTCGCGCAGGATTCCGTGCACCTTGTCCCACAGGGCGCGCGTGATGATAGCTTCGTGCTCTCCGGGATAGGCGGTCCCCTTGTGCACGGCGTCACCGATATAGACCCGGTTGTTGAGCAGCTTGTAGAGGAAGCCCTTGTCCACGAGACGTCCGCGCCGCGTCCGCACGCCTTCGGCCGCGAGTGCCCGGGCCAACGCGGTCGCCGAACCCACCTCGACGAAGCGCTCGAAGATCATCCGGACCGTCGCGGCCTCGGCATCATTGATCACCAGCTTGCGGTCCCGGACCTCGTAGCCGAGCGGCACGAAGCCGCCCATCCACATGCCGCGCTTGCGGGAGGCAGCGATCTTGTCGCGGATGCGCTCGCCGATCACCTCGCGCTCGAACTGGGCGAAGCTGAGCAGGATGTTGAGCGTCAGCCGCCCCATGGACGTCGTGGTGTTGAACGACTGGGTCACGCTGACGAAGGTGACGCCGCCGCGATCGAACACCTCGACCAGCTTGGCGAAATCCATCAGCGAGCGGCTGAGCCGGTCGATCTTGTAGACGACGACCACGTCGATCCGGCCGTCCTCGATGTCGGCAAGCAGGCGCTTCAGCGCCGGCCGGTCCAGAGTCCCGCCCGAGAAGCCGCCGTCATCATAGGGCTCGGGGATGAGCAGCCAGCCTTCGGGCTTCTGGCTGGCGATATACGCTTCGCAGGCTTCGCGCTGGGCGTCGAGGCTGTTGAACTCCATCTCCAGCCCTTCTTCCGTCGACTTCCGTGTATAGACCGCGCAGCGCAGCTTTCGGATGGGTTTGGCGGATGCGGGCGATTTCATCATGCTTGGCCTCGCCGGTTCTTGAGGCCGAAGAAGACCCAGCCGTTCCACCGCGTCCCGGTGATGGCGCGCGCGATGGCAGAGAGCGATCGGTACGGACGCCCCTGCCATTCATAGCCGTCGTTCAGCACGGTGACGGTGTGCTCGACGCCCTGCCATTCGCGGATCAGCCGCGTGCCGACGATCGGCTTGTCGTCGGCGCGGATCCGGCGCAGCACGATGTTGCCACCGTCGAGTTGCTCGCCCAGAGCTTCGAGGCGCTCGACGGTCGCGGGCTTCAAACCGCCATAGGCCAATTCCTGGATCCGATAGGCGAGCCGGCTTTCGAGGAAACGCCGATTGTAAGGTGGCGCCTCGGTGTCGAAGAGTTCGCGCCACTGCTTCTTGAGGTCGGGCGTCGGCGTGGTCTTCAGTGCGGCTAGCCGGGACAGGATCTTTTCTGTCATGGTCATGCGTCTCCTTTGCAAATTGGAGTTCCATGACCGCTCCGGTCGGGCGGGAAGTGAAGGCAACTTTCTCCGCGGTCGCCAAATACTTGCCTTGACTGGCGTGCCTTGAGCCGAACCAGCCCGCGCGCAAGAATCCTGCAGACCTCCCCGATTCGCTCGTCCGGCGTCATATGCCCGGGGTGGATCGGGTTCGGCATGTCCATCGCAGCGAGCACCTCAGGGATTGGATTCCCTTGGCCTCTACTCAGGGTGGGGACGAACCGTCCCAAGATGATGGCTTTTGAATCGACTCCGCCAGGCATTTGCGATAAGAACATAAGATGAACAAATGCGAGGCAATCATGGGCGGCTGAGATGGCTAAGAACCTGAAGAAATTCGTCAATCCCAAGTTTACCCGAACCGTCGATCTCGGCCTGCTGGGCCGCCTGTTCGAGCGCCACGGCGATGCCCTGAACGGGCTGGACCTTGGGGTCTTCAGGGGCGAGGCCGCGCAGGACGAGGCACGCAGCGCCGTCCAGGATTTCTTCGCGGGGCCGGAAGAGAACTATCCGGAAGGGCTCGTCGCCGACCTGCACCGGATCGCCGAGATCGGCAACGCGGCAGGCCTCGACATTATTCTTCAGCAGGCCGCGCGGCTCGGGATCCGCGTGACACCCGAAGCGAAGGATGACGAGCCGGAGGTTCACCAGGATCCCAAGCACGTCGCCCTGCGCGTCTTCCTCGATCATCCCGACGTCTTTGACGCCGCGTCCGACATGATGGCGCTCATGGCGCGCACGTCGCTCGCCGAGTTCGTAGGCCGCGACGAAGGCGTCGAGGCGATCATGGACGATCGCGCAAAGGCCGAATTCGAAACCGCCGCCGCCGCGATGTTCGAGCAGGATCTCCGCAGCAACTATTGCCGCGCCGGCTGGTATGACGATGCCGACGAACTCGTTCTGGTGATCGAGCACGGTTCTCCGATCACCACGACCGATGTCCTGCAAAAGGACCAGAAGCGCGTAATCAGCTTCCGCGCCGCCGAACACGCGGTGCTGTCCTACAACTCCACGACGGGCCTGTTGAAGATCGGCGGCGTGGCAAAGGCGCGCCGCGCCGATCTCGCGGAACTATTCGCCGACAAGATCCTGGGCAAGCCCGAATTCTTCGCCGGCGACGACGCCCAGAACCTCTACACGCTCGACCCGGTGCAGCGCGCGGGCTTCGGCTTCGCGTTCAACCATGATTTCGATCCGGGCATCCAGTGGGTCCAGATCACCGAGGTCCAGGTCGACCGCGTCGGCGCCGATCCGAAGACCGGCGAGACACGAACCTTCTACTCCTATGTTGCGCGCGACGGACGCGACAATGCCCTGGCCAGGTTGGGCGAGATGATGCGGGGCGCTCGTCTCGGGTCGGATTGGCGCCTCAACCACATCGTCATCCGCGTCCATTTCGCGACCGGCGGCAAGTCGGCGAAGAAGGTGACCGTCAAACTGAAGCCGCCGGCACACGCCATGTTCAAGCGCCAGCAGTTCGAGGGCCGGATCATGACGCTCCTTCGCCGCAATGGACTGCTCAATGACCGAGACGCTGCCCAGGCTGCTGTTGCGGCTGAGTGAGGCGGGCGATCCCGCAATCCTTTGGGGCCGACAGGCTGCGCCTCATGCCGGGCGCGATTTCGAGCGGCTGCTCGATCACGGCGTCCTGGTCGAGCAGTCGCCGGCAACGGAATGGGATGTGTGCCCCACCTGCGAATGCGGTCTCGACGCGCGGCCCATCCATCAGGTCAACGGGCGGCACATCGCGGTTTGTCCGACGGACCGGCGCAGCGACGTCGTTCTCGGCGATGACGATCTGCGGAGCTTTCGGATTCATCCCTCCGCGCTGGTCCGCGAAATCGCCATGGCGTCCGGGTTCGGAGGCGAGCCGGCGCCGGTCGCGACCGGTGTCTGGCATCTGGGGGAAACATCGAACCAGCGGGCGCTGTTCCTCGCACTGTCACAGGATGCAGCGCTTCAACCGGGATTGATCGGCCTGATGCGTTCGCTCGCCCGGTCATCGCCCATCACGGTGATCGCGCCGGCGATGGCTGCAGATGACCGGGCGCGCTTAGTCGACGCGGGGCTTCATCTTGTCGATGTATCGCACTGCATTGCTTGCGATGGAGCTGCACCTGGATTGGCCATCGATCAGTCCAAACTGGAAGCGCAACCGAGCTTGGCGCCCCGATTGGTGATTCAACGCGCCGCAAAGACCGTATCTCTCGACGGAACGCCCAAAACCCTTTCCGATCAGGAATTCCAACTGTTGGTCTTTCTGGCGGAGCATGCGTTGAAGTCGCCCGCTATCGTCGAGAATCGGGCGATCGAAGCGCACATCTGGGGAGCGAGCATCCATAGGATTTCGTCGCAGGTGCGCGAACCCGTGCGCGCGCTTCGGGATGCGCTGGCTCGCGGAAGTACGGATGCCACGTCCGTACGCGCATTGATCGAGAATCGGCGAAATCCGAACGGCTACCGGCTGGCTCTGCCTTCGGAGGAAATCGAATTGCTTTCCTAGCTCGCTGAGCGGGAAGCCGTCTTTGGAGGCAAAAGCCATGGCCGGATACGGCAGCAAGGAAGATGGCGGGTACAATGAGCAGAGCTTGGCATACAAGAAGGCCCCGTCCATCGAGCACTACGTGAAGCTTCGCCGTGCTGACCCGTCCGCCGAAATTGAGGTCGCCGTAATCGGTGGTATGGACCAGCTCTACTTCATGGAGGGCGAGCTGCGGAAGTACGGGTTCGATCCGGAAATGATCGCTTCCGTCCTCGATGCCGATCCCGAGGCAATCAGCGAGGTCTCTCTCCAGATCATGGA
>NZ_JBEUDS010000036.1:0-18836 GCF_041060555.1 Parapedomonas caeni | reverse complement strand
GCCAGCCTCCGCTTCCTTCAGCACACCAATGATCTGCTCTTCTGTAAACCTCTTGCGCTTCATCTCGTCCGTCCTTCCGTAGGCTGGACTCTAATCGCAACTGGAGGAAATTACCCGGGGCAGGTCACGTCCACTGGCAGCATGTCAGCCTTTCGGGCATTGCGCCAGCAAGCGTCGCGATTGCATACGCGGAAGGTCAGCGCTTAAAAAGAGTTAGGCTGGCCAATGCGAGGTTGGCAGGAAAGATCAAAGTCAACTCGCCATGCCCCTGCGGTAGCGGCAAAAAATATAAGAAGTGCTGCCGCTCATGAATTTCCCGGGGGCAGTATCTGTATTTCTACTGCGCCTCAGCCGAGAAACAGCCCGGCACTCCCCCGGCGCTCCGCCGCCTACAGCTCGCCGTCGACCGGGGTGGCGCCCAGTTCGGCGATGCCGGCGAGGATGGCCTCGGCGGCGGCGTTCATCACATGGGCGTCGGTCGAGCGGATGACGAAGTTGGCGCCGGTCTGGCCGTCCTTCCAGAACGGGTAGCTGCCGACCTGGACGCCGGCGTGGGTCTTCTCGACGCTTTCCAGCAGCTGGGCGACGCGGCTTTCGGCGATGTGGGCGGCGACGGTGCGGGAGAGCACCGGCAGGCCGCCCTCCAGCTTGCCGTCGAGCGCCGCCAGCATGGCGCGCATCACCGAGGGGATGCCGGCCATGATGAACACGTTGCCGATACGCACGCCGGGGGCGGCCGACAGCTCGTTCTCCACCAGGTCGGCGCCGTCGGGCACGCGGGCCATGCGCAGCCGGGCCTCGTTGAGCTTGTCGCCATAATAGGCCCGCAGCAGCGCCTCGGCGCGCGGGTGGACGACGACCGGGACGCCGAACGCGGCGGCGATCGAGTCGATGGTGATGTCGTCGTGGGTCGGGCCGATGCCGCCGGTCGTGAACACATAGTCGTGGGCGGTGCGGCAGGCGTTGACCGCGCTGACGATCTCGGCCTCGACGTCGGGCACCACCCGCACATGGCGCAACCGGATGCCCTGGACATTCAGCCACTTGGCGAGATAGGCCAGGTTGGCGTCCTGGGTGCGGCCGGACAGGATCTCGTCGCCGATGATGACGAGAGCGGCGGTGTAGATGCGGGGCGGCTGGCCGGCGGGTGTGTTCATGCCCCGGATGTAGTGCAATTGATGCGCGTTGGGGAGGCGAAAAGCACATGCGGTTCAGCGAAGCGTTGATCCCGGCGACGCTGGTGCGCCGCTACAAGCGGTTCCTCGCCGACGTCATCCTGCCCGATGGCAGCCCGGCGGTGGCCCACTGCGCCAACCCCGGCGCCATGCTCGGGCTGGCGGTGCCGGGCAACCGGGTGTGGCTGTCGGCCAACCGCAACCCCAAGGCCAAGCTGGCCTGGCGCTGGGAGATCGAGGAGGCCGACGGCACCTGCGTCGGCATCAACACCGCCCACCCCAACCGCATCGTCGCCGAGGCCATCGCCGCTGGCGCGATTCCCGAACTGGCGGGCTACGCCAGCCTGCGCCGCGAGGTCGCCTATGGCCGCAACTCGCGCATCGACATGCTGCTGGAAGGCGCCGCCGGGCTGTGCTTCGTCGAGGTCAAGAACGTCCACCTCAAGCGCGGCGACCAGGCCGACTTCCCCGACTCGGTGACGGCGCGCGGCGCCAAGCATCTGGCGGAGCTGGCGGACCAGGTGGCGGCCGGGCACCGGGCGGTGATGCTCTATCTGGTGCAGCGCGGCGACTGCGCGCGCGTCGGCATCGCCGGCGACATCGATCCGGCCTACGCCGCGGCGCTGGCCCAGGCCCGCGCGAAGGGGGTGCAAGCACTGGCGTTCGCGTGTAGGGTGTCGCCCGAGGCGATCGACATCGACCGGCCGCTGCCCCTGGCGCTGTGACGCCCCGGAGCGGGGCCTCTGGAATGTCGGGGCCCGGCGGATTATGTATTGGCGTATGAGAGAGACCATGACCTACACGGCCGCGGCCGACACCGAGGATTTCGAATCCTACGGCACCATCAAGCTGCATGGCCCGGAAGGCTTTGCCGGCATGCGCGCGGCCGGCCGGCTGGCGGCGGAATGCCTCGATTTCCTCACCCCCCATATCCGCCCGGATGTGGCGACGGACGAGCTGGACCGGCTGGCCTACGAGTTCACGGTCGCGCGCGGCGGGGTGCCGGCGCCGCTCTATTACCGCGGTTTTCCCAAGTCGATCTGCACCTCGATCAACCATGTGGTCTGCCACGGTATTCCGGGGCCGAAGAAGCTCAAGGACGGTGACATCGTCAACATCGACGTCACCGTGATCCTGGATGGCTGGCACGGCGACACCAGCCGGATGTACCTCATTGGTGATGTGCCGCTGAAGGCGCGCAAGCTGGTGGACGCCACCTACGAGGCGCTGATGCGCGGCATCGCCCAGGCCAGGCCGGGCAATACGCTGGGCGACATCGGGCACGCCATCCAGAGCTATGCCGAGGGGCTGCGCTATTCGGTGGTGCGGGATTTCTGCGGCCACGGCCTCGGCCGGGTGTTCCACGACGCGCCCAACGTCGTCCACGTCGGCAAGCCGGGCAAGGGCGTGGTGCTGAAGCCGGGCATGTTCTTCACCATCGAGCCGATGATCAACCTCGGCAAGCCGGACGTGAAGGTGCTGGAGGACGGCTGGACCGCGGTCACCCGCGACCGCTCGCTGTCGGCCCAGTTCGAGCACGCCATCGGCATCACCGAGGACGGCTGCGAGATATTCACCGCATCCCCGGCCGGCCTGCACGCGCCGCCCTACAGCGGATGAGGCGCCATGGCGCGTGAGGACGGCCAGCCCGACCTCGCGGTCGGTGAGCTTGCGGCCGGTGATCGGCCCCCCGACCTTGCGGTCGGTGAGCTTGCGGTCGGGCATCGACAACGCCTCCGCCAGCGGTTGCTGGAGGCCGGCGCCGAGGCCTTCCACGACCATGAACTGCTGGAATATCTCCTCGGCCTGACCATCCCCCGGCGCGACACCAAGCCGCTGGCCAAGCGGCTGATCCACGAGTTCGGCAGCTTCGAGAACGTGATTTCCGCCGAGCCGGCGGCGCTCAGGGGCCATGGCGGCCTGTCGGAGTCCTCGGTGGCGGCGCTGAAATTCGTCCAGGCGGCGGCGCTGCGGCTGGTCAAGGCGCGGGTGGTCGGCCGGCCGGTGCTGTCGAGCTGGCAGGCGCTGCAGGACTATCTCCACGCCGACATGGCGCACAGCATCATCGAGCGCTTCCGGGTGCTGTTCCTCAACAACAAGAATGTCCTCATCCGCGAGGAAGTGCTGTCGGAAGGCACGGTCAACCACACCGCCGTCTACGTCCGCGAGATCATCAAGCGGGCGCTGGAACTGGGGGCGACGGCGCTGATCCTGGTGCACAACCACCCCTCCGGCGACCCGACGCCCTCGGCCGACGACATCGCCATGACCAGGGAGATCGTCGAGGCGGGGCGGCGGCTGGGCATCACCGTGCACGACCATCTGGTGATCGGCCGCACCGGCACCAGAAGCTTCAAGAGCCTGGGGCTGCTGTAGCCGGGCGTTCACGTCGTCGGGCGTTCCTGGCGTCAGGCGGCGTGGCGCATCCGGGCGCGGCGTTCGAGATCGAGCAGCCACTGCTTGCGCTCAACGCCGCCGGCATAGCCGCTGAGCCTGCCGTCGCGGGCGACGACGCGGTGACACGGCACGATGATCGACAGCGGGTTGCGGGCGTTGGCGCCGGCGACCGCGCGCGCCGCCGCCGGCATGTCGAGGCTGGCGGCCAGGGCGCCGTAGCTCAGGGTGTCGCCATAGGGAATGGTGGCGAGCCGTTGCCAGACCTGGCGCTGGAACGGTGTGCCCGCCGGGTCCAGCGGCAGCTGGAACCGCTCGATCTCGCCGGCCAGATAGGCGCGCAGCTGCTCGACGACGGGGCGGAAATGCCCGTCGTCCCGGCAGGCGGCGTGCAGGATGCGCGGCACCGGCGCCGGCTTGTGACCCTCGAAATAGACGCCGCTCAGGCCGCGCGTCGTGGCGCGCAGCTCGATCAGCCCGAGTGGCGTTTCGACATGGGTAAAACGCAGTTTGCTCATGCGTGCGGTTCCTTGTGCTGAGTCCGCAGCGCGCTGGGGCTGACGCCGAAGCTGGCGCGCATCGCCGATTGCAGGCGCCGCAGCGAACCGAAGCCGGCGGCATGGGCGACCTCGGTGATGCTGTCGGCGCTGGCCAGCAGCCGGCGCGCCCGTTGCAGCCGGAAGGCGCGGGCGACGGCGCTCGGCGTGCTGCCGAGATGACGCTGGAAGAGCCGGCGCAGCTGCCGCTCGCCAATGCCCAGTCGCTCGGCCAGCGTCTGCGCGTCGCCGTCGTCGAGCGCGCCGGCGTCGATCAGCCGCAACGCCCTGGTGACGGTGTTGGCGGTGCCACGCCACACCGCCGAGGTCGGCGCCGCTTCCGGCCGGCAGCGCTTGCAGGGGCGGAAGCCCAGCGCGATGGCGGTGGCGGCGTCGGCGACGAAGCGGCAGTTCTCCGGCTTGGGCGGGCGTGCCGGGCAGACCGGCCGGCAGAAGATGCCGGTGGTGGTGACGCAGGTGAACACCCGACCGTCGTATGCCGGGTCGCGCCGCCGCAGCGCGGCGTAGCAGACATCATGGTCGGGCAGGGCGGGGGCGTTGTCCATGGCCGCCATCATAGCACGCCGGCGCCGGCGCGCGCGTCAACAACGGACTCCGATGTCAGTCGTCGGTATCGGCGTCGGTATCGGTGGCATAATCGACGCCGGTGAAATAGAGCCCGTCGGGCGGCGCGTTCACCGGCAGGGCGGCGCGGTCGCGGGCCGCCAGCGCCCGTTCGAGATCGCGGGCGGACCATTTGCCGGTGCCGACGAATTTCAGCGCGCCGACCATCGAGCGCACCTGGTGGTGCAGGAAGGAGCGCGCCTGGGTCTCCACCACCACCTCGTCGCCGTGGCGCATCACCACCAGCCGGTCCAGCGTCTTGACCGGCGAGGCGGCCTGGCACTGGACCGAGCGGAAGGTGGTGAAGTCGTGGTGCCCCACCAGCAGCTGGGCGGCGGCGTGCATCGCCGCGTGGTCGAGCGGCGTCGGCACCCGCCAGGCCAGCCCGGCCTCCAGCGTCAGCGGCGCCCGGCGGTTGACGATGCGGTAGCGGTAGCGCCGCGCCGTCGCCGAGAAGCGGGCGTGGAAGTCGGGCGGGGCCACCTCGCAGGCCAGCACCGCGACAGGGTCGGGGCGCAGCTGGGCGTTCAGCGCTTCCATCAGCCGGAACGGCGTCATTGGCCTGGCGATGTCGACATGGGCGACCATCGCCAGCGCATGGACGCCGGCGTCGGTGCGGCCGGCCGACTGCACCAGAGCCTGCTCGCCGGTGATACGTTCGACCGCCGCCTCCAGCGCCCCCTGCACCGACGGTCCATGGTCCTGATACTGCCAGCCCATGAACGGGCGGCCGTCGAACTCGACGACCAGCTTGAAGCGCGTGGTCATCCCAGCCGCGTCCCCGCCGGCACCGGAAAGCCGTGCAGCAGGGCGGTGGTGTCCAGCGGCTGTTTGCCGGCCCGCTGCACCAGCGTCGGCCGCAGCGCGCCCGCGCCGCAGGCAATGGTGAAGGCGTCGTCGATGACGGTGCCCGGCGCGGCGGTCGATGACGCGGGCATGTGGATGACCTCGGCGGCGAGGATCTTCAGCCGTTCACCGGCCAGTTCGGTATAGGCGCCCGGCACCGGATTGAACGCCCGCACCGCCCGGTGCAGGTCCGCCGCCGGGCGATGCCAGTCCAGCCGGGCCTCCGCCTTGTCGAGCTTGGCGGCGTAGGTGACGCCCTCGGCCGGCTGCGGTTCGGCGACCAGCGACCGGTAACGCGCCAGCGCCTCGACGATCATCGTTGCTCCAAGCGCTGCCAACCGGTCGTGCAATTGCCCGGCCGTCTCGGCATCGCCGATGACGAGGGCCTGCTTCAGCAGCATGGCGCCGGTGTCGAGCCCGGCATCCATCTGCATGATGGTGATGCCGGTGGCGGCGTCGCCGGCGAGGATCGCCCGCTGGATCGGCGCCGCGCCGCGCCAGCGCGGCAGCAGCGAGGCGTGGATGTTGAGACAGCCATGGCATGGCGCCTCCAGAATGGCGCGCGGCAGGATCAGCCCGTAGGCGGCGACCACGGCGATGTCGAGGTCGAGCGCGGCGAACGCCGCCTGCTCCTCGGGCGATTTCAGGCTCACCGGCGTGCGTACCGCGATCCCCAGCGCCTCGGCGCGGCGATGCACCGGCGTCGGCGTCAGCGCCTTGCCGCGATGGGCGGCGCGTGGCGGCTGGCTGTACACGGCGGCGATGTCGTGGCCGGCGGCGTGCAGCGCGTCGAGCGCGGTCACCGCGAAATCCGGCGTTCCCATGAAGGCGATGCGCATCGGCCGGCCCGTCAGCTGACCTGCACGGCGCCCGGTGGCGTCAGCTTGAGCAGGGTGATCTGGTTGCGCCGCCGCTCCAGGATGTCGAAGCGGAAATCGAAGAAGGTGAAGCTCTGGCCCTTCACCGGGATGACACGCGCCTCGTTGATCACCAGGCCGGCGATGGTGGTGGCGTCCTCGTCCGGCAGCGACCAGTCGAAACGGCGGTTGAGATCGCGGATGGTCACCGAGCCCTCCACCGTCATCGTGCCGTCCTCATGCACCGTCACGCCGGCCGGCGTTGGCAGGTCGTGCTCGTCGGTAATGTCGCCGACGATCTCCTCCAGAATGTCCTCCAGCGTCACCAGCCCCTGCAGCGCGCCATATTCATCGACCACCATGGCGAAATGGCTGCGCTTGCTCATGAAGGCGTTGAGCTGTTCACGCAGCGTGGTGGTGTCCGGCACGAACCACGGCTTGGTCATGATCTCGTCGATGTTGAGGGTCTCCGGCTCGGCGCCCCGCTTCGACAGCGCGCGCATCACGTCCTTGGCGTGCAGCACGCCGACGATGTTGTCCTGGTCGTTGCGATAGAGCGGCAGGCGGGTGTGCGAGGAGCGGATGATGGCGCGCACGATCTGTTCCGGCGGCAATGCCGCGTCGATCATCTCCATCGCCTTGCGATGAACCATGACGTCGGCCACCAGCACCTCGTCGAGATCGAGGATCGAGCCCAGCATCGCCTTGTGCTCGCGGATGATGCCACCTTCCTCGGCGTGCAGGTCGATGGCGCCACGGATTTCCTCGCTGCCCGAGATGATGTCGCCCTTGTCGCGCAGGTCGATGCCGATCAGTCGCAGCGTCGCCTGGACGATGCTGAGCACCAGCCGGATCACCGGCGCGAACAGCCGGGACAGTACGCCCATCGCCGGTCCCAGCGTCAGCGCCACCCGGTCGGCGCGGGCGATGCCCAGCGTCTTGGGCAGGGCCTCGGCGAAGATCAGCAGCATGATGGTGATGCCGATCGTGGCGTAGATGACGGCGGCGTTGCCGAACAGGCCGGCGAGCACGAAGGTGGTGAGCGAGGCGGCAAGGTTGTTGACCAGCGTCGAGCCGAGCAGGATCGAGCCGACCACGCGCTCGCGCTCGTCCAGCAGGCCCTCGACCTTCTCCGCGCGCTTGTTGCCCTCACGCGCCAGCCGGTGGATGCGGGCCTTGGAGGCGGCGGTGATGCCGGTCTCGGCGGTGGCCAGCACGGCGGAGATCAGGATCAGTGCCAGCACCACCAGCAGTGAACCGACCAGAGCCCATGACATGATCAATTCTCCTAATGCTTGTGCAGGCGCTGCCCGGCATCCGCCGCGTGGCGGTCCAGCAGTGCCTCGACCTGACCGAGATCGACGTCCTTGGTGACGAAGGCCTTGCCGATGCCATGCGTCAGGATGAAGGCGAGCCGGCCGGCGTCCATCTTCTTGTCCTGGCGCATGTGGGCGACCAGGGTGGCGCCGCTGGCGGTGAGGCCGATGTCGGCGGGGCTGGTGGGCAGGCCGACCGCGCGCAGGTGATCGCGCACCCGCGCCAGATCGGCGGCCGGGCAAAGGCCCATGGCGACCGACAGCTCGAAGGCCAGCACCATGCCGATCGCCACGCCCTCGCCATGCAGCAGGCGGTGGGAATAGCCCAGCTCCGCCTCCAGCGCGTGGCCGAAGGTGTGGCCGAGGTTGAGCAGGGCGCGCAGACCCCTGGTCTCGAATTCGTCCTGCTCGACCACCGTCGCCTTGGCCTGGCAGGACACCGCGATGGCATGAGTCCGCCCGGCGGCGTCGCCCTTGAGCAGCGCCTCGCCATGGGCTTCCAGCCAGGCGAAGAAGTCGGCATCGTTGATCAGGCCGTACTTCACCACCTCGGCATAGCCGGCCAGCAGTTCCCGCCGGTGCAGGGTGTCGAGCAGGTCGGTGTCGATCACCACCAGTTTCGGCTGGTGGAAGGCGCCGACCAGGTTCTTGCCGTGCCGGCTGTTGATGCCGGTCTTGCCGCCGACCGAGGAGTCCACCTGCGACAGCAGGGTGGTCGGCACCTGGATGAAGGCGCAGCCGCGGCGCAGGATGGCGGTGGCGAAGCCCACCAGATCGCCGATCACGCCGCCGCCCAGTGCGATGACGGCGTCCTTGCGCTCGATGCCCAGCTCCAGCAGGCGTTCCACCACCTGTTCCAGCACCGCGAAGCTCTTGGTGCCTTCGCCCGACGGCAGCACGATCGGCTCGGCGGTGATGCCGGCTTCCGCCAGGGTACGGATCACCCGGTCGAGATAGAGGTCGGCGATGGTCTTGTCGGTGACAATCACCGTTTTACCCCGTGGCAGCCATGGCGCGGCCAGGGTGCCGATCCGGTTCAACAGCCCGGCGCCGATCAGGATCGGGTAGCTGTTCGGGCCGAGATCGACCTCGATACGGGATTCGGAGCCGGCTTCGGGGCGGGGTGCTGGCGCATGCGTCATGGATGCAGGTATCCGCGTTGCTTCAGGATCATGAGAATCGTCTCGACCGCCACGTCGTGCGGGCCGCGGCCGGTGCGGACATGGATGGGCGCCTCGGCGTAGAAGGGGGTCCGCTGCGCGGCAAGACTGGTCAGCACCTCCCGGGGGTCGGCGTTGCGCAGCAGCGGTCGATGGTCCCGCCGGCCGGTGCGCTCCACCAGTACGTCGATATCGGCATCGAGCCAGATGGCGATGCCCTGTTCGAGAATCAAGGCACGCGTGTCCGCCTGCACGAAGGCGCCGCCGCCGGTGGCAATGACCTTGGGCGTGCCATCCATCAGTCGCTTGATGACCCGCCGTTCGCCATCGCGGAATGTCGGCTCACCATAACGCTCGAAGATTTCAGCGATCTTCAGGCCGGCGGCGCGCTCGATCTCGTCGTCGGCGTCGAGGAACGGCAGGCCCAGCCGCTGCGCCAGCCGGCGGCCGACGGTCGATTTGCCAACGCCCATCAGGCCGACCAGCACGATCGGCTTGTCCACATGGCCATCGACGCGCGGGATCGACGGTGGGGGCGGGGCGGGTGGTGTCATCATCGTTGGCGGTGGACTCAGGTTTCGCTTTGGGCCATGACTGCCCCTCGCTATACACACGCCCCGCGCGGCCGTCCAAGCCCGGGCGTCCTGCAAGTGTCAGATGTGCGTTCGGTGAGACCATGATGCGACTGTTTGTGCTTCTGCTTGGCCTGCTTGTGCTCGTCATCCTCGGTGCCGGCGGCTACTTCGCCTTCGCCGACATGCCGGCGCCCCAGCACAAGGTCGAGAAGGTCATCCCCCATGACAAGTTCAAGGCCTAGCCGTCGCGCGGCTTGCCTTGTCGCCGCTACCTTGCTGCTGGCGAGCCCCGCCGGCGTTGCCCAGGAGAGCGAATCCGGTCAGGCGCCGGTAGCGCCGCCGAAATCGCTGCTGCCGGCCGGCAAGTTCGCGCCGGCACCGGCCGAGCCTGCTCCCGAGGTCGCGCCCGCGACGCCTGATGCGGGCGCCGCGCCGGGCGGGCCTGAAACGCTGCTGCCGGGGGAGACGCTGCCGGGCGGCACGCCGCCAGGCGAGGCGTCCTCGCGATCACCGGCGTTGCGTCTGCAAGTGCCGGCGGCTGATCCGACCGCCGGGGTTGGCTGGCTGACGCTCCAGACGGGCGGCTATGCGCCGACCTTGTGGTCCGGCTCGTCGGGGCCGTTCGTCAACACGGTACTGCGCCGGATGCCGGCGCCGACGGCGTCCCGCTGGGCCCATATCAGCCTGCGCAAGGCGCTGTTGACCCAGGCGCCCACGCCGGCGGGCGTTGTGCCGGGCAATTTCATTGCCGAGCGCGCCCACCTGCTGCTGCGCATGGGGGAGGTCGAAGGCGCCAAGGCGCTGGTCGACCGGGCGCCACTGACCGGCTACACCAAGAGGCTGTTTGAGGTGGCACCGCAGGCCCACCTGGCGGCCGGCGACGTGGCGAGCCTGTGTCCGCTGACCCAGACCGGTATTTCCATCTCCGGCGACCCGTTGTGGCCGCTGATGTCGGCTGTATGCGCGGCGCTGCAGGGCGATGACGCCGGTGCCGCGCTGATTCTCGACCGTGAGCGGGAAAATCGCAGCGCCCAGCCTTTCGAGATTCGCCTGGCCGACCGCGTGGCGGCCGCTATCTCCGGCAGCAACCGGGCGGTCAGCGTCAACTGGCCGGAGGCGGCCCGGCTGACCACCTTCCGGCTGGGCATGGCCAGCGTCAGCGGCGTCGATGTGCCGCGTCAGCGGCTGGAGAACGCCAACCCGGCGGTGAAGGGCTGGGTGGTGCGCAATCCCAACCTGCCGCTCGCCACCCGCCTGCATGCGGCCCGGACCGCGGTCGTCACGGGCGCGCTGTCGTCGCGGGAGATGGTCAACCTGCTGTCGTTGCAGGCGGTGAGCCTGGACCCGACGGCGCTGGCCGCCCTGCCGGTGGGCGAATTGCGGCAGGCCTATGCCGCGCCGACCCATGAGGCCCGCATCACCGCCCTGCGCAACCTGTGGGCGGAGGGCAAGACCCGCGAGGATCGTCTCGCCTATCAGCTGGCATCGGCCCACGCGGCGGCCCAGGTGCCGGTCAAGGCCGCGTATCTCGATGCGGCACCGGCGCTGGCGCGCGCGATGCTGCTGGCAGGGGACGTCGATGGCGCGCTTGCCTGGTACAAGCTGGCCCGCGCCGAGGCCAAGGGCGGCAATGCCCGCGCCGGCCGGCCGCTGATGGCGTTGTGGCCGCTCGTGGCGACGGCGGAAGCGCACGGCCGGGTGCCGCGTTCGGGCGCGCTGTTCGCGCTGTGGGCCAAGAACTGGCTCGACGGCGACAGCGATGTGGTCGACCGCCAGCAGCAGCTGGCCGGCGCGGCTTTTGCGGGTCTCGGCCTGCTCGATCACACCGACCTGCCATCGGCCGCTGTCCCCGAGGCGATCGACAATGCCTTCACCAGACAGCTCCAGGCCGTCATCGCCCAGCGTCGCAAGGGCGAGGCGATTGTGCTCGCCTCGCTGGGGCTTGGTCGTGATGCCGCGACCGTGAAGCCCGCCTACGTCCGGCAGGCGCTGCAGGCGCTGTGCGCCGTCGGCCTGCGTCGCGAGGCGGGCCTGATCGCGGCGGAGCTGCTGATCCGTAACGGCGTCTAGGGGCCATGGGTGGTCCGGCCAGCAGTCTGCCCGACGATGCTGCCGCGATCAGCCTGTTTCTTGACATGCTGGCGTCGGAAAAAGGCGCCGCACGCAACACCGTCGCCGCCTACGGTCGTGACCTGCGCCTGATCAGCCAGGCCTTGCACGGGCGGCTGACAGCGGCGACGGCGGACGATCTCAAGGCCTGGCTCGCGGCGCAGGCGGGGCTCAGCAGCGCCTCGATCGCCCGCAAGCGTTCCTGTCTGCGCCAGTTCTTCCTGTTCGCCTACGCCGAGGGCTGGCGGGCCGACAATCCGACCCTTGATCTGCTGTCGCCGGTCGCCCACCGACGGCTGCCCAAGTCACTTTCCGATGGCGATGTCGACCGGTTGTTCGCGACGCTGGCCGACCGCCAGGCCCGCCAGCCGACCGCCCAGACGCAGCGGCTGACCGCGCTCATCGAGCTGCTCTACGGCTCGGGGCTGCGGGCGAGCGAACTGGTGTCGCTGCCGCGCAACGCCATTCAGGAAGGTCGGCCTTATCTGATCCTGAAGGGCAAGGGGGGCAGGGAGCGCCTGGTACCGCTTGGCGGACGGGCCGTGGCCGCCGTGCTGGCGCATCGGGTCCATGTTCCCGCCGACAGCCGCTACCTTTTCCCCTCCGGTGGCAGGACCGGACACCTCAGCCGCATCCGCCTGTATCAGCTGGTCAAGGCGCTGGGGCTTGAGGCCGGCATTCCGCCCGAACGGCTGTCGCCGCACGTGCTGCGTCATGCCTTCGCCACCCACCTGCTGGAAAACGGTGCTGATCTGCGCGCCTTGCAGCAGATGCTGGGCCACGCGGATATCGCGACCACGCAGATCTACACCCATGTCGCGGAGAAGCGCCTGGTGGAGCTGGTGCAGGAGAAGCATCCGCTGGCCGACGGCACGCGGCGCCGCCGCCCCCCCGCCGACCCGGCGGATTGAAGCGCCTGGCCTTTGCTCAGGCCAGATCGTTGGGCAGGTTGTTGATGGCTTCTTCCAGCTCGACAAAGGTCGGGGCATGGATGCTGGGGGTGTTGCGGCGGCCGATCTCGACCGCCACCTGCGGCGCCAGGCCCTGCAGATGGGCGATGAGCACGGTCTTCACCAGACCCATGAATTTGCCCTCGTCCTCCAGCACCTGCGCCAGACGGGCGGCAATGGGGCCGACGACGCAATAGGACAGAAGCACGCCAAGGAAGGTACCGGTCAGCGCGCCGCCGATCATCGCGCCCAGCACCTCGGTGGGCTGGTCGATGGAGCCCATGGTCTTGATGACGCCGAGCACCGCGGCGACGATGCCGATGGCCGGCAGACCGTCGGCCATATTCTGCAACGCGTGCTGGGCGGCGTGCTCTTCCTGGTGGTGGTTTTCGAGATCCTTCTCCATGGCGTCATCCACCTGGTGCGGATCCTCGAAGTTCATGGTCATCATCCGCAGATAGTCGCAGATGAAGTCCACCACGTGATGATCCGCGGCGACATTGGGGAAGTTCTGGAAGATCTTCGATTCTTCCGGGCGCTCGATATGGCCTTCGATGGCCACCACGCCCTTGGTGCGCATGGTCTTGATGAGGACGAACAGCATGCACAGCAGGTCGCGGTAGTCGTCCTTCTTCCACTTCTCGCCCTTGAAGGCGCGGCCGATGCCCTTGCCGGCGCGCTTGAGCACCGGCACCGAATTGGCGATGACGAAGGCGCCGATCGCGGCGCCACCGATCGACATCATTTCGTGGGGCAGCGCGTGGGCGATGATGTCGAACTTGCCGCCGAACAGCACGAAGGTGCCGAACACGCAACCCATGACGATGGCAAGGCCGATAATGATGAACATGGCGCCGTTGAAACCCTGTGGTTAACGGCAACCGTTATCGATCAACTTGCTTAAAGCAGGCTTAATGGCCAGCGGGAGCGTCGCGGGTCACGCCAGCGAGGCTGCCCCCACACCGCCTTCCCTGAACCCTGTTGCCCGGCCGGCGCGGCTCAGTCCTGGTCCTCGGTACCCTTTTCGATCAGCTTCTTGATCGTCTTGCCCAGCGCCACCGGGTTGAGCGCGCCGGTCGCCTTGTCCGGCATCGAGCCTACCGGAGCGGTTTCATGGGCGCTCATGGTGGCGTTGGCGCGCGCTGTGGGCGAATCCTGCTCGGGGTCGACCGGCCGCCGGGCGGCGTCCTCCGGCACCCGGTAGCGGTGATTGGGATCCCGCTCGGCACAGACGATGATCTCGTCGTTGATGGTCAGGCTGCCGCTGGGTGATTTGCAGGCCAGCCGCACCTCGTCCGGCGTCACTGCCTGGCGAATGCGCCGCTGGTATTGCTCAACCTGGCCAGTGCTGCTGACCGGTGTCGCCGCCGGGGCCGCCTCGGAGGAGGAGGGCGCCGCAGGTGCTGCGGGTGCGGTTCCACCGCTCTCCTGGGCCCGGGCGCCGGAAGCCGCGCCGGTCGCGAGGATTGCGGCAAGCAGGGCGGGGAGGGCGCGGGTCGCGCGGAGATTACGCATGGGAACCACCTTTCTTTGCTTCACCCTAGCATGGCGGCTTGGCCGCGAGAACCATGCTGGCGTGCGATTGGGCTTATTTGTCGCTGATGTCGGCTTGTCGGCGCGGCCGGGGCGTCAGCCGCGCATCACATCCTGGCCACGCACGACATTGATGAGTGTTTGCACCGTCAGCACCTGCGGCAGGATGACCGGCGCGTCGCGTCGGCGATCGGGCGCGAAATAGAGGTAAAGCGGCACCCCGTCGCGCCCGTAGCGCTTCAAGGTGGCGGCGATCTCCGCGTCGCGCCGGGTCCAGTCGCCCTCCAGCGTCACCACGCCGGCCTCGCGGAAGGTGGCCGCCACATCGTCGCGGAACAGCGCCACCTTCTCGTTGACCTTGCAAGTCACGCACCAGTCGGCGGTGAAGTAGACGAAGGTGGGTGTGCCGGCGGCCAGCAGGGCCTCAAGCCGCGCATCGGAATAGGCGGTGGCGCCCAGCGGGTTGTCGCTGGCGGTCGCCAGTCCGGCGCCGGGCGTCGCCGGATCGCCGCCGACGCGGGTCAGGGTCGCGCTACCGGCGAGTCCGACCACGACGAGGGTGGTGATCCAGCGCCAGCGCGTCGGCCGGTGGGCAGTCTGGGCGCGGCCGACCGACCACAGCAGCAGCGCGGTCAGCAGGGCGAGCGCCAGCGCCAGGGCCATGCCGTCGACGCCGACCTGCTGACCCATCACCCAGAACAGCCACAGCGCGGTGGACAGCATCGGGAAGGCCAGCAGCCGGCGGAACCCGTCCATCCACGCGCCGGGGCGCGGCAGGCGGCGACGCAACGCCGGCACGAAGCCGATGGCCAGGAACGGCAGCGCCATGCCGAGGCCGAGGCCGAGGTAGACCAGCATCGACAGGCTGGCCGGCAGGGTCAGCGTTGCCCCCAGCGAGGCGGCCATGAACGGCGCGGTGCACGGCGTTGCCACCAGGACGGCGAGCGCGCCGGTCCAGAAGGCGCCCTGGGTGCCACCCTGGCTGACCAGCCGCTGACCGCTGCCGGCGATGGCGAGGTTGATCTCGAACAGACCCGCGAGGTTGAGCCCGATTGCCGTCATCAGCAGTGCCAGCAGCGCGACCAGGCGCGGGTCCTGCAAGTGGAAGGCCCAGCCCACCGCGTCGCCGCCGGCCCGTAGCGCCAGCAGCAGGCCGCCGAGCGCCGCCATGGTCGCCAGCACGCCGGCAGTGTAGGCGACCGCCTCGACGCGGGCATGGGCATCGGATTCGCCGGCGCGGGCGAGGCCGAGCGCCTTCAGGCTGAGAATCGGGAACACACAGGGCATCAGGTTGAGCAGCAGGCCGCCCAGCAGGGCGCCGCCCAGCGCGGTCAGCAGCAGCGGCACGTCACTGCCGCCCGATGGCGGGCCGCCCTGGGTGTTCGCCGACAGCGGCCGGGCGCCGGCCGGCACGGCCGAGGCGGCCTTGTCGTCACGCGTCGCGGTCAGCAGATAGGCGTTGGCCTTGGGCGCGCCGGCGAGCTTGATGGTGAGCACACCCGACACCCGGTCCAGCGTCGTCTTGTAACCGGCCTTGGTGGTCAGCCACAGCCGGTCGCCGTCGACAACCACGTCCTGGCTCTCGGCATAGGTGATGGCGCCATCATCGAGCGGAAAGAAATAGACCTGCTCGATGCCCTTGGCGGCAACGCCCAACGGTACGGTGAGCCGGAACTGATCGCCACTGACGGTGAAGCGAGCCGGCCAGTCGACCGGCAGCGGCATGGCTGCCCGCGCGGCGGCGAACAGGGTGGCCTGGGCGGGGTCGGTGGCGCCATCGCCGGCCGTCAGCGTCAGCGTCAGTTCGGCATCCTCGGGCACGCACTGCTGGTCGTCGCACACCAGCCAGCTTGCCTTGGTACGGAGCGGAATGGCGGCGCCCGGCGCCAGGGTGGCCGGCGGCGTCAGCGTCACCAGCAGTGTGGCGTCCGCCTTGTAGCCATAGTTGACGAGGTCGCCGAAGGGGACGCGCACCGGTGTCGGGTAGGCGATGTCGCTGGCGCTGAAGCCGGCCGGCAGAGTCCAGTCGAGGCTGGTCTCCAGGCCGCTGTCGCCGGGGTTTTTCCAGTAGGTGTGCCAGCCGGCGGCCGGAGTCAGCCGGAGCGCCAGTGTCACGGGTCGGCCGGCGGCGATGGTCTGGCTCTCGGCGACCAGTTCGACGGTGGTGTGGTCGCGCTGGACCGGATTGGCCTGCGCGGGCGACGCGGCCACCAGCAAGGCGGCGAGCAACAGAAGGATGCGTTTCATGCCGCCCTACATAAGCCGGCCAACGGCGCGGACAAAGCCCGCGCGATGACTTATTGGGGGGCTGCGGTGGGCCGATAGTCGCCCTCCAGCTCGGCCGCGAGGTAGGTGTAGATCGCGTAGGCGGCCGATGTCTGGCTGATACGGGCAGGCTCGATGCGGTTGAGCACGTCGTCGGGCGTGTGGTGGGTGTCGAAATAGTCGGTGCCGTCCAGCTCCAGGTTGACCACCGGCACGCCAAGCGCCTGCATCGGCCCGATATCGGGACCGCCATGGGCGCGGTTGGTACCGGGGATGATCCCGAGCGGTCGCAGGCTGGCGCGGATGCGTTCAAGCGCCGGGTGGGCGGGGTCGGCGACGTTGGTCGAGAAGCGATAGACCGGCCCCTGGCCGAAGTCGGCCTCGGTTGCCAGGACGTGCTTGTCCAGCGCCGCCTTGTGGGCCGCGACATAGGCGCGGGCACCCAGCAGGCCCGGTTCCTCGGCGCCGAACAGGACGATGCGCACCGTCCGCCGGGGCGGGGTCGGCAGATCGCGAATCATCTTTGCCGCCGCCATGACGATCGCGACGCCGGCGCCATCGTCGATGGCACCAGTGCCGAGATCCCACGAATCGAGGTGCGCGCCGATGAGGATGATCTCGTCCGGCTTCTCCCGGCCCCTGATCTCGGCGATGACATTCTGGCTGCTGACCGGGCCAAGGGACTGCGGGGACAGCGTCAGACGCAGCCGCACCGGCTCGCCCTTGGCGACCAGCCGTTCCAGCTGTTCGGCGTCCGGCGGCGACAGGGCGGCGGCCGGCAGCGGTGTCACATCCTCGGGGAACACAGTGGAGCCGGTGTGCGGGAAACGGTGTTCGTGGGTGCCCAGCGAGCGCAGCAGGTAGGCCACCGCCCCGCGCCGGGAGGCTTCCGCCGGTCCGTTGCGGCGCAAGGCACCGGCGGCACCGTAGCCGCCGCCGTCCTGAAGGCGCACCGTCTGCTCGGTGACGACGACGATCCTGCCGCGCACGGTGTCCGCCGGCGCGTCGATGAACGCCTTGTAGGTGGGGAACAGCACGATCGGCGCCTCGATGCCCTCCGGCGGCGTGGCTGGCGTATTGCCTAGCGCGGTGATCACCAGGGGCTGCGGGCTGGGTGCGGTGATCTCGGCGCGCTCGATGCCGCGCTGCCAGCCCTTGATGGTGAAGGGCTCTGTCCACACCGTGTCGATGCCCAGCGCCTTGAAACGGGCCATCGCCCAGTCGGCGGCGCGCTTCTCGGCGTCGGTACCGGCCAGGCGCGGGCCGATCTCGGTGGTGAGGTCGCGCACCAGGCCATAGGCGAGACCGTTCTCGGAGGTGTCCGCCAGTCTGGCGGCCAGGCCGATGGCGATGCTCTCGGGTGTTGCCGCCGTGGCGGCCTTGACGACCCTGGCCTTGGGCGCGGCGACGGCCAGCGGCGCGGTGGCCTGAGCAAGGGAAACCAGGGCAAGCAGCAACAGCGGGTGACGCATCATGACCTCCGACAGGGAAGTGGACAGGTTAGGCGGGGAGGGATGGACAGGGCAAGTCACGTCTTGACGGTCGGGTTGAGGCCGCCGGCTGACCCGTGAGTCCGCCGGCACCATTGCGATGAACTGATCGACGACCGGCGAGGGGGCGGCGGTTCGGTGGCCGTATCACGTCCTGTTCCCACTCCGCCCGTATGGCAGCCCGACGACCCCGCATGACAGACGCTCTCATCCACATCGGCTATCACAAGACCGCCACCACCTGGTTTCAGCAGGTCTATTATCCGATGGCGCGCAACGCGACCTATGTGCCACGCGCCACGGTGCGACAGGCATTCCTGCGGGATGGCGCGTTCACCTTCGATCCCGCTCGGGCGCGCGCGCTCATCGACAGCCAGACCGGTGGCGCGGCGCGACTGGTGCTGTGCGAGGAGGGCCTGAGCGGCTATCCGCATAATGGCGCCATGATGGGCTGTCTGTCGAAAGAGGTCGCGGGGCGGCTGAAGGCGACGCTGCCAGGGGCGCGGATCGTCATTTTCATTCGCGTCCAGGCTGACGCGATCGCTGCGACGTATCAGCAATATCTGCGCGGCGGCGGCACATACCGGCCGCACCGTTACCTGTTTCCCGACGATTATCTCCATGGCGCGATTGCCCAGCCCCACAAGGTGCCGCGCTTCAGCTTCGACCATTTCGCCTATGATCGCCTCGTCGCCTGCTACCAGGCGCTGTTCGGCGCCGACCGGGTGCATGTGTTTCTCTACGAGGCGTTCCGGCGCAACCCGGTCGATTTCCTGGCCGACTATGGGCGTCAGCTCGACCTGGACGTGCCGGTGGAGGCCATCTCGCTGAAGCCGCGCAACCGCTCCTACAGTCAGGGTGTCCTCGGCCTGGCACGACGGTCGCGTCCGTCAAGGTGGTGTAATTTCGGCTGTGGCCGTGGGCCATCGTCAGGCGGCTTTGGCGGTGATGTGTAGGGGCTGATTTTCCTCCTCGATCATGGGTTGGTTGAGTTCGGCCATGCCTT
>NZ_JBEUDS010000035.1:0-21726 GCF_041060555.1 Parapedomonas caeni | reverse complement strand
TGCAAACTCCACCATAACGATGAACCCGGTGGCCACCAGCGACGCCGCATTCCGGGGTGGGGCATGCCCCACCCCGGAATACACCATCGCCTACACCGGAAATTACACCACGAGCGCGGACGCTAACGGTGTCGCAACATATTCTTTCCCTGGTCCTGCGATCTTACGGGGCGGAGGGCAGTGTCATGCCGTGGCGGCTGGCAAACGCTGTCCGCCCGGCCTCGTCGGCATAGACGGTAAGTCCTTCTTCCATCAAGGCCTTGACCTCCCGATAAAAACTGTTGGCGTCCACCAGCCAGCTGCGCGCCTCGCCAACTTGATGCCAGCTCAACACCCCCCGCGCCTCCATGTGCGCGGTGTAGAGCGCCCGCAGGGTCGCGCCGCCAGTGCGGTGATCGATCCGCCGCATCGGCAGCTCGCCGGGCTGGTGCGCGTTGAGGCTGAGGTGGTGCACCACGCCTGCGCGGTCGGTGCAGTCGACGGCAAACGGACCGTCCGGCGCGTACACCGGGAACGGAAAGGCCTCCCGGTCTTCGAGCACATGATAGAAGGTCACATTGCCGAGGTTGGTACCCAGGCCGAGCAACTGACTGGGCCGCGCGAGCATCCGTGCCATCGGCGTGTCGTCGCCAAAGTTGGTCCGGGCGAGATGATGCGCCTCGGTGAGCCAGGCCGCCTCCGGCCCGATAGCGGCGAAGCTGTGCGACGGGTGGACGCTGCGCACCGCCAGCGGGTGGCGACGGAACGCCTCCGGCAGTGCCCCGAGATTGGACGGAGTGGAGCGGACATCAAAAGCCCGACCCGACTTGAGCGTATTGTACATGGTGCCGTCGATGGAGAAGGTCGGCAGCATGACGGTGCCGCCATGAGCCTTGACGATGCCGTCGACCAGCGCCTCCACCACCGCCTCGGCACCACCCTCGACGTAGCCCAGGCTCTTCAGGGAGGAGTGGACGAGCACGACACCACCCTTGTGCAACGGCAGCGCCGCAATCGCCGCGGCAAGCTGCGTCTGTGACACCGCAACGCGTTCCGACTTGAGCTCGTGTTGACGCCGGCGACGCCGCATCGCCTCTACGGGCGGCAGCAGAATCTGCTTGAGAAGGCGCTTGAATGCCCCTGCCATGCTCATGACGCCCCCCTCTGGTCGCCGGTTGAGTGCCCCCGCTTAGCCTAACAATCATAAGGCCGGATTAACGCCATGCCCATAGGCCGCCGGGCGCAACGCCTCGATGTGGTGAATACCGGCACGTCCGGCTCGCCATGCGCAGCGGCGGCGCCTATATAGCAGGCATTCGTTGCAACTGTCCGGGTAATCCGATGAGCATTCGCCCCTGGCGCGACATCACGCGCCGCCGCTGTCGCCAGATCATGGTCGGCAAGGTGCCCGTTGGCGGTGACGCCCCGATCACCGTCCAGACCATGACCAACACGGTGACCTCGGACGCCGCCGCCACCATCGACCAGATCCGCCGCTGCGAGGATGCCGGCGCCGACATCATCCGCGTCTCCTGCCCCGACGAGGAGTCGACCGCGGCTTTCCGCCAGATCGCCCGCGCCGCCAGGGTGCCACTGGTCGCCGACATCCACTTCCACTACAAGCGCGCGCTGGAAGCCGCCGATGCCGGCGCCGCCTGCCTGCGCATCAACCCCGGCAACATCGGCGGGCCGGAGCGTGTGAAGGAAGTGGTGCGCGCCGCCCGCGCCAATGGCTGTTCCATGCGCATCGGCGTCAACGCCGGCAGCCTGGAGCGGCACCTGCTGGAAAAATATGGCGAGCCCTGCCCGGAAGCGATGGTGGAATCCGCGCTGGAGCACGCCAGGCTGCTGGAGGACGCCGACTTCCGCGAGTTCAAGATCTCGGTGAAGGCCTCCGACGTGTTCCTCGCCGTCGCCGCCTACCAGGGACTGGCGGACGCCTGCGACTACCCGCTGCACCTGGGCATCACCGAGGCCGGCAGCCTGATCGGCGGCACCGTCAAGTCGTCCATCGGCATGGGCATGCTGCTGTGGGGCGGCATTGGCGACACCATCCGCGTCTCGCTGTCGGCGCCGCCGGAGGAGGAAGTGCGCGTCGGCTTCGAGATGCTGAAGTCGCTGGGCATCCGCCACCGCGGCGTGCGCATCGTCTCCTGCCCGTCCTGCGCCCGCCAGGGCTACAACGTCATCAAGACGGTGGAGACGCTGGAGGCGAGGCTGGCGCACATCCACACGCCGCTGTCGCTGTCGATCATCGGCTGCGTCGTCAACGGCCCCGGTGAGGCGCGCGAGACCGACATCGGCGTCACCGGCGGCGGCGCCGGCAAGCATATGGTCTACCTCTCCGGCGTGACCGACCACCATATCGACGATGCGCAGATGGTCGATCACATCGTCGCGCTGGTGGAAGCCAAGGCGGCCGAGATCGAGGCCGCGGACGTCGGGACGGCCGCTGCGGCACCGGTTGCATGAAATAAAATTACTCAACTGGCGAGCCGGCTGAGAAGAACACATCACGCGCACCGAATCACGGGACGGAAAATTGCAGTCGCCGGACGACACCCCGATGGAGGATGCTTGCCAGTCGGTCGAGGCAGAAGTTTCTCTTCGGCCCGCAGAATGCGGCAGCACCCCGAGCGCGTCCAGAAAACTCCATATATTACCCATAGTTAACCATTACACCTGCTGCCACAGCAGGTAATATGCGGGGTCTTCCCGCCGGAAATGACAGGTTTGGACGCCGCACCGACGCTTGACCTCGGGGCGGAATGGGATATCGCAGCGGGTTCAGGCGTCCGGGGGCTGCGTGACCGCCAGCGGAGGTTTGGAGAGAGAGCGAGGTGCGATGCACGGTGGTATGCTGCCGGGCAGCGTACTTCAGTTGCGTCTGACGCCAGGAAGTTAAGGATTGGGCGGGATGGTGAATGTGAGCAAGCAGGGTCTGTACGACCCCCGGAACGAACACGATGCCTGCGGCGTCGGTTTCATTGCCAACATCAAGGGCGTGAAATCGAACGACATCGTGCGTCGTGGTCTGGAGATCCTGCTCAACATCGACCATCGCGGCGCCGTGGGCGCCGACCCGCTGATGGGCGACGGCGCCGGCATCCTGATCCAGATTCCCGACGCCCTGCTGCGTGACTGGGCCGACAAGGCCGGACTCAGCCTGCCGGCGCCCGGCGACTATGCCGTGGCGATGTGCTTCCTGCCGCAGGACGACGCCGCCCGCGAGGCCGCCGTCTGGCAGCTGGAGCGCTTCGTGCGCGTCGAGGGCCAGACGCTGATCGGCTGGCGCGACGTGCCGGTGAACACCGCCGGCCTCGGCAAGGCCGTGCTGGCGGAAATGCCGGTGATCCGCCAGGCCATCGTCGGCCGCGGCCCCAACACCCGCGACCAGGATGCCTTCGAGCGCAAGCTGCTGGCCATCCGCAAGCAGACCCAGAACCCGCTCGCCGAAATTGCCCGGAAGCAGAACCTGCCGGGCCTGAGCCAGTTCTACCTGCCGTCCTTCTCCAGCCGCACCATCGTCTACAAGGGGCTGCTGCTGGCGGGCCAGGTGGGCAGCTTCTACGAGGATCTCGCCAACCCGCTGACGACCTCGGCGCTGGCCATGGTCCACCAGCGGTTCTCGACCAACACCTTCCCGTCTTGGAAGCTGGCCCACCCGTACCGCTTCATCGCCCACAACGGCGAGATCAACACGGTGCGCGGCAACGTCAACTGGATGAACGCCCGCCGCCGCACGCTGGAATCCGACCTGCTGGGGCCGGACCTCGACAAGATGTGGCCGCTCATCCCGCACGGCCAGTCCGACACCGCCTGCCTCGACAATGCGCTGGAGCTGCTGGTGGCCGGTGGCTACCCGCTGGCGCAGGCGGTGATGATGCTGATTCCGGAGGCATGGGCCGGTAACCCGCTGATGGATGCCAAGCGCAAGGCCTTCTACGAGTATTTCGCCGCCCTGATGGAACCGTGGGACGGCCCGGCGGCCATCGCCTTCACCGACGGCCGGCAGATCGGCGCCACACTGGATCGCAACGGCCTGCGCCCGGCCCGCTTCCTGGTGACCGACGACGACCATGTCATCATGGCCTCCGAATCCGGCGTGCTGCCGGTGGCGGAAGAGAACATCGTCCGCAAGTGGCGCCTGCAGCCGGGCAAGATGCTGCTGATCGACCTTGAGCAGGGTCGCATCATCGAGGACGAGGAAATCAAGGCCAGCCTCGCCGAAGCCGAGCCTTACGAGGAATGGCTGAAGGACACCCAGTACAAGCTGGAGGAACTGCCCGACTCGCTGGAATCCAGTGGCGCGCCGGGCGATGAGAGCGTGTCGCTGCTCGATCGCCAGCAGGCCTTCGGCTATTCGCAAGAGGACATTGAGCGCTTTCTGACCCCGATGGCCGAGCAGGCCGACGACCCGATCGGCTCCATGGGCACCGATACGCCGATCGCCGTGCTGTCGAAGCGTTCCAAGCTGCTGTACGACTATTTCAAGCAGAACTTCGCCCAGGTCACCAACCCGCCGATCGACCCGATCCGCGAGGAACTGGTGATGTCGCTGGTGTCGATGATCGGCCCGCGGCCGAACCTGCTCGGCCATCATGCCGGCACCCACAAGCGGCTGGAAGTCTCGCAGCCGATCCTCACCAATGCCGACCTGGAGAAGATCCGCTCGGTGTCCGAGTTGCTCGACGGCGCCTTCCGCACCGTCACCATCGACATCACCTGGCCGGCCGGCGAGGGCGCCGAAGGCCTGGAGCGCGCGGTCAGCCGCATCTGCCATGAAGCAACCGACGCCGTGCTGGCGGACAACAACATCCTCATCCTGTCCGACCGCGCGGTATCGGCCGAGCGCATCGCCATTCCGGCCGCGCTGGCAACGGCGGCGGTGCACCACCATCTGGTCCGCCAGGGCCTGCGCATGCAGACCGGCCTGGTCATCGAGACCGGCGAGGCGCGCGAAGTGCATCACTTCTGCGTGCTGGCGGGCTACGGCGCGGAAGCGGTGAACCCTTATCTGGCGTTCGAGACCCTGGAGCAGATCCGTGTCCGCCAGAACCTGCCGCTCAAGCCCTATGAGGTGCAGAAAAACTACATCAAGGCGGTGGGCAAGGGCATCCTGAAGGTGATGTCCAAGATGGGCATCTCCACCTACCAGTCCTACTGCGGGGCGCAGATCTTCGACGCGGTTGGCCTGTCGTCGGCCTTCGTCCAGGCCTATTTCACCGGCACGGCGACCACTGTCGAGGGCATCGGCCTGCGCGAGGTGGCCGAAGAAACCGTGCGGCGGCACCGCGACGCCTTCGGCGACAACCCGATCTACCGCAACATGCTGGATGTCGGCGGTACCTACGCCTATCGCCTGCGCGGCGAGGACCATGCCTGGACGCCACAGACCATCGGCAAGCTGCAGCATGCGGTGCGCGGCAATGTCGCCAGCGACTACGCCGAGTTCGCTGCCGCCATCAACGAGCAGAGTGAGCGGCTGCTGACGCTGCGCGGTCTGATGACCTTCCGGTTCGCCGACACCCCGCTGCCGATCGAGGAGGTCGAGCCGGCCTCGGAAATCGTCAAGCGTTTTGCCACCGGCGCCATGAGCTTCGGCTCGATCAGCCGCGAGGCCCACACCACGCTGGCCATCGCCATGAACCGCATCGGCGGCCGGTCCAACACCGGCGAGGGCGGCGAGGAACCGGATCGCTTCAAGCCACTGCCCAACGGCGACTCGATGCGCTCGGCGATCAAGCAGGTCGCCTCGGGCCGCTTCGGCGTGACCGCGGAATATCTGGTCAACGCCGATGACATCCAGATCAAGATGGCCCAAGGCGCCAAGCCCGGCGAGGGCGGCCAGCTACCCGGTCACAAGGTGGACAAGAACATCGCCAAGGTCCGCCACTCGACGCCGGGCGTCGGCCTGATCTCGCCGCCGCCGCACCACGACATCTATTCGATCGAGGATCTGGCCCAGCTGATCCACGACCTGAAGAACGTCAACACCGGCGCCCGCATTTCGGTGAAACTGGTGTCGGAGGTCGGTGTCGGCACCGTCGCCGCCGGCGTCTCCAAGGCGCGTGCCGACCATGTGACCATCTCGGGCTTCGAGGGCGGCACCGGCGCCTCGCCGCTGACCTCGCTGACGCACGCCGGCAGCCCGTGGGAAATCGGTCTGGCAGAAACCCAGCAGACGCTGCTGCTCAACGGCCTGCGCGACCGCATCGCGGTGCAGGTGGACGGCGGCCTGCGCACCGGCCGCGACGTCGCCATCGGCGCGCTGCTGGGCGCCGACGAGTTCGGCTTCGCGACGGCGCCGCTGATCGCCGCCGGCTGCATCATGATGCGCAAGTGCCACCTCAACACCTGCCCGGTGGGCGTGGCGACGCAGGATCCGGTGCTGCGCAAACGCTTCACCGGTCAGCCCGAGCACGTCATCAACTATTTCTTCTTCGTCGCCGAGGAGCTGCGCCAGATCATGGCCAGGCTTGGCTTCCGCACGCTGAACGAGATGATCGGCCGGGTCGACAAGCTCGACATGCGCCAGGCGCTGGATCACTGGAAGGCGCGCGGCGTCGACCTGTCGAAGATCCTGCACCAGGTGCCGGTGGCGCCGGGCGGCAGCCTGCGCAACACCGCGACCCAGGACCACGGCCTCGACGCCGCCCTCGATCACGTGCTGATCGCGGCGGCCCGGCCGGCGCTGGAAGCCGGTACGCCGGTGCGCATCGAACAGCCGATCCGCAACATCAACCGCACCGCCGGCGCCATGCTGTCGGGCAAGGTCGCCCGTCGCCATGGCCATGCCGGCCTGCCCGACGGCACCATCTCGGTCCAGCTGACCGGCGTCGCCGGCCAGAGCTTCGGCGCCTTCCTCGCCCACGGCGTGACGCTGGATCTGGTGGGTGACGGCAACGACTATGTCGGCAAGGGCCTGTCGGGGGGGCGGGTGATTGTCCGGCCGCCGTCCAATGTCGACCGTGACCCGGCGGCCAACATCATTGTCGGCAATACCGTGCTCTACGGCGCCATCGCCGGCGAGGCCTATTTCGTCGGCGTGGCGGGCGAGCGCTTCGCCGTGCGCAACTCCGGCGCCATCGCGGTCGTCGAGGGCGTCGGCGACCATGGCTGCGAATACATGACCGGCGGCGTGGTCGTCGTACTGGGGATGACCGGGCGCAACTTCGCGGCCGGCATGTCGGGCGGCGTGGCCTACGTCTACGACGTCGACGGCCACTTCCGCGATCGCTGCAACATGGCGATGGTCGACATCGAGCCGCTCGCCGTCAGCGAGGCCGATGCCGACGCGCCGAACCGGCCGCAGCAGCGCGCCATCGACGTCCATGACTATGGCATGGGCGACATGCTGCGCCATGATGCCGAACGCCTGCGCATCCTGCTGGAACGCCACCACCTGTACAGCGGCAGTGCGCGCGCCAGGGCCCTGCTCGACGACTGGTCAGCCTCGCTGGGCAAGTTCGTCAAGGTGATGCCGAAGGACTATCGCCGCGCCCTGCGCGACCTCGAAGCGGAACGGCTGGCAGCTGCCGCCGTTGCCGCCGAATAACGACTTTAAAGGCTGGAGAAGCACCATGGGCAAGCCCACCGGCTTCCTTGAGATCGAGCGTCATGACCGCGGCTATGACAAGCCGGAAGAGCGGCTGAAGCACTATCGCGAGTTCATCAAGCCGCTGCCCGCAGCGGAACTGCGCGACCAGGCCGCGCGCTGCATGAACTGCGGCATCCCGTTCTGCCACAACGGTTGTCCGGTCAACAACCTGATCCCGGACTGGAATCACCTGGTCTATGCCGACGACTGGCGCACCGCGCTGGAAACACTGCATTCGACCAACAACTTCCCCGAGTTCACCGGCCGCGTCTGCCCGGCGCCCTGCGAGGCCTCCTGCACCCTGAACATCCAGGACAGCCCGGTCACCATCAAGACCATCGAATGCCAGATCGTTGACAAGGGCTGGGAAGAAGGCTGGATCACGCCGCAGCCGGCCGCGATCAAATCGGGCAAGAGCATCGCCGTGGTCGGGTCCGGCCCGGCTGGTCTGGCCTGCGCCCAGCAGTTGGCCCGTGCCGGTCACGCCGTGACGGTATTCGAGAAGAGCGACCGCGTCGGTGGCCTGCTGCGCTATGGCATCCCCGACTTCAAGCTCGACAAGCAGCTGATCAGCCGGCGTGCCCGCCAGATGGAAGCCGAAGGTGTCGAGTTCCGCGTCAATACCGAGGTCGGTGTCGTGGTGTCGGTCGACAGCCTGCGGGAAAACTACGACGCCGTGGTGCTCGCCGGCGGCGCCGAGCAGCCGCGCGACCTGGAAGTGCCCGGCCGCGACCTCGCCGGCATCCACTTCGCCATGGACTTCCTTACCCAGCAGAACAAGCGCGTCGCCGGCGACGACGAGGCCCGCGCCGCGCCCAACGGCACGCTGAGCGCCAAAGGCAAGCATGTGGTGGTGATCGGCGGTGGCGACACCGGCTCGGACTGCGTGGGCACCTCCAACCGCCAGGGCGCGGCGTCCATCACCCAGTTCGAGATCATGCCCAAGCCGCCGGTGAAGGAAGACAAGGCGATGAGCTGGCCGGACTGGCCGATGAAACTGCGCACGTCCTCATCTCACGAGGAAGGCTGCAATCGCGACTGGTCGGTACTGACCAAGCGGGCCGTCGGCAGCGACGGTCGCGTCGAGGCGCTGGAGTGCGTACGCGTCGAGTGGGTGAAGGGCGCCGACGGTCACCAGGAAATGCGCGAGGTCGCCGGCAGCGCGTTCCAGATCAAGGCTGATCTGGTGCTGCTCGCCATGGGCTTCACCGGGCCGCGCAAGCAGGGCCTGCTGCAGCAGGCCAATGTCGTGCTGGACGGTCGCGGCAACGTCAAGGCCGAGACCAGCGACTACAAGTCGAGCGTCGCCCGCATCTTCGCCTGTGGCGACATGCGGCGCGGCCAGTCGCTGGTGGTGTGGGCAATCCGCGAGGGTCGGCAGTGTGCCCGTGCGGTCGACGAATATCTGATGGGCAAGAGCCTGTTGCCGCGCTGATATCCTAACCGCAGCGCCGCTGACGACAGCCCCCGCCGGCCGCCGGTCGGCGGGGGCTTTTCATATGACGCACGCCCCAGCGCGGGCCGCGGCTGTATCGAGGTCGCAACATCCCGCACCCCACGGTGACAGTGGCGGGTTTCGCTACAACTTCCGGCTTTCCCTTCGCGCGCCAACTGCTATGTTGCGCCCTATAACAGGGGTCGACGGTGAAAGTTGTGCGGATATCTTGAACGGACCTATGGCCGCCTAGCCCATGACAATCCTCTTCATCCTGATTGCCGCGCTTTTCGCCGGTGCTGTGGGTCTGCGCGCCAGCGCGGTGGGACAGCGGTTTGGCCTTATCGACCATCCTGACCCGCATGGCGGCCGGAAGCGCCACGCCAGACCCACTCCGCTGGTGGGAGGCATCGCTATCCTTCCCCCCGCCCTGCTGATGTGCTTGTGGCTCAGTTTCGCATCCTATGGCCAGGGGCACGCCCAGTGGGCGGACATCGGCCTGATCGGCCTGTGCACCGCTATGCAGGCGGCTTTGGGCCTCGTCGACGACCGCATCGGCCTGCGCCCCCTTCAGCGACTGCTGATCTCCCTCGCAGTGTTCGCACTGACGCTGACCCTGGCGACCTCGCTGGAAGTCGTCATCCTGCGATTCACCAATGTGCTGCCCAGTCTGCACTGGGGCGAGCTGGCCGCGCCCTTTACCATTCTCTGCCTGGTGGGCCTGCTCAACGCCGTCAACATGGCGGATGGCAAGAATGGCCTGGTGATCGGCCTGTGCATGATCTGGACCTTCTGCCTGTGGATGCATGGCGACACCACGTTACAGCCGCTGTTCGCCACCCTGATGACGGCACTGGGCGTCGCTTTGCTGTTCAACTGGCGCGGTCGTTTCTTTCTCGGTGATGCCGGCAGCTATGGGTTGGCGACCCTCATCGGCCTGCTGGCGATCGAGGTCTACGCCAACGGCAGCGGCTCGTTGAAAGCTGGCCATATCGCGGTCTGGTTCGCCGTGCCCACGATCGATTGTCTGCGCCTGATGATCCGGCGATTGCGCGCGGGACGATCGCCGTTCTCGGGCGACCGTGAACATCTGCACCATCATCTGGGGCGGCTGCTCGGCTGGCCCCGCAGCGTGTTCGCCTATTGGGCGATGGTCGGCGTGCCGAGCGTCGCGGCCCTGATATTCCCGGTCTTCGATGTTCAGATCCTGCTGGCGCAGCTGGTGCTCTATGCGCTGGTCATCGTTATTGCCCAGCGAGCGGCCTCGGCACACGCTGCCTGAGCGGTTTCAGTACAGGAACATCGGCATGGCGTTGACGTCAGCGATCTTGGCGCGATAGTCGGCAGGGTCATACAGCCGGCCCACATCGAGCCTCTTGGTCCCCTGGTTGACCGTGTCGATGGGGACATGACCGTAGTTGCCGTCGCGCAGACAGACCAGCCGGTTGACCTCGCCGCGCGCGATCAGCTGTACCGCCAGCGTACCGAAGGCAAAGCCGACCATGCGATCCAGCGCGTCGGGCGCGCCGGCGCGCATCAGGTAGGCCAGTTCCTGCACCACCGTGCCGACGCCGCTGCGCGCCTCGATGGCCTGGGCAATCCGCTGGCCGACACTCAGTGACACCCGGCTGGTGGCCGACTTCGACAGATCGTCATCGACGATCTCTCCGGCGATCTGCGCCCCTTCCGACACCACCAGCATGGCATAGCTGCGCCGCGCGGCCTCGCGATCGGCGACAATCAGCGGAATCAGCCGGTCGAGATCGACCGGCGTCTCGGCGATGGCGATGCGGTCAGCCTGCGCCAGGAACCCCGACAACAGCGCTGTCTCGCCAGAACGCCGGCCAAACAGCTCGATGACACCGATCCGCTCATGGCTCGACGTGGTGGTGCGCAGCGCGTTGATGGCGTCGACCGAGCGGCTGACAGCCGTGGAAAAGCCGATGCAGTAATCGGTGCCAAAGACATCGTTGTCCATGGTCTTGGGGATCGAGATCACCGGCGTCCCGAGACTGGCGAGATGGGCCGAAAAACGCAGTGTGCCGTCGCCGCCCAGCGTGATCATGACATCGACACCCATGGCCGCGAGCACCGCGCGCACATGCGCCGTGCGGTCACCCCGGGGCGTCCGACGGGGGTCGGTGCGGGAGGTATGCAGAATGGTGCCGCCCTCACGGTCAATGCCGCGTACCACCGCAGGCGTGAGTTCCATGCTGCCGAGGGGCGCCGTCAGGTCGATGGCGCCGGGGTCTATCGCCAGTGGCCCCAACCAGCCGCGCAGGAAGCCGGTCACCGCCCAGCCGCGCTCGGCCGCGCCCTCGGCAATGGCCTTGATGCACGGGTTGAGGCCAGGCACGTCGCCGCCGCCGGTGAGGATGCCGATCCGCATGACTTTCCTTTCATTCACCCGAGGTCATCCCCTATGCCACGCCGGCGGGCGCCGCGCAAAACCGCCCCTCGCCAGCCAGATACATTTCACGTATGGCTCGCCGCCATGTCCTGGCAGACACGCCGATCCGAAGTGCGCCGACTGGTCAGCCTCGCCTGGCCGGTGATGCTGGCACATTTCCAGTGGCTGGCCCTCAACCTCATCGATACCGCCATGGTCGGACGCTTCTCGACCACGGAACTCGCCTATCTCGGTGCCGGCCGCATCCTGCACTGGACCGGCATCGTCGTCTGCATGGGGCTGATCTCGGGTGTCACCGTGCTGACCGCGCGCGCCGATGGTGCCGGCGACCACCACCGCTGCGGCGCCATCCTGCGCCAGGGCATAGCCTATGCCATCGCCATCGGTGGACTGGCCTTGAGCATCCTTTACCTGTCCGGGGCGACCATCCTGCGGCTGATCGATGTACCCGCGGACATGGTGGCGGGCGGCGCCGGCTTCATGCGTATCCTCGCCCTGGCTTATGTCCCCAATCTGGTGGCCATTGCGTGCCACTACTTTCTGGAGGGCATCAGCCGGCCGCGCCCGGTGATGGTCATCAGCCTGTCGACGCTGCCGCTCAACGCCGGTCTCAACTGGCTGTTCATCTACGGCAACGCCGGCCTGCCGGCGATGGGCGCCGACGGTGCGGCGCTCGGCACCCTGCTGTCTGTTGTCGTCGGCGCGATCGCGGTCGTCGCCTACATCTGGACCATGCCGGACCGCCGTCGCTACGGGATCGGCGCCTCCTGGCGAGGCGCCTGGCGCGACGGCGTCGAACTGCGGCGCTTCGGCCTGGTGCCGGGACTTGCATCCGCCTTCGAGCTGGGCGGCTTCTCCATTGTCATGGCCATCGGCGCCGCACTGGGCGCGGTCCCCGCCGCCGCGTTCCAGGCGGTGATCTCGCTGCACATGGCGAGCATGGTGTTCATGGCGGGGCTGGCCTCGGCGGCGGCCGTCCGCGTCGGTAACGCCATCGGCGCGGGTGAGGCCAGCGCGGTCGCCCGGCGAGGCTGGCTGGCCGCCGGCATGGCGGCCGCCAGCATCCTCGCCATCGCCGCCTGCTACCTCGCCATGCCGCGCGTCGTGCTGGCGCCGTTCACCGCCGACCCGGCCCTGCTGGTACTGGCGGTCGACATGCTGGTGCTGCTGGCGCCATTCCTGGTGTTCGACGGCGCCCAGGCCGTGCTGCTCTACGCCCTGCGCGCCGCCGGTGATCAGGTGGTGGCCGGCGTCATCCAGACCTTTGCCTTCTTTGTGGTGATGTGCGGCATCGCCTTCGCGCTGGTCCACCATACCGACGTCGGCGCGCTGGCCCTGCCGCTGTCGCTGGGGCTGGGCGCACTGGTCGCCTTCGTGTTGATGGCGGCGCGCTTCCTGATGGTCGCGCGCCACCCGCCAGCCCTGCGGAAACGCCGTGCCTAAACCAGCGTCACGCTGTTGAAGGTCTCGCCCGTGGCGACCTGCACCGGCCGGCCGATCACTGGCCGGTCGACCATCGCCGCCGCCTGGGCCGGGTCGCTGACCAGGCCGAGGAAGCGCTCGCCGGTGGGCAGCCGGCCGATCACGGGTGCCGACGCCGGCGCGCCGCGATTATAGACAACCGTGAAGGTCTCGATGGTGCCAACGCCCGTCGGCGCGGCGTTGAGCGGCGGCGACTCCATGGCATCGATGCGCGTCTGGTAGCTCTTGGGGTCGACGCGCGCGAAGGGGGCTGGTGTCGGCGTGGTGCTGTAGACGCCGAAGCTGTGCTTGGTGAGGTACATGCCGTTGGCGGTCACCAGACCGAAAGCGCCGGCCTGGCGGCGCAGGCGGGCCACCATCTCCGCGATCGAGTGGGTGACGTAATTGTTCCCCGGGCCGCCGAAATAGGGCAGGCCGCCGGTGACCGTGAGCCCGCGCGGATCGGCGTGGGCCAGGCCGATGGCGTCGGCCGCCACCTCCACCGCCACCGGGAAGCAGGAGTAGATGTCGACCAGCGCCATGTCGGCGATGCCCCTGCCGGCCTGGCCGAGCGCCTCGGCGGCACCAATGGCGATGGCCGGCGAGCTGTAATAGTTCACCCGCTCCGAGACGTACCACTTCTCGGTGGTGTCGGCGGCGCCATGCAGGTAGCAGCGGCGATCCCGCGGCACGCCCAGCCGGTCGGCGGCAGCGGTGGACATCACCCACACGGCGGCCGCCTGGTCGACGAACATGTTGGCGTTGAAATATTTGGTGTAGGGGTAGGCGATGTAGCGGTTGTCGTCGCTGGGCTCGCACAGTTCAGCCGCCGTGCGCGGGCTCGCCAGCGCCGACCAGGGGTTGCCGGCGGCGACCTCGGTGAACGGTTGCATCAGCGCCCCCAGCGCCTGCCGGTGACGCACCGGGTCGCGGCCATAGTGGTGGCCGAGCGCGTTCTCGAACAGCGGATAGACGGACGTCGGCATGATCATCTGGTGCGCCATCTCGGCCCGGCTGACGCCGGGGCGGTCGTCACCGATCACTTCCGGCGCCGGCCCGCCCGGGTCCTCGCTCCAGTCCGGCACGATGCCGGTCTTCTGTACCCGCGCCGCGGTACGCAGCGCCTCGACGCCGGCCAGCAGACAGATTTCCGCCTCGCCGCGGGCGATCGCCTCGCAGTACATGTTGATGAACCACTGCGGCGTGTTGCCACCGGCATGCGGGTAGGTCAGGCGCGCCGGGCTGGCGCCCAGCCGGTTGGCCAGCGAGCGCGGCAGGTTGGTATAGCCCCAGAACGGCGGCTTGAAGACCGGCGCGGAGTCCGGGAAGGTGCGAATCACCGTCAGCCAGTCGAGACCCGCCAGCGCGCCGGCGGCAGCCCCGCTGTCGGCCCCGCTGTCGGCCAGCGCGTCGCGGGCGACCTTCTCCAGCATGGCAAGCGGGGTCAGCGCCGCATCGGGCTCGCTGACCCGGTCGCCGTACTGGGCGACGCCGACAATCACGGGTGTTCGCGGATCGATAAGTGTCATGACAGGCCTCCCCAGGCGATGAACAGTCGTCGTAAATTCTTCTCTGATGGGTTGACCTAAGCGTGTCATGCGCCGCAGATCAACGGCCAATCCGACCACCTGTTGAAAAGGATTCCCCCCATGGACGCGGCATCGTTTCGCCAAGCCTATATCGACGGCCGCTGGGTCGACGGCACCCGGCACTTCCCGGTCACCAATCCGGCCACCGGCGCCGTGCTCACCGAAGTCCCCGACCTTGGCGCCGACGAGACCCGTGCCGCGATCGATGCCGCCCAGGCCGCCTTCCCCGGCTGGGCCGCCCGCACCGCCAAGGACCGCTCGGTGATCCTGCGCCGCTGGTTCGACCTGATGATCGCCAACGCCGACGCACTGGCGGCGCTGATGACCGCCGAACAGGGCAAACCGCTGGCCGAGGCGCGCGGCGAGGTGGTCTATGGCGCCTCGTTCATCGAATGGTTCGCCGAGGAAGCCAAGCGCGCCTATGGCGAGACCATCCCCACGACGGTCGGTACCAAGCGCTACCTGACCATCCGCCAGCCGGTCGGCGTGGTGGCGGCGATCACGCCGTGGAACTTCCCCATCGCCATGATCACCCGCAAGGCGGGCCCGGCGCTGGCCGCCGGCTGCACCGTGGTCATCAAGCCGCCGGCGGAGACGCCGCTGTGCGCGCTGGCGCTGGCCCGGCTGGGCGAGCAGGCCGGCCTGCCGGCCGGCGTGCTGAACGTGGTCACCACCACCAATTCGCGTGCCGTCGGCGGCGAGCTGTGTGCCAGCCCGCATGTCAAGGCGCTGTCGTTCACCGGCTCGACCGAGGTCGGCAAGATTCTCTACCGCCAGTGCGCTGACACCGTGAAGAAGCTGGGCCTGGAACTGGGCGGCAACGCGCCGCTGATCGTGTTCGACGACGCCGACCTCGACCAGGCGGTGGAAGGCGCGCTGGCCTCGAAGTACCGCAACGCCGGCCAGACCTGTGTCTGCGCCAACCGCTTCCTGGTGCAGGCGGGCATCCACGACGCCTTCGCCGCCAGGCTGGCCGAGAAGGTCAAGGCGATGAAGGTCGGCCCCGGCGACCAGCCGGGGGTCGCGGTCGGCCCGCTGATCAACGCCGAGGCCATCGACAAGGTGGACGGCATGGTCGCCGAGGCGGTGGCGGCGGGCGCCACCGTCGTCACCGGCGGCAAGCGCGCGGCGCTGGGTGGCCTGTTCTACGAGCCCACCGTGCTCGCCAACGTCACGCCGGCGATGACCGTGGTGACCGAGGAGATCTTCGGCCCGGTGGCGCCGCTGGTGCGCTTCGACACCGAGGCGGACGCCATCCGGCTGGCCAACGCCACCCAGTATGGCCTGGCCGCCTATGTTTTCACCCGCGACATCTCCCGCGTCATCCGCGTCTCGGAGGCGCTGGAATACGGCATGGTCGCGGTCAACGAGGGCATTCTCTCGACCGAGGTGGCGCCGTTCGGCGGTGTCAAGGAGTCCGGCCTCGGCCGCGAGGGCGGCCAGGAAGGTCTGCACGAGTATCTGGAGACGAAATACATCTGCCTGGGCGGCATCGACCGCTGAGCCGCGCCTGACACGCCGGGGTCAGGCGGGAAACAGATCCCACCGCTGGATGGCAAGGTGACAGACGTCACCGTCATCCAGCGGCCCTAGCGTCTCCACCTCGACGGTCGCGCCGCTGTCCCCCAGCGACAGCAGAATGCGATGGCGCGCGCCCAGCCGCCGATGACTGCGCCGCACCGCCGGAATGGCGCCCGCGCCGACATCGGTGATCACGAAGTCATGCGGCCGCGCATAGAGAATGGCCGGTCCGTCGCCATGCCCGTCCGCCGGACCGAGATCGACGCCCGCGAAAAAGACACGGCCATGGCGGACGGTCACCTCCAGCCGGTTGGCCTCGCCGATGAAATCGGCGACGAACGCGCTGGCCGGGTGGTCGTAGATTTCCGCCGGTTCCCCCACCTGCTCGATGCGACCGTGGTTCATGACCACCACGCGATCGGCCAGTTCCAGCGCCTCCTCCTGATCGTGCGTGACGAAGACCGAGGTGACGCCGGTTTCATCATGAATCTGCCGGAGCCAGCGCCGCAGATCCTTGCGCACCTTGGCATCCAGCGCGCCGAACGGCTCGTCCAGCAGCAGCACGCGCGGTCCCACCGCCAGCGCGCGCGCCAGCGCCACCCGCTGGCGCTGACCGCCGGAAAGTTGCGACGGATAGCGCCCGCCCAGATGTTCCAGCTGAATCAGACCCAGCAAATCCCGCACCCGCGCGGCGATCGCCTCGGGGGACGGACGTTCCACCGGCTTCTTCACCTTGAGACCGAAGGCGATGTTCTCGGCGACCGTCATGTGCCGGAACAGCGCGTAATGCTGGAACACGAAGCCGACCCGGCGTTCGGCGGCCCGGGCGTTGGTGACATCGACATGATCGAACAGCACCGCCCCGGCGTCGGGAAATTCCAGCCCGGCCATGACGCGCAGCAGGGTTGTCTTGCCGGAACCCGACGGCCCGAGCAGGGCAAGAAATTCACCGGGCCGTGCGTCGAGTGAAACATCGTCCAGCGCCGTGAACGCGCCAAAGCGCTTGGTGATATGATGAACGGAGACAGTCATGACGTATGGTCCTCGGGATCAATGACCGGCGACGGCCTTGCGGCCGAAACGCCATTCCAGCAGGCTCTTGGCGACAAGCGTGACAAGAGCCAGCAACGCCAGCAGCGACGCCACCGCGAAGGCGGCGATGAAATTATATTCGTTGTAGAGAATCTCGACGTGCAGCGGCATGGTGTTGGTGAGGCCGCGAATATGGCCGGACACCACCGATACCGCGCCGAACTCGCCCATGGCGCGGGCATTGCACAGCAACACGCCATACAGCAGGCCCCAGCGGATATTGGGCAACGTCACCCGCCAGAAGGTCTGCCAGCCCGAGGCCCCCAGCGACAGGGCGGCCTCTTCCTCGTCGTTGCCCTGTTCCTGCATCAGCGGAATGAGTTCGCGGGCGACGAAGGGAAAGGTGACGAAGATTGTCGCCAGCACGATGCCGGGCACCGCGAAGACGATCTGGATGTCGTGCTCGTCCAGCCATGGTCCGAACCAGCCATGCGCGCCGAACAGCAGCACATAGATGAGACCGGCGATGACCGGCGACACTGAGAACGGCAGATCGATCAGCGTGATGAGCAGGCTCTTGCCGGGAAATTCGAACCGCGCGATGGCCCAGGCGGCGCAAACGCCGAACACGATGTTGAACGGCACCGCGATGGCGGCGGCCAGCAGCGTCAGGCGAATGGCCGCCAGCGCGTCGGGCTCGATGATGGCCGCCTGATAACCCTGCCAACCCTCGCGTAGCGCCTCGCTGAAAACGGCGAACAAGGGCAGCAGCAGGTTGAAGGACAGGAAGGCAAGCGCGATGCCAATGAGCAGACGTCGCACCAGCCGGGATTCGGTGGTAGAGGATGACATCGGAGGAGCTCCCGTTCAGGCCATGCGACGCCTGCTCCACGCCTGGAGCAGGTTGATGGCGAACAGCAGGGCGAACGAGGCGACCAGCATGACGACGGCGATCGCCGTGGCCCCCTCGTAATTATACTGTTCAAGCTGAATGACGATGAGCAGCGGCGCGATCTCGGACTCCAGTGGCATGTTGCCGGCGATGAAAATGACCGAGCCATACTCGCCAACCGCCCGCGCGAAGGCGAGCGCGAAGCCCGTCAGCAGGGCCGGCAGAATGGCCGGGAAAATGACCTTGCCGAACGTCTGCCAGCGACTGGCGCCGAGACTGGCGGCGGCCTCCTCGACGTCCGCTCCAAGATCCTGCAGCACCGGCTCCACCGTGCGGACCACGAACGGCAGCCCGATGAAAACCAGTGCCACCACCACGCCCAGCGGTGTGAACGCGACCTGCACGCCCCACGGCTCCAGATACTGGCCGATCAGGCCATTGCCGGCGTAGAGCGCGGTCAGGGCAATGCCGGCGACGGCCGTCGGCAGGGCAAAGGGCAGATCGACCAGCGCGCTGACCACGCGCTTGCCCGCGAACTCGTAACGTACCAGCACCCAGGCCGTAGTGAGCCCGAAAACCAGGTTGATCGATGCCGCCAGCAACGATGCCCCGAACGACAATCGATACGCGGCCCAGGCCCGGCGGGAGAAAGCAACGTCGGCGAACGCTTCCCAGCCCATGCCGGCGCTTTTCAGGAACACCGCGGAAAGCGGAATGAGAACAACCAGCCCGAGCACCAGCAGCGTGTAGCCGAGTGTGATCCCGAAGCCCGGAATGATGGAGCGTCGACGCGCAAGGATCGTCATGGCTTCTCCAGTACAGATCAGGATGGCAGTGATCCGCCCGCGCAGGCCAACGACCGTCGGGTGGATCACCGCGGATCGCGCGAATTACCAGTCCAGGTGCAGGCGCGCGGCAAAGGCGTCGCCGCTGGTCCTGGTGCCCACGGGGTCAAGCGGCGTGTGGGTGCCGCTGAAATGCACCCAGTTGAACATCGCCTTGAAGTTGGTGTTGAAGTACCAGTTGAGGCCCAACGTGTAGGTTTCCGCCTTGTTGCCGGCGTTGGCGACCACCGGCGTGTCGGAGACGTCGAACCAGTCGTACCGGGCCACCAGCTCGAACGCGCCCCAGTTTCCCGCTGACGGGTCGAACGGTGCGAAGGGCTTCAGACGATCAAAATTGCCTTTGTTGAACGCGCGGCTCTCGCCGGTCAGGAACCAGCTGCCATAGACATAAAGGCCGTCAAAGCTGACGTCCTCGAAGCCGGTGGCGCGGTCCACCTCCAGGTGGCCGTATTCGCCGGTGAGCGAGAACGGACCGGCGATGGCCGTCGCCTCCAGGCCGCCGTAGTAGAGATTGTTCACACGGGTGATGGTGCCGGTATCGATGATACGCCCGCCATCGACGCGGACATTGGGCCGCTCACGCAGCCGCAGGGTGCCGGCGGCGGCCGTGTTGTCAGCCTTCACGTCATTGCGCCAGAAACCGGAGGCGCCGACATGTAGATTGAAGGCGTCGGACACAACCGGTTCCCAGGTCGCGCGCGCGTTCAGGCCCCAGCTTTCGTCGGGCGCGGCCTCGCTGCGGGTCGAGCTTTCATTGTCGCCGAACAGGCCGAAGGCGACCGTGAATGCCTCGTCGACATACTGGGCTGACGCGCCCAGCCGCCGCTCGGCGCCCGCCTCGCCGATGGCGTTGGTGAAGATGGAGCGTTCGATAAAGCTGTTGTAGTTGTCGGAATTGTTCGATTCCAGGCCGAACGGGGCCTTGTGCTGGCCCAGTGTGAACGCCCATTTTTTCACGCCGTTATACTGGATATAGGCGTCCTGGATGGCCACGGCGTTGCCGGCGAAATCCGTCTCGATGCGCCAGCCCCAGTTCTTGAACGCCGTACCTTCGAAGCCCAGTCGCGCACGTCGGAACGCCGTGCCGTTGTTGAAGTCATACCCACCTTTGCCGCCATTGAAAGCGACATAATCGGCGTCGACGACACCACGGACCTTGAAGGTGAAGTTGCCATTGACGTCGGCGAACGTCGGTACGACGCCGGGCTGTGCCGACTTCGCCGCCCGCACCTCGACCTTCTCGATGCGCCCCGTCTGGAACTCCACCTGGTCGGCCAGTTCCTGGGTCCGCGTCTCGATCGCCTGTGATTTCTGGCCCAGTTCGTCGGTGAGCGCCTTGTTCTGGCCCTCCAGCGTGACGACTTTCTGCTCCAGCGCGTTCAGGCGTTCCAGCAATTTAGCGTAGTCACCCTTGCTCTGGGCGTTGGCGGTCACAGGCGTGAGCGCCGATGCCAGCAAGGCAAGCGTCAACACTTGGCGCGCACGCGGCGACGCCGGAAAATTCCTCGACATCATTTTCACTCCCTTGAGATTCTATCACCAAGCGTCCGTCGCTCAGCGCTTGGCGTCATCGAAGATCTGGTCGAACAGGCCACCATCGTTGAAATGGGTCGCCTGCGCCTTCTTCCAGCCACCGAACTCATTGATGGTGAGCAGCTTCACCTTCGGAAAGAAGGACTCATACTTTGTCGCCACCTCGGGCAGACGCGGGCGATAATAATGCCTGGCGACCAGGTCCTGCGCCGCCGGGGTGTAGAGATAGTCGAGATAGGCCTGCGCCACCGGGCGAGTGCCCTTCTTGTCGACCACCTTGTCGACCAAGGCGACCGGCGGTTCGGCGAGAATCGACAGCGACGGCACGACGATCTGCACCTTGCCCTCGCCCAGCTCCTTCACCGCCAGATAGGCCTCGTTTTCCCACGCCAGCAGCACGTCCCCGACGCCGCGCTGGACGAAGGTGGTGGTGGAGCCACGGGCGCCGGAATCCAGCACCGGCACATTGCGGTACAGCGCGGTGACGAAGTCCTGCGCTTTCTTCGGGCTGTTGCCATAGGCCTTCAGCGCATAGCCCCAGGCGGCGAGATAGTTCCAGCGGGCGCCGCCCGAGGTCTTCGGGTTGGGCGTGATGACCTTGATGCCCGGCTTCACCAGATCATCCCAGTCCTTGATACCCTTGGGGTTGCCCTTGCGGACCAGGAAAACGATGGTCGAGTAATAAGGCGCGGAATTATAGGCCAGCCGCTTCTGCCAGTCGCCTGGCAGCGCCTTCGACCGGCTGGCGATCTGGTCGATGTCGCTTGCCAGTGCCAGCGTCACCACGTCGGCCTGCAGACCGTCGATGACAGCGCGAGCCTGCTTGCCCGAACCGCCGTGCGATGCCTTGATGACCACGTCGTCGCCGGTCTTGCCCTTCCAGTAGCGGGCGAAGGCGGCGTTGTAGTCACGATAGAGTTCGCGCGTCGGATCGTAGGATACGTTGAGCAGTTCCTGGGTCTTGGCGTGTGCGGGCGCCACGACCGGCGCCACGAGTGCCAGCCCGAGCCCCAGGATGACAGCAGACGAGAGGATGGTTCTCATGATCGGTCCCTCCTTGGTGATGAGGCCACGATCATAAACACTATTTAATCGGTCGACATAGTAGGATTAAATTTGCCGTTGCCATAGCTGGACTTTACACGCCGGCAACGAGTCGACGGTGTAACAAACCATCAATCCCGCTTAACCGACGCTAAAATGCTGCTAGGTTAGTGAGATACTATGCTCAGGGGTTCATTCACGCTGGAACAGTGGCTTTACGGTCGCGACGACACCGTGGCACCGCCGCCGGTGGACGCAGTTAGCGTCCGCGCTCGTGGTGTAATTTCCGGTGTAGGCGATGGTGTATTCCGGGGTGGGGCATGCCCCACCCCGGAATGCGGCGTCGCTGGTGGCCACCGGGTTCATCGTTATGGTGGAGTTTGCA
>NZ_JBEUDS010000034.1:0-23715 GCF_041060555.1 Parapedomonas caeni | reverse complement strand
AAGGCATGGCCGAACTCAACCAACCCATGATCGAGGAGGAAAATCAGCCCCTACACATCACCGCCAAAGCCGCCTGACGATGGCCCACGGCCACAGCCGAAATTACACCACCTTGACGGACGCGACCGCGACACCTTAAAGCCGCTCTCAAGACGCTATTGCCTGAACAGGCGGTCGAGAAATATCGCAAGTGGGAGCAGGAACAGGCACTGACCGAGCTCGGTCGCGCCGTGCTCAAGGCGGATCGCGGGCCGTTGCCAGGCGATCCCGGCAAGCCGGTCGAGGTTGCCATCGCCAATATGGACTGGCTGCTGCGCGCTCAGGCCTGTTCGAAGTCGCAGGATGGCGGTGTTGCTCGCGATTTCGACTTGCGCACCGGCTGGGCGCCTTCCTACCCCGAGACCACCGGGTACATCATTCCCACCCTTCTAGACGGCGCTGTGCGCTTCGGCCGCGACGACTACCGCGAGGCGGCCCGCCGGATGCTCGACTGGCTGAAGGCGATCCAGTTGCCGAGCGGCGGTTTTCAGGGTGGACGCATCGACCAGACGCCGGTGGTGCCGGTGACCTTCAATACCGGCCAGATTCTCATCGGTCTGGCGGCGGGTGTCGCGACCTTCGGTGCGGATGCCTATGGCGAGGCGATGCATGGCGCGGCCTGCTTTCTGCGGGACAGTCTCGACCCCGATGGCTGCTGGCGCTCACATCCGACGCCGTTCGCGGCGCCGGGCGACAAAGCCTACGAAACCCACGTCGCCTGGGGGCTGTTCGAGGCCGAACGGGTGGCACCCGGTGAGGGGTATGGCGAGGCCGGGCAACGTCAGGTGCGCTGGGCGATCTCGCGCCAGCTCGCCAACGGCTGGTTCCAGGATAATTGCCTGGTGCGCCCTGATGCGCCCCTCACCCACACCATCGGCTATGTTCTGCGCGGCTGCATCGAGGCCTATCGGTTGACGCCCGACACGGCGGTGCTGGCCGCCTGCCGGCGCACCGCCGACGCGCTTGCGGGCTGCGTGCGGGCTGACGGCTGGCTCGCCGGTCGTTACGACCGCGACTGGCAGCCGGCGGTGGATTATGTCTGTCTCACGGGTTCATCGCAGATCGCCGCCTGTTTTCTGCTGCTCGACGCCATCGAGTCCAACCCGGGCTATGTCGCGGCCGCGCAACGTCTCAACCAGTATGTTCGTCGTACCATCTCCCTGGATGGCCCGCCGGACATCCGTGGCGGCGTCAAGGGGTCGCATCCGGTCGATGGTGACTATGGCGACTACCAATATCTCAACTGGGCCGCCAAGTTCACGGCCGATGCCCAGCTCATGGAGGCGGACCGTCGGTAGCCTGGCCGCGTGGCGCGAGGCCAGGCGATGAGGCCTCCCGAACGATGCCGACGCCCCGCCACGACCCGCCCTCCGGCGGGTAACGCACGGGGCGGGTTTGATTATTCGGGATTGGTGCGGGGGCTGTCGGCGCTGGGCGGTGTCGCGCGGGAGGCAAGGTAGGCCTGCAGGCCGGCCGGCGTCAGTTCGAGATCCTTCACCACCTCGCCGGGACCGCCCATTGATGGCAGCACCGTGGTGCCGACAGTCACTTCAAGCGCCCCGGCGTTGCCCGTCATCAGCTTCAGGCCCGGCAGGGCGGGAACCCGGTAGGTCTCGCCCGCCTTCATGACGCCGATCTTGACCGCTCCCGACGTGCCGTCGGAGATTCTGACCCAGCTGTCTTCCAGTGCCTTGAGGATGATTGGCCCGTTATTGATGACCCGGGCGGCAGCGGTCGCCTGTTCTTCCGCTCGCAGGGTTGCCTCGTCAGCGGGCACGGCGGCGGCCTGGGGCGCTGAAACGGCTTCGGTGTCCGGTGGCGTCGCGGAGATCGCCAGGTCGGGGCCTTCGGTACTGGTGCCCTCCGCGGTGCCGGCAACGGATATCATGTCGTCCTCGGTGGGCGCCGTGGCGCCGATGAGGCCGCTGGTCCATGCCCACCAGCCACCCAGCACCGCGACCACGATGACGACACCCGCCACCGCCAGGCCGCGCGAGGGAATCTTGCTATCTCCCATCGGTTCGGGGAAATGCGCCTGCTCGGCGACCCCGAAGCGGGATGTCTCCGCCTTGAACTGGTTGCCCACCAGCTCCGAGGACAGGCCCAGCGCCTTGGCGTAGTTCTTGACGAACCCCAGCGAGAACGTCAGCGGCGGCAGCACCTCATGCTGGTCGTCCTCCAGGGCGGAGAGATAACGCGCGGAAATGCGGGTCTCGGCGGCGATATCGCCAATCGACAGGCCGCGCTCGATACGCCGGGTGCGCAACAGCTGTCCCACCGACATGGCGGTGCCCCCGGCAACAGCGCTGGAATCCGTCAAGGCTGACATTTTGTTCTCCTCAAGTCACTGGCCTTGTCAGTGACCGGTTGCACACCATTCAACTGGATAAGCGGATGATTTGGTACGACCCCGAAAGGCTTGGCGCCATCTTGCGCTGCCCTGTGGATAACTTTGACAGCAGAAAGCATGTTGTCAACATGTCAACGCCCGTTTGGCGGGCCGTCAGAGGGGAATTTTTTCGTCCTCGGCGAATTTCATCAGTCGATGGCGAATATCCGGGCTCGGACGGGTCAGTAATTCATCCATCAATTGACGTAATTTCGCCAGATCGAGGTGGCGTACGAGGTTCTTGATCGGACCGATAGCGGCAGGTGTGATCGACAGGCGGCGCACACCAAGCCCCATCAGCGCCATCGACTCCAGCGGCCTGCCCCCCATTTCCCCGCATACCGAGATGGGCTTGCCTGCGGCGTGTGCCTGATCGACGACCATTTTCAGGAAACGCAGGACACCGGGGCTGACCCAGTCGTAACGGTCGGCGAGCTTCGGGTTGGAGCGGTCGGCGGCAAACAGGAACTGGATCAGGTCGTTGGTGCCGATCGAGAGGAAGTCAAGCTTGGGCAGCAACTCGTCGAGCCGGTAGGCCAGGGCCGGCACTTCCATCATCACGCCGTAATTGATCCGCTGCGGCAATGGCAGGCCGCGCGTGATCAGATAATCCACCTGACCCTGAACGATGGCGCGTGCCTGCTCATACTCCCAGGGTTCGGTGACCATCGGGAACATCAGATTCAATTCCCGCCCGGCCGCGGCGTCGAGCAATGCGCGCGCCTGCACCTTCAGCAAGCCCTCGCGCTCCAGCGCCACACGGAGCGCCCGCCAGCCCATCGCCGGGTTTTCCTCGATGGTGTCGTCGTCCTTCAGGTAGGGCACGGCCTTGTCGCCACCGATATCGACGGTGCGGAACACAACCGGCTTGTCGGCGGCAGCGTGCAACACGTCGTAATACAGGCGCGTCTGCGCTTCGCGGCGGGGCAGGGCGGCGGAGACCAGGAACTGGAACTCGGTGCGGAACAGGCCGATGCCGTCGGCATTGGTGACGGACAGGCCGGGCAGATCGACGCGCAGACCGGCGTTCATCATCAGCTCTATGCGGGTGCCGTCGGCGGTGATGGCGGGCAGGTCGCGCAGCTTGGCATATTCGGCCTGGCGCCGGGCCCGCAGCGCGATGTGGGACTCGAACTGTTTGATGACGTTGGGGGCGGGCCGGATGAACAGGGCCTCGTTGGCAACATCGAGCAGCAGCGGGTCGCCTTCGTAGACATGGTCGCGGACCTGCTTGACACGACCGAGCATCGGCACGCCCATGGCGCGGGCGATGATGGTGACGTGCGCCGTGGGTGAGCCCTCCTCCAGCACCACGCCGCGCAGAAAGCGGCGGTCATATTCCAGCAGTTCGGCGGGGCCCAGATTGCGGGCGATCAGGATGCTGTCCTGGGTAAGGCCCGCCTGCGCCGCCGTGCCCATCCGGCCGGCGACAATGCGCAGCAGCCGGTTGGCCAGGTCGTCGAGGTCATGCAGGCGCTCCAGGAAGAACGGGTCCTGGGTCTTGCGCATGGCGATGCGGGTGCGTTGCTGCACGCGTTCGATGGCGGCCTCGGCGGTCAGGCCGCTGTCGATGGCCTCGGTGATCCGTCGGGCCCAGCCTTCGTCGAAGGCGAACATCTTGTAGGTTTCAAGAATGTCCTCATGCTCGCCCGAGCCGGCGAACTCCGCCTGGCTCATCATCTTGTCGATCTGCTGGCGCATGGTCTGGAAGGCGTCGGTGACGCGCTTGCGCTCGGCCTCGATGTCCTCGGCCACCGTATGTTCGACGACGACGCGCGGCTGGTGGAAGACCGCCATGCCGCGTGCCAGGCCATCCACCAGCTTGGTACCTGACATCCGCACCGGCGCCGTGTTCTGGGCACGCGCGCGCGCCATGGTTTCCTCGTCGACCAACCCGGCCGACGAGATGAGTTCCGAGAGCACCATGGCGACGGTCTGCATCGCCTCGATCTCCTCGTCCTCATACTGGCGGGGGTCGACATGCTGGACGCACAGCACACCGATCGCCTGTTCGCGCCGCAGGATCGGCACGCCGGCAAAGGAGTGGAAGACGTCCTCACCGGTTTCCGGGCGGTAGGCGAAGTCAGGGTGGGCGCGGGCTTCCGCGAGATTGAGCGGCGTCCGGTTGGTGGCGATGTTGCCCACCAGGCCTTCCGACAGCGCCATGCGGGTGACGTGGACGGCCTCCTGGGCCAGGCCTTCCGTCGCATAGAGTTCAAGCCAGCCATCGCGCAGCAGGTAGATGGAGGCGACCTCGCTCGACATAGCGCCGGCGATGGCCCGCACCACCTTGTTGAGTTTGGCCTGCACCGTGGCCCGCGACGCCATGACATCGTGCAGCCGGCGCAGAATGGCGCGCGGGGCGGACACGACGGGCGACGCCGGGCTCATGCAGTCGCCTCTAGGGGCAAGATGGTGCGCTCGGCCAGGAAGCGGGCGGCCTGATCGGTCAGTTCACCAATGATGTCGGCAACCGGCTGTTCACTGCTGACCAGGCCGACCGACTGGCCGGCCATCAGCGAGCCGCTCTCGACGTCGCCGTCGACCACCGCCCGGCGCAGCGCACCAGCCCAGTAATGCTCGATTTCCAGTTGCCCGGCGGCGATGTCGAGTTCGCCACGGTCGACCCGTTCGATGATCCGGCGCTGGGCTTCCATGAACGCTTCCGAGCCCTTGTTCTTCAGGGCCCGGACAGGGATCACCGGGAAACGCGGGTCGAGCTGGACCGAGGCGATGGCGTCGCGAGCGGCGCCACGCAGAAACGCCTTCTTGAAGTTGGGGTGTGCCACGCACTCGGTGGCGCACACGAAACGGGTGCCGAGCTGGACACCGGCGGCACCCATTTCCAGATAGGCGGCGATGGTCTCGCCGCGACCGATGCCGCCGGCGACGAATACCGGCACGTCGCGCACATGCGGCAGGATCTCCTGTGCCAGCACGGTCAGCGACACCGGGCCGATGTGGCCACCGGCCTCGGACCCCTCGATCACCAGTGCGTCGACGCCGGAGCGCACCAGCTTCTTTGCCAGCGCCAGCGCCGGCGCGAAGCAGATCAGCTTGGCGCCGCCCTTCTTGACCTTGTCGATGGCCTCGCCCGGCGGCAGGCCGCCGGCGAGCACCACATGGCCGACGCCTTCCGACAGGCAGACGTCCACCATGTCGAGCAGCTGCGGGTGCAAGGTGATGAGATTGACGCCAAAGGGTGCCGTGGTCAGCGCCCGGGTCGCCTGGATCTCCTCGCGCAGCCGCTCAGGCGTCATGGCGCCTGACGCCAGCACGCCGAAGCCACCGGCGTTGGAGATGGCGGCCACCAGGGTGCGTTCGGACACCCAGGTCATCGCACCGCCCAGAATGGCGTAGCGGCTGCCCAGGAATTCGACGCCGCGCCGCATCAGGGCATCCAGCCGGGCGCGGCCAGCGGCCAGGGCGGAGGGCGTCAGGTCGGTCATGCGGCGTCCAGTCCGTAGGCGGAGTGCAGGGCGCGTACCGCCAGTTCGGTGTAGTCCTCGGCGATCAGCACGCTGATCTTGATCTCGGAGGTCGAGATCACCTGGATGTTGATGCCCCGGTCGGCGAGCGCCTTGAACATGGTCTGTGCGACGCCCGCGTGGCTCTTCATGCCGACGCCCACCACCGAAACCTTGGAGACCGCCGCATCCGACACCAGGCCCTCGTAGCCCAGTTCGGCGCGGTGCTTCTCCAGCGTGTCCAGCGCGCGCGGCAGGTCGGTGCGGGTGACCGTGAAGGTGACGTCGGTGGTCTTGGTGTCGTGGGCGATGTTCTGCACGATCATGTCGACGTTGACGTTGGCGTCGGCCAGCGGCGAGAAGATGGCCGCGACAACGCCCGGCCGGTCGGGCACACCCACCAGCGTGATCTTGGCTTCGTTGCGTGAATAGGCCACGCCGGCGATCAGTTCCTGTTCCACGATTTCATCCTCGTCCACCACGAGCGTACCAGGCAAGTCCTCAAACGATGAGAGAACCTGGACGCGCACTTTTTCCTTCATCGCCAGTTCGACCGAGCGGGTCTGCAGCACCTTGGCGCCGACGCTGGCCAGCTCCAGCATCTCCTCATAGGTGATCTTGTCGAGCTTGCGTGCCTTGGGCACGATCCGGGGGTCGGTCGTGTAGACGCCGTCGACATCGGTGTAGATGTCGCAGCGGTCGGCCTTCAGCGCCGCCGCCAGCGCCACCGCGCTGGTGTCCGAGCCGCCGCGGCCCAGCGTCGTCACCCGGTTGTCGGGACCGAGCCCCTGGAAGCCCGCCACCACCGCCACCTGCCCGGTGAGCATGCGGGAGATCACCTCGCCGGTGTCGATGTCCTGGATGCGGGCCGAGCCGTGGGCGTCGTTGGTCCGTACGGGCAGCTGCCAGCCCAGCCAGCTGCGCGCCGGCACGCCCATCGACTGCAGCACGATGGCCAGCAGACCGGTCGTCACCTGCTCGCCAGTGGCGACCACGGTGTCGTATTCCCGGGCGTCATAGAGGGTCGCGGCCTCGCGGCAGAAGCCGACCAGCCGGTCGGTCTCGCCGGACATGGCGGAGACCACCACCGCGACTTCGTTGCCGCGATCCACCTCGGCCTTGACCCGCCGGGCCACGTTGCGGATACGGTCGACGTTGGCCACCGAGGTGCCGCCAAACTTCATTACGATACGCGCCATGATGCTCGCGCCAGTCCCTGGTTGAAATTGCGGGCTCTTGATAGAAAGTGGGAGCCATGAACGCAAGCGAAGCTCTGCCCCCTTCGACCATTGACGCCGCCGAGGTCGCCAAGTTCTCCCACATCGCCGCGACGTGGTGGGACGAGGACGGGCCGATGGCGCCACTGCACCGGCTCAACCCGGTGCGCATGGCCTATGTCCGCGACGAGGTGTGCGCCGCCTTCGCCCGCGATCGCGCCATGCTGCGGCCGCTGCGCGACCTCAAGGTCCTTGATGTCGGCTGTGGTGGAGGGCTGGTCGCCGAGCCGCTGGCGCGCATGGGCGGCAGCGTTACCGGGCTGGACGCCAGCGCCGAGGCCATCGAGGCGGCCCGCCAGCACGCCGCCGAGGCCGGGCTTGCCATCGACTATCGCTGCGGCACCGTCGAGGCGCTGGCGCGGGAGGGCGCGCGGTTCGACGTCATCACGGCGCTGGAGGTGGTCGAGCATGTCGCCGACGTCGACCTGTTCTTGGCCTCGCTGGCGGGTCTGCTGGCGCCGGACGGCCTGCTGATCTTCTCCACCCCCAACCGCACCATGGCGAGCTATCTGTCGGTTATCGTTGGCGCCGAGTGGGTGCTGCGCTGGGTGCCCAGGGGCACGCACGACTGGCAGGCGTTCATGACGCCGGAGGAACTCACCGCCAGGCTGGAGACGGCGGGTCTTGCCGTGCTCAATATCGAGGGGCTCAGCTTCTCGCTGGCTGATCGTGCCTTCCATGTCTCGCCCGACACATCCGTCAACTACATCGGTGTGGCGGTCAGGCGCCTAGCCTAAGCCAGCAGATGGAGGGCGAGACCGGCCATGGCGCCGCCCGCCAGTGTCGGCAGCAGGCCGACCCGCCAGCGCAGCAGGGCCAGGCCCGCCAGCGCCGCCAGCACCGCCGCTTTCGGGTCGAAGGTCGACAGCGTTGGCGCCGCCACCTGCAAGGGGCCGACCCGCCAGGTGCCGACATCGCCGAACAGCAGATGCAGGGCAAACCACAGGCCGAGATTCAGGATCACGCCGACCACGGCGGCCGTGATGCCCGCCAGCGCGCCTTGCAGGCGCGGCATCCGGCGCAGGCGTTCGAGGTGGGGCGCGGCCGCGAAGATCCACAGGAAGGATGGTGCGAAAGTTGCCCACAAGGTCATTACCGCTCCCAGCAGGCCGGCCAGCCACGGCGTGAACGGCGCCGCCTCGCGCCAGGCGGCCAGGAAGCCGACGAACTGCAGCACCAGCACCAGCGGTCCAGGGGTGGTTTCGGCCAGCCCGAGTCCGTCCAGCATCTCGGCGGCCGTCAGCCAGTGGTGCTCATTGACCGCGGCCTGCGCCACATAGGCCAGTACGGCGTACGCGCCGCCGAAGGTGACCACCGCCATGCGGGAGAAGAACAGGCCGATCTCGGTCAGCACATGGTCCGGCCCCAGCAGCCGCGCGGCCAGCAGGACGGGCATCGCCCAGATCACCCCACACAGCAGGGTGGTGACGAGGGTATGCCGGCCTCCCGCTGCCGGGGTGGGCTCCAGATCGCCGGTCGTGGCCGTGGGCGCCGGAGTCGTCGCCCAGCCGATCAGGCCGGCAACCACGATCACCAGCGGAAAGGGCAGGGCGAACAGGAACAGGGCGAGGAAGGCGAGCCCCGCCAGCAGCCAGTGCAGGCGGTGCGTCAAGGCCCGCCGGGCGACCCGCAACAGCGCCTCGATGACGACCGCGAGCACGGCGGCCTTGATGCCGTAGAACAGCGCGGCCACCAGCGGCATGTCGCCATGCAGCACGTAGAGCGTGGCCAGCGCCAGCATCACCAATGCGCCGGGCAGCACGAACAGGCCGCCGGCGATCAGCCCGCCGAGGACGCCATGACGCACCCAACCGCAATAGGTGGCGAGTTGTTGCGCTTCCGGGCCGGGCAGCAGCATGCAGAAATTGAGCGCGGCAAGGTATCGCTTGTCGTCCAGCCAGCGCTGCTCCTCGACAACGACGCGGTGCATGAGGGCGATCTGGCCGGCCGGTCCGCCAAATCCCAGCAGGCCGATGCGCAGCCACGCGGCCGCGAACGCGGCCAGACGCTGCTTGTCCCGGCCTTCCATGTGACGACCCTCTTGCCCAATCCGTTGAGGGCTTTAGGGTAACCATACCTTTCCTAAACGACAATGGCAGGAACCCGCGCCGGTGCAGATCAACGGTCTTGACCATGTGGCCTTCCGGTGCCGCGATGCGGAGGAGACCCGGCTGTTCTACGAGGAACTGCTGGGCCTGCCGCTGGTGGCGGTGTCGTCGGGCGAGGCCTGCGTACGGCACGATGGGGCTGCGGAGGTGCTGCAACTCCAGTTCGCGCTGTCCGATGGCGGTCGGTTGAGCTTTATCGACGCACCGGCGACCGCCCGGCCGGACCAGTTCGCGCCGACCGACGGCGCCGAACGGCACGTCGCGCTGTCACTGGCCTCGGCCGAGGCACTGCTGGCGCTCAAGCAGCTGCTGGACGAGCACGACATTCCCTGCGGCGAGCCGGTGACGGCCGCCGGGGCGATGGCCCTGTCGTTGTGGGATCCCAACGGATTGCAGCTGGAGCTGGTGGCGCCGCTGCTGCCCCGCGAGGCGGGGACTGCGGATGCCGCCGCGCGCGATCATCTCGCCCGCTGGAGCGAGCAGACCCGGGCGCGCAAGGCCTGGCTGTTTCCAGTAAAGGCCTGACCCGTCCGGGGGGCTGACGGCGGTCAGGCCCCGGACCGGCCGGCGGTGGGATTTCAGAGGAAGCGGGCGACCACGTCGCGGTAGCTGCGCGACACCTTCACCTGCTGGCCCGACGACAGCACCAGATAGCATTCGCCATTGGTGTGCGGCTTGACCTGCTTGACCTGTTCCAGGTTGACGATGGTCGAGCGGTGGATGCGGCGGAACTTGCGCGGATCGAGCCGGCGCTCCAGATCCTTCATCGTCTCGCGCAGGATCAGCGTCTGCTCGCCGGTGTGGATGCACATATAGTCGCCGGCGGCGTCGATGCGCTCGATGTTCTCGACGTCGACGCGGAAGATCTGGCCACGATCCTTGACGTTGATCATCCGCTCGAAGCGTGACGGCGCCACGTCCTCGGCGGCGCGCGGCACCGATTGAGGGGCCACCGTTTTCAGCAGCTCCCGCAGGCGGCCGCTTTCGTCGGAGGCCCGTCGCAGCGCCAGCCGCTCGCGGACGCGCTCCAGGGTGCCGGCCAGCCGCGCCTCGTCGACGGGCTTGAGCAGATAGTCGAGCGCCTGGGTCTCGAAGGCCTTGAGGGCGAACTCGTCGAAGGCGGTGACGAACACGATCAGGGGCAACTCGATGTCCATCAGTCCCTCGATGACACCGAAGCCGTCGAACCCCGGCATCTGTACGTCGAGGAACACGAGGTCCGGTTTCAGGGTCTTGATGGCGCGCACCGCCTCGCGGCCATTGCGGCAGCGGTCGATGATCTCGATGTCGGGGTGGTTCGCCAGTCGCAGCTCAAGCCCCTGGATGGCGAGCGCCTCGTCGTCCACGATGATGGTCCGGATCGTCATTCTGCGGCCTCCTTGGTTGCCTGTCCGGTTCTCTGGAAGGGGATGTCGATCCGCACGACCACGCCGTGCGGTTCGTTGGCCCCAATCTCAAAACGATGATCCTGGCCATAAGCCTGCGTCAGGCGATCACGAATATTTGCCAGACCAACGCCGCTGCCGCCGGTGGGCCGCGTCTTGCCCTGGCCCAGTCCCGGCCCGGTGTCGGAAAGGGTGAGGCGCAGCCGGCCGCCCTTCACCTCCGCCCGCAGGGCGATCTCCGCGCCTTCCTCGGCCGGCGCCACGGCGTACTTGATGGCGTTCTCCACCAGTGGCTGCAGCAGCAGCGACGGCAGCAGGGCCTCGCGGGCATTGCGGGAGATGTCGAAGCGGACCTTCAGCCGGTCCTCGAAGCGCATGCGCTCGATATCGAGGTAGAGTTGCAGCGCGTCGACTTCCTGCGCCAGGGTCACCAGATGAGCCGGTTCGGAGACCAGCGAGTAGCGCAGGAAGGCCGATAGCCGCGACAGCATGGCGTTGGCGCGCTCGGCATCCTTCAGCATCACCAGGGTCGAGATGGAGTTGAGCGTGTTGAACAGGAAGTGCGGGTTGATCTGGTAGCGCAGCATCTTCAGCTGGGCGGCATGGGCCTGCGCGGAGAGCTTGAGCATCCGTTCGCTCTGGTGGCGCAGCAGCAGATAGTAGTTGATGCTGTAATAGAGCGCGGCCCACGCCGTCAGCACCGTGACGTCGACCAGGATCGCGCCGAGGAACTGCAGGCCGCGCGGCTGCCAATCGGGCTCGTAGAAGGTGGCGTGGCCCCAGACCTCGATGACCGAGAACAGGCCGGAACAGGCCAGCACCACCACCGCGCTCAGGCTCCACACCACCGGCGCCCGGAAGCGGATGATCTGGCGGAAGGCAGCCGCCATGATGAGCGAGAGCGAGAACCCGGTGGCGACGCCGATCAGCGTCGGCGCCACATAGTCGAGCCCCATCTTGTTGGCCAGGCCGTTGAGGAAACGCACCAGGCCATAGCCGAACCAGCCGCCGGTCTGGAGAATCCAGAAGGCGCGATCCTTGCGGATGAAGAACTGCTCGATCAGAGGGTCTGCAGGACGGGCCATCGTCGCAGTCTAACACCACACCGAGCCGGCCGGCGACACTGGCGCTGCGACGAGTCGTTATTCCCGTACGCCCGCACGGGACGGGGCCGCCCGGATCAGTCCTCCGGCGCGATGACGACCTTCAAGCCGTCCAGGGCGTCGCTCATCTCGATCTGACAGCTCAGACGGGAGGAGTCCTGACGATGATCCGAGGAATCCAGCAGTTCGTTCTCGTCAATGCCCATGGCGTCCAGCTTGTCCAGCCACGCGTCATCCACATAGACATGGCAGGTGGCGCAGGAGCAGGAACCGCCACACAACGAAAGCAGTTCGTCGAAGCCGGCATCCCGGATGTTCTCCATCACCGACAGGCCGGTCTCGGCCTCGATGGTGGTTTCCTCGCCCGCGCGATTGACAATGGTCAGCTTGGCCATGACTGCGTCTTCTCTCTTGCAATTCCCAAATGCAGAGCAGGTCTCTACACATTGAGGCCGTCACTGCAAGACGGAATGCGCCATGGGACTGTCCGCCGCACATCTGAAGAAGGCCATTAACGCCGTCGCGCGTACCGATTCGCGGGTCGCCGCCGGGCTGGCCGAGGTCGGGCTGCCGGAACCGCGCCACCGGCCGGCCGGCTACAACGCTCTGCTGCGGACGCTGGTCGCCCAGCAGATATCCGTGGCAGCCGCCAAGTCCATCTATGCCAGACTGGAAGCGGCGTTGGGCGATCTGGACAGCCCCGCGGTGATCCTTGCCGCCAGCGACGAGATGCTGCGCGCCGGCGGCCTCTCGCGCCAGAAGATCGCCTATGCCCGTTCGCTGGCGGAGGCGGTGGAGACGGGCACGCTCGATTTCCCGGCGCTGGCGGCCATGGACGACGAGGCCGCGATCGCCGTGCTGTCGTCGATCAAGGGCTTCGGCCGCTGGAGCGCGGAGATCTACCTGCTGTTCGCGGAGGGCCGGCCGGACATCTGGCCGGCTGACGATCTCGGCCTGCAGGAAGGCGTCCGGCGGCTGCTCAGGCTGGAGGAACGGCCCCGCCCCAGGGCATTGCGCACGCTGACCGAAGGCTGGCGGCCGCATCGCGGCGCGATGGCGGTGTTCTGCTGGCATTACTACGCCAACAGCGCCCCGCTCTGAGCGGGCGGGAGCGCTGAGCGGCGTCAGGCTGCCCGCAGGTTGCGCAGGAAGGAGGCCACTGAATCGCGCAGCGAGCGGTTGTCCTCGGCGAGCTGCCGGGCGACTTCCAGCAGCCGACCGGCCTCGGAGTCCACCGCCTGGCTGGCGTTGGCGACCATGTGCGACTTGTGTGACACTTCTGCCGCACCGACGGAGGCTTCCTGCAGGCCATGGGCGATGGCACGGCTGTTGGCGTCCTGCCGGGCGACCGAGCTGGTGAGGTCGTCGGTGACGCCATTGAGGCGGCCGGTCTGGCTGCGGATGGTCTCGATGGCCTTCACGGCGTTGCTGGTGGCGGCCTGCATGGTCTCGATCAGGCCGGCGATGCGGGCGGTGGAGTGCTCGGTCTCATTGGCCAGCGACTTGACCTCGCTGGCGACCACGGCGAATCCTCGACCGGCCTCGCCGGCGCGGGCGGCCTCGATGGTGGCGTTGAGCGCCAGCAGGCGGGTCTGGCCGGCCACCTTCTCGATCAGCTTCAGCACCACCTCGATTTCCTGGGTGCGTGCCCGCAGTTCGTCCACCGCCTGATCAGCAAACTGGGTCGAGGCGATCGCCTCGTGGACGATTTCCAGGCAGACGTCGCTCTGGCGGCCGATGTCGCTGATGGCCGACGACAGCGTTTCCATGGTGCCGGAGATTTTCTCTACCGAGTCGGCGGTTTGCGACGAGGCGGCGGCCACCGAATTGACATGGTCGACCGACTGCTGCGCCTGGGTGGCCAGCTGGGTGGCCGCATCGGCGACCGTGCTGGCGGTTGCGGCGCAGGTCTCGACGAAGCTGCCGATCTGATTCTCCAGCGTCGTCGCCAGTTTTTCCAGGTTGGCGGCATAGCGACGGTCGCTAACGTCCCGATACACCGAAAGCGCGAGGTCCATGTCGAGGAAGGCGGCTTTGGTGACGGCGGCGATGTCGGCGTCCATGTCGCGCCCATGTTCCTGGGCATGGCGGACAATCGCCGGAAGCAGTTGCTGCATCACGAAGGCGTAACCGCCAAGATAGCGACTCTGGTCGAGGCCGATTCGCTCATGCGCCTCACCGATCCGGGTCGCCGAGGCGCGATAGTCGTCGTCGATCTGACCGGAGAACAGCCTCAGCCAGTGCCGGGTCTGCGCGTTCTTGGCGAAGGCGACGTGGGCGTCGTCGCGGAACATGGCCGCCAGATCGCCCATGCCGAGCACATGGTCGTAGAACTGATCCAGCACCGGCGCGATGATTGCCGGCAGCGCGGGGGCCAGCGATTTGAGGGCTTCGCAGTCGCTGGCGTCGAGCTGGACGCCATTGGCATGGGCGAGGGAGAGTGGATTGGATGCGATGGCCGTTTGCACTTAACACTCCGTGACGACGGTCTTTTTTCATACTGGACTGGAGTGGTCTGTTGTCGTCGACAATGCTGAACAAATGGTTAGAGTATAAACTATCTTGATAAAATTGATTTAACCAGTCGGATATCCAGCTGCTGGCGGGGGCATCGCCATGCCCGCCGTGATGACCGGCCACGAATGCAGGCCGTGTTGTCGCGACAGTGTGTTCGGTTGGTCGGCACCCCTTGTGTGGCAAAAATGCCACATTACATCGATGACAACATTGTCGTTCCGAGGGGGCAGTTCCCATGAACATCGAAAAGTTTACCGAACGGGCCAAAGGGTTCCTGCAATCGGCGCAGACGGTGGCGCTGCGCAACAACCACCAGCGGGTGCAAAGCGAGCACCTGCTGAAGGCGCTGCTTGAGGACGAGCAGGGCATGGCGGCGGGGTTGATCCGCGCCGCCGGCGGCCGGCCGGAGCAGGCGACCCAGGCGGTCGACCTCGCCCTCACCAAGGTGCCGCAGGTCACCGGCGGCGGCGCCGGCCAGCTCAGCTGGGACGGCGATGCGGTGCGCGTGCTCGATCAGGCCGAGCAGCTGGCCACCAAGGCCGGCGATTCCTACGTCACGGTCGAGCGGCTGCTGCTGGCGCTGGCGCTGGCGCAGGGCACGCCGGCCGCCAGGATGCTGGCGGACGCCGGCGTCACCGCCCAGGGCCTCAACGGCGCCATCAACCAGATTCGCCAGGGTCGCACGGCCGACACCGCGTCCGCCGAGGATCGTTACGACGCGCTGAAGAAGTTCGCCCGCGACCTGACCCAGGCGGCGCGCGACGGCAAGCTCGATCCCGTCATCGGCCGCGACGAGGAAATCCGCCGCACCATCCAGGTGCTGTCGCGGCGTTCAAAGAACAATCCGGTGCTGATCGGCGAGCCCGGCGTCGGCAAGACCGCCATCGCCGAGGGCCTGGCGCTGCGCATCGCCAAGGGCGACGTGCCGGAGGGCCTGAAGGACCGCCGGGTGATGGCGCTCGACATGGGCAGCCTGATCGCCGGTGCCAAATATCGCGGCGAGTTCGAGGAACGCCTCAAGGGCGTGCTGGAGGAAGTGCGCGGCGCGGAAGGCGACATCATCCTGTTCATCGACGAGATGCACACGCTGGTGGGCGCCGGCAAGACCGATGGCGCCATGGATGCCTCCAACCTGCTCAAGCCGGCGCTGGCGCGCGGCGAGCTGCACTGCATCGGCGCGACGACGCTCGATGAATACCGCAAGTATGTGGAGAAGGACGCGGCGCTGGAGCGGCGCTTCCAGCCGGTGTTCGTCAACGAGCCGACGGTCGAGGACACGATCTCGATCCTGCGCGGCCTGAAGGAGAAATATGAGGTCCACCACGGCGTGCGCATCACCGATGGCGCGCTGGTGGCGGCGGCGACGCTGTCCAACCGCTATATCACCGACCGCTTCCTGCCCGACAAGGCCATCGACCTGATGGACGAGGCGGCCTCGCGCCTGCGCATGGAGGTGGAGTCCAAGCCCGAGGAGATTGAAAATCTCGACCGCCGCATCATCCAGCTGAAAATCGAGCGCGAGGCGCTGAAGAAGGAGAGCGACGCCGCCTCGAAGGATCGGCTGGCCAAGATCGAGGGCGAGCTGGGCAATCTCGAAGCCCAGTCGGCCGACCTCACCGCCCGCTGGCAGGCCGAGCGCGACAAGATGCAGGGCGAACGATCCTTGAAGGAAAAGCTCGACGCCGCGCGTGTCGAGCTGGAGCAGGCGCAGCGCACCGGCAATCTCGCCCGCGCCGGTGAACTGGCCTATGGCGTCATCCCGGCGCTGGAACGCCAGATCGCCGAGGCCAGGGACGCCGCCTCCAGCGCCATGGTGCGCGAGGAAGTGGTGGCGGAGGACATCGCCGCCGTGGTGTCGCGCTGGACCGGCGTGCCGGTGGACAAGATGCTCGAAGGCGAGCGGGAAAAGCTGCTGGCGATGGAGAGCGAGATCGGCCGCCAGGTGATCGGCCAGGCGGAAGCGGTCGCCGCGGTATCGGCGGCGGTGCGCCGGGCGCGCGCCGGTCTGCAGGACCCCAACCGGCCGCTGGGCTCCTTCCTGTTCCTCGGCCCCACCGGCGTCGGCAAGACCGAGCTGTGCAAGGCCCTGGCGACCTTCCTGTTCGACGACCCCGCCGCCATGGCCCGCATCGACATGAGCGAGTTCATGGAAAAGCATTCGGTGAGCCGGCTGATCGGCGCGCCGCCGGGTTATGTCGGTTACGAGGAAGGCGGCGTGCTGACCGAGGCGGTGCGGCGCAGGCCCTACCAGGTGGTGCTGTTCGACGAGGTGGAGAAAGCGCACCAGGACGTGTTCAACGTGCTGCTGCAGGTGCTCGACGATGGCCGGCTGACCGACGGTCAGGGCCGCACGGTGGATTTCACCAACACCATCATCGTGCTGACCTCCAACCTCGGCGCGCAGTTCATCGCGCAGCTGCCGGAAGGCAAGGACACCTCCGACGTGCGCGAGGAGGTGATGGCGGTGGTGCGCGGGCATTTCCGGCCGGAATTCCTCAACCGTCTGGACGAGATCATCCTGTTCCACCGGCTGGGCGAGGCGCACATGGGGCCGATCGTCGATATCCAGGTGGCGCGGGTGCAGAAGCTGCTGGCCGATCGCAAGATCGTCCTCGACCTCACCGACGCGGCGCGCGGCTGGCTGGCCCGCATGGGCTACGATCCGGTCTATGGCGCCCGGCCGCTGAAGCGGGTGGTGCAGAAATATCTGCAGGACCCGCTGGCCGAGATGATCCTGCGCGGCGAGGTCAAGGATGGCGCCACCGTGCGGGTGACCGACGGCGACGGCCGGCTGACGCTCAGCGTCGGCTGATCGGGGTCGACTGATCGCGGGCGCTCTCCATCAGCGGGGGCGGGGCGGCACGGGTCGCCCCGCCCTCGTGTTTTTTCGGGCGCCTGCCAGTAGTTGTTGTCTCAGCCGGTGTTGCGCAGGCCGGCGGCGATGCCGTTGATGGTCAGCCGGATGCCTTCATGGAGGCGCGGGTCGGCCTCGCCGGCGCGGTGACGGCGGATCAGTTCCACCTGCAGCGCGTTGAGCGGCTGGATGTAGGGCAGGCGCAGCTGGATGGTGCGGGCCAGCGCCGGATTTTTCTCCAGCAGCCGCGACTGGTCGGTGAGCGCCAGCAGCTGGTCATGGGTGCGCTGCCATTCATCACGGATGGCGGCATAAATGCCCTGGCGCAGCGCGGCATCGGGCACCAGCTCGGCGTAGCGCGCCGCCACTTCCATGTCCGACTTGGCGAGCACCATTTCCATGTTGGCCAGCGCGGTGACGACGAATGGCCAGCTGGCCGCCATCTCGGCGAGCAGGCCGCGATCACCGACGCTTGCCAGGGCGGTGCCGGCGCCGAACCAGCCGGGCAGCATCACCCGCGCCTGGGCCCAGGAAAACACCCAGGGGATGGCGCGCAGGTCCTGGATGCGGTCGGAGGCGGTGCGGGAGGCCGGGCGCGAGCCGATCTTCAGGTCGGCGATCTCGGTGATCGGCGTCGAGGCCCGAAAATAGCTGTTGAACCCCGGCGTGCCGTAGACCAGCCCGCGATAATGCTGGAACGCCCGGTCGCTGATGGCACGCGCCGCCGCCCGGAAGCGGGTGGCGTCGTCATGCCGGCGCGCCGCCGGCGGGCGCGAGGCGAGCAGGGTCGCCGCCGCCATCGATTCCAGACTGGCGGCACCCAGCGCCGGGTTGCCGTATTTCGAGGCGATCACCTCGCCCTGTTCGGTGATGCGGATGCGCCCCTGCACCGAGCCCGCCGGCTGGGCCTGGATCGCCTCGAACGACGAGCCGCCGCCGCGGCCCACCGCGCCGCCGCGGCCGTGGAACAATTGCAGGCGCACGCCGGCCTCGGCGAAGGTGCGGGTCAGCGCCAGCGAGGTTTCGTGCAGCGACCAGACGGAGGTGATGTAGCCGCCGTCCTTGTTGCTGTCGGAATAGCCGATCATCACTTCCTGCAGCCGGCCGCGCGCGGTGACCAGCGGCTGGATTTCCGGCAGCGCCAGAAAGGCTGCCATCACCGCCGGGGCGGCCTGCAGATCCTCGATGGTCTCGAACAGCGGCACCGCCATCACCGGCGAGGCGGGCGGATCGCCGGCCCGGTACAGGCCGACCTCTTTCAGCAGCAGGTAGACCTCCAGCAGGTTGGCGACCGTGCTGGTCTTGGAGATGACATACTGGCGCACCGCGTCCGGCCCGGCGGCCCGCAGGATGTCGGCGGCGGCGCGCAGGATGTCGAGCTCGCCCACGGTTTCCGGCGCGTAGCCGGCGTGCGGGTTGAACAGCAGGCGGTTGTGCGCCAGTTCCCGCCGCAGCAGGGCGACGCGTTCGCCCAGACCCAGCGCCTCATAGTCGGCCGTGACGCCGGCGACCCGCAGCAGGTCGGCGACGACGCGGGCATGGACGTCGGCGTTCTGGCGCAGGTCGACGGTGGCGAGGTGGAAGCCGAAGGTCTCGACCGCGCGGATCAGCCGGTCCAGCCGGCCGCCGGCGACGATCTCGCCGCCGTGGCTGGCCAGCGAATGGCGGATCACCCGCAGGTCGGCGAGCAGCGCCTCGGCATCGGCATAGGCGACGGCGGGCACGCTCGCGCGCAGCGCCGCCGGCGTGCCGGTGAGTGTCTGGTGGGTGGCGGCCAGCCGGGCATAGACGCCGGTCAGCGCTCGCCGGTAGGGCTCGTCGGCGCGGTGCGGCGAGCTGTCGCCCGAGGCATCCGCCAGCTGCTGCAGCGCCTCCGAGGTGCGCGACAGCCGGTCCGACATCGACAGCTCGGCGCCCAGCGTGTTGACCTCGGCGAGGTAATGATCGAGCGCCACCGCCGCCTGGCGCTGGAAGGCATAGCGCAGTGTCGGGGCGGTGACGTTGGGGTTGCCGTCGCGGTCGCCGCCGACCCAGCTGCCCAGCCGCAGGAAGCTCGGCAGATGGGTGCCCAGCAGCCGGTCCCAGCGGTGGAACAGGGCAGGCAGCGTCGGCAGGAAGGTGGTGCGGAAATAGGACAGCACGGTCTCGATCTCGTCCTGCACGAACAGCCGCACCGCGCGCAGCGGCCGCGTCTGCCACAGGATGGTGATCTGGCGCACCAGCTCATCCTCGATGTCCTGCCGGTGGACGTCGCCGGCCAGTTCGCGCTCGGCCATCAGGCGGGTGATCGCCGCCTCGCGGTCGATGATGCTCTTGCGCCGCACCTCGGTCGGGTGGGCGGTGAGCACCGGTGCCACCAGCGCGGTCTCCAGCAACGCCACCAGTTCGGCGCGCGGGGCGCCGTCGGCCTCCAGCAGGGCGACGGCGGCGGCCAGGGTGTCGGCGCGGCTCGGCCGGTCGCGCATCGCCTGGCGATCGTCGGCGATGTTGGCCAGCAGCGAGAACAGCATGAAGCTGTGGACGAAGCGCAGCGTGTCCTCGATGTCGAGCTCGTCGAGCAGGGTCGCCAGCATCGCCGCCGGCGAGGCGCCGCCCTCGCGGTGGACGGCGACCGAGGCCTGACGGATCGCCTCGATCTTGGCGAACAGCGCCGGGCCATGCTGGGCGCGGATGACGTCGCCGAGCAGCCGGCCGAGGAAACGGATGTCCTCGCGCTCCGACGCGCTGGCGGCGGCGCCTGCCCCGGCGTTCGCGGTGGTGGTGGTTCGCACGGTGGTCATGGTGGCCTGTCCTCAGGGCTCGGCCCGGTATCGGGCGGACAGGCACAAGTCTAGGGGAGCCGGGCGCGCCTTGTCACCCCGCCGGCGTTGCGTCGGGGTGCCGCCCGCCGCACGCAGTGAGAGCGCGGGCGGGGAGACAGGAGGGGCGGGGAGACGGGCAGGCCGGCGTCCGTTGCCGATCAGGCGCAGACCGCCGCCGCCGGCACCCTGGGGAAGCCGCCGGCCTTGGCCACCATCGACACCGCCGGCTTGCCGCGCACGCCCTCGAACCACAACGCGGTGGCGATCACCGCGTCGAGGTCGACGCCGGTGGGCACCGACGAGCGGTCGAGCATGTACAGCAGATCCTCGGTGGCGATGTTGCCGGTGGCCCGGGGCGCGAACGGGCAGCCGCCCAGCCCGCCGACGCTGGCATCAAGCACCGAGGCGCCGGCCTTGTAGGCGGCCCAGGCGTTGGCGATGCCGGTGTTGCGGGTGTTGTGGAAGTGGGCGCGCAGCTTGATGCCGGCGGGCAGCAGCGCGCGGGCGCGGCCGAACAGTTCTTCCACCTGGCCCGGCACGCCGACGCCGATGGTGTCGGCAATGGCGATCTCGTCGGGTTCGGCGTCGGCCATGCGCTTGATGATGTCGAGCACGCGGTCGGCCGGCACTTCGCCCTCGAACGGGCAGCCGAAGGCGGCCGAGATGGTCACCTGCGGCACCAGGCCGTTGGCCCGGGCGAGTTTCAGCATCTCCTGGTTTTCGCGCACGCCGTCCTCGATGGTCTGGCCCTGGTTGCGCATCCCGAAGGTGTCGGAGGCGACGACGACGCAGCCGGCCTCGTCGACGCCGCGCTTGCCGCCCTCTCGGGTGGCCAGGGCGCGCATCACGCCGCGCTTGTTGAGACACAGGCCGATGTAGCTGACGTCTGGCCGGTCCGGCAGGGCGGCGATCACCGCTTCCGCGTCGGCCATCTGCGGCACCTTCTGCGGGTGGACGAAGCTCGCCACCTCCAGGCGGCGGACGCCGGCATCCATCATGCGCGTGAGCAGCGCGACCTTGTCGGCGGTGCCGATGACCTCGGGCTCGTTCTGCAGGCCGTCGCGCGCACCCACCTCGACGATCTGAACCGGGCTGTTACTCATGGCCGTTCTCCTCAACTGCTTTCATTTTGCCGTAAGCGACCCCGACGCCGGAATCAACGGGCCATTAAGGCCGCGCCCGTGGTGCTTTCCCCTCTTGACCGTAGAGCGGAGGCGACCCTAAGGACTTGCGGGCGCATTGCGGGTGTAGCTCAATGGTAGAGCACCAGCCTTCCAAGCTGGCTACGTGGGTTCGATTCCCATCACCCGCTCCACCTTCCCGTCCAGTCGCGTCCGTGCCAGTCTGGACATCCCCCTGAAATCCACGGTATTTTGCGGCACATCAAGCCGCATTCGTTCACCCGCGTTCACATCTAGCCGCTCGCCGATGGGGGTATAATTGGGGGGAAGCTGGAACAGGCAAGGGGTATGATTGCGGCGCTGGGGGTATGCGGGGGGCAGGCCATGGCGCTGACAGATGTTGCGATTCGACAGGCGAAACCGGCGGCGAAGCAATACAAGCTCGCCGATGGGGCGGGCCTCTATCTGCTGGTGACGCCAGCGGGCGGAAAGCTCTGGCGGCTGAAGTACCGCCTGGCTGGCAAGGAAAAGCTGGCGGCCTTCGGTGCCTATCCCGAAGTGAGCCTGGCCGAAGCCCGCAAGCGCCGGGATGAGGCCAGAGAGCAAATCGCCGCCAGCAAAGACCCGTCACGGGAAAAGCGACGGGCGAAGGTGCGCCAGCGGGCAGAGGCGATGAATACCTTTGCCATCATCTCTGCCGAGTATTGCGCCAAGCGGAAAAAGGACGGGCAGGGCGGCTGGGCACCGGCCACGGCCAAGCGGAGCGAATACCTTTTGTCCCGTCTCAATGCCGCCTTGGGCAGCCTGCCGATTGGCGAGATAGAACCTGCCGACATTCTGGCCGCCGTCCGCAAGATCGAAGCCAAGGGGACGCTGGAGAGTGCCCACCGGACGTTGCAGCTTGCGGGCATGGTGTTCCGCTATGCGGTGGCTACTGCGCGGCTGGCCTCCGATCCTACGCGCGATCTGCGCGGGGCGCTGGCAATGCCCAAGGTGACCCACTACGCGGCCATCCTTGAGCCGGTGAAGGTGGGCGAGCTGCTGCGGGCGATAGACGGCTACGAAAGCCTCGGGCTTACCCGGCTGGCGCTGCAACTGGCTCCCCATGTCTTCGTGCGGCCCGGTGAGCTGCGCCATGCCCGCTGGGACGAAATCGACCTGGACGGGGCGCTGTGGACCATCCCAGCCGAGAAAACCAAGATGCGGAAGGCCCACCGGGTTCCGCTGTCCCGGCAGGTCGTGGCGATCCTGCGAGAGATTCACGCTCTCACCGGCCCGACTGGCTATGTCTTTCCGTCTGTCCGCACCCGTGCCCGCCCCATGAGTGAGAACACGTTGAACGCCGGGCTGCGGCGGCTGGGCTACGCCAGCGACGAAATGACCGCCCACGGGTTCCGGGCGATGGCCGCAACGCTGCTGAACGAAAGCGGCAAGTGGCACCCGGACGCAATCGAGCGGGCGCTAGCCCATGGCGATGCCGACAAGGTGAGGGCGGCCTACACGCGCGGCGCTCACTGGAAGGAACGGGTGGAGATGGCCCAATGGTGGAGCGACTATCTCGATACGCTGCGCAAAGGCGCGGACGTTGTGCCGATCAACAGAGCGAAGGGGAAAGGGAAATGAGCAAGTGGGATGCTGCGCAGATAGCCTTTGAAATCGCCAGCGCGGCGGAGGACAGCTACCATCGGGCCGTATGGCTGCCACGATACGAATCCGCCAAGAGTGGTGGCCCGCTGATGCCGGATGCAATCGACGCCGAAGCCGAACGGTTTACGGATGTGCGCTTGGCGGCGGAGGATGTGCTGATTGCCACGCCCGCACCCGATCTGCCTGCCGTGATCTGGAAAATCGAATTTGCCCGCGAGCGGTGGGCGGATTTCGAGGATTGGCCGGAAACATGGTGGGCGGCGGTCATGGCCGATCTGCGCCGCCTCGCAGCCTGATTGCAGATGGCGCGCCGCCCCCTCGTTGCGGACCGATGTACCGCCGTTCGATCCCGGCAACCCGAGATACGTGCGCGCATGGGAAGCGACGTGGGATTTAGGCAAGCGGTCGTGGCAATCGGACGGGGAATGAAGTGGCAATCGGACGGGGAGTGAACAAGCCGCGAAGCGGCGATGGCGCGCGGCGGTGAGGGGATGGGGAAGCCACACGCGCGCGGCATTCCATGGCGGTTCCGCCACGCGGCTGGCCTGTCGCCCTGGCCGTGCTGGGCACAGACGGGGGGGGCGGTCAAAAGTCTAGAGCCGCACCCGGTGGGAGACCGCATTCGGAACCATCGGCAGGTTTTTTTCTTGCGTCTCGGCATTTCCGGACGGCTGGCCGGCGTTGGCACGGACAGGCGGGCAGAGAGAAACCAGCCGGGCGGTTGAGGCTTTCGCCGCCCAAACGCTGCGTGGTCTCACCTCCATGGCCTTGCCAGCCCGAACTAGGCGGTGTCGAGGACCGGGTTTGGGATCATGTGCAGGGTCCAGATTTGCCGCCTATTATTTTTCCATTTTCCGGACGGCTTTCGGGGCACTATGTTGGTCGCGTCCGTCAAGGTGGTGTAATTTCGGCTGTGGCCGTGGGCCATCGTCAGGCGGCTTTGGCGGTGATGTGTAGGGGCTGATTTTCCTCCTCGATCATGGGTTGGTTGAGTTCGGCCATGCCTT
>NZ_JBEUDS010000033.1:0-24198 GCF_041060555.1 Parapedomonas caeni | reverse complement strand
AAGGCATGGCCGAACTCAACCAACCCATGATCGAGGAGGAAAATCAGCCCCTACACATCACCGCCAAAGCCGCCTGACGATGGCCCACGGCCACAGCCGAAATTACACCACCTTGACGGACGCGACCTTTATCCCCGGTTGGCAACGCAATTCCGTTGTCGGCCCGCCGGTGTCGCAATCCGTCGGGATGTGGCGTCGTGATGCCCCTTCCCTTGGGCCGGCGTACCGCCCGCCCTGTCTTGCGTCGAGCCGGCCGGGGCAGCCTAACCCATTGAAAATAGCCTAATTCGAATTAGACGAGGGGTGCATTGCTGTTTCCCTCGCAAGCGATCAGACTATAATGACGGACGTTGGCGAGATCGAGAATTATACATGCAACTTCACGGTGAACAGATAATTTTTTCCTCTCGGGCGGATGTCTGGGCGGCATTGAATGACCCGGACGTGCTGGCCCGCTGCATCGAAGGCTGCGAACGGCTGGAGCGGCTGGAGGACGGCCGGCTGGCGGGCGTGGTGCAGGCAAAGGTCGGGCCGGTACGGGCGGCCTTCAAGGGCGAGGTCACCATATCCGACGTGGTGGAGGGCGAACGCTATCGTCTGAGCGGCGAAGGCAAGGGTGGCGTCGCCGGCTTTGCCAAGGGCGCGGCCGATGTTTCGCTGACCGACGCCGAGGGCGGGACGCTGATGCGCTACACCGTCGATGTCACGGTCGGCGGCAAGCTCGCGCAGCTTGGCGCCCGCCTGATCGACGCCACCGCTCAGGCCTATGCCCAGAGCTTCTTCGAGCGGCTGCGCAGCGAGATCGAGGCGCCCGGCGGGGCGCCGGAGGCCGGCGCGGATATGACACAGGCAGCGACCGACACGCCGTCGACCGGGGCGGCTGACGCCTCGGCGTCAGGCCTCTCGCCGTGGTTGTGGGGTGGCGCGCTGGTCGCGCTGGGTCTGCTGCTGCTCTGGCTGCTGGCCTGAGTCGGCGATGGCCGAGGTCGCTCTAGCCGAGGTCGCCCTGGCCGATGCGGCGCCCCTGTTCGTCCAGGCCCGTGCCTGGCTGGCCGCTGGCCATGACGTGGCGCTGGTAACGGTGATTCAAACCTGGGGATCGGCGCCGCGCCCGGTGGGCGCGCACATGATTGTCCGCGACGACGGCGCCTTCGAAGGCTCTGTCAGCGGCGGCTGCGTCGAAGGCGAGGTGATCGCCAATGCGCAGGCGGCCATCCGGGAACGGTGCTGCCGACGGCTGGACTTCGGCGTCAGCGATGCACGGGCCTGGGAGGCCGGGCTGGCCTGCGGCGGCAGGATCGCGCTGTTCATCCAGCCGCTCGACGACGCGGGTTTTCCTCCATCCCTGCTGGATGAACTGGTGGTCGCCGGCACCCGGCGGCACGCGGTCGCGGTAACGACCGACCTCCACAGCGGTCGATCCAGTGTCGGGCCGGGTACGGAGACCGGATTCCACGCCGTCTACGCCCCGGCGCGCCGGCTGGCGATCATCGGGGCCGTGCACATCGCCCAGGCGCTGCTGCCGATCGTGCGCCAGCTCGGTCATGAACCCCTGGTGATCGACCCTCGTGGAGCATTCGCGACCCGCGATCGCTTTCCCGACGTCGCGCTGTCGGTCGAATGGCCCGACGAGGCGCTGGATGCCTGGTGTCCCGACCGGCTGTCGGCGGTTGTCACGCTGACTCACGACCCCAAACTGGATGATCCGGCGCTGATCCGGGCCCTGCGCTCCCAAGCTTATTACATCGCGGCGCTGGGATCGCGCGAAACCCATGCGGCGCGCCTGGAGCGCCTGCGCGCCAGGGGCTTCAGCGACATCGAACTGGCGCGCATCCACGGTCCGGCCGGGCTGGCCATCGGGGCCCGCTCGCCGGCCGAGATTGCGGTTTCAATCGCCGCGCAGATGACGGCGGCACGACGCCAGGCGCCGGTGGCATGAGGTTTGGTACTGTCGACGTGGCGGAAGCCGTGGGTGCCATTCTGGCCCATGGCATCACCGTGGCCGGGCGGCGCCTGCCCAAGGGAACGGTGATCGACGCCCCCACCCGGGCATGGCTGCGCGACTCCGGCGTCGCCACGCTGGTGGTTGCCCTTCCCGACCCCGGCGACGTGGCCGAGGATGTCGCCGCCGCCCGACTGGCGGCCCTGCTGTCCGGCCCCGGTGCGCGGCCGGCCAAGGCCATCCACGGGCGCTGCAACATCCACGCGACGGTGGACGGCGTGGCCGAGCTGGATGTAACGGCGATCGGGCGGATCAACCTGCTGGACGAGGCGATGACCGTGGCGACCGTGCCGCCGTTCATGCCGGTGCGCGCGGGCGCCCTGCTGGCCACGGTCAAGATCATCCCGTTTGCCGTCGCCGGGGACGTATTCGCCCGGCTGGCGGCCTGCCTGCCCGACCAGGCCGCCATCGGCCTGCGTCCATTCCGGCCGGGTGTCGCGCATTTCATCCAGACCGCGTTGCCGGCCCAGAAGGAGTCGTTGTTCGCCAAGGCCGAACGGGTGACGCGGGCGCGCATGGACGCGCTGGGGTGGACGCTGTCGGCCTGTCCGCCAATCGCTCACGACAGCGCCGCGCTGACCGGTGAACTGCGCCGCGTGACGGCCGTGGCGGCACCGGACGACATGATCCTGATACTGGGCGCCACCGCGACGGCCGATCGCCGTGACGTCATTCCTGCCGCCATCGTGGCGGCTGGAGGCAGGATCGAGCGGCTGGGCATGCCTGTCGACCCCGGGAATCTGCTCTGTCTTGGTGTGCTGGCGGGGCGGCCGGTGGTCGGCCTGCCAGGGTGTGCGCGCTCGCCAAAACTCAACGGCGCGGACTGGGTGCTGTCGCGGCTGGCGACCGGCCTGTCCGTAACGGGCGCCGATATCGCCGCGATGGGTGTGGGTGGGCTGATCGATGACGTCGCCGAGCGGCCCGAGCCCCGCGGCAGCACGGTGGACATGGCTGGCGATGCCGATGGCATAGGCGCGGTGGTGCTGGCCGCCGGCCAGTCGCGCCGGATGGGCGAGCTCAACAAGCTGTTGGCCGATCTGGGCGGGCAGCCGATGATCCGGCGGGTGTGCGCCACGGTTCGCGCCGCGCTCGGGCAGCGGCCGGTGGTGGTGGTCGGTCATGAGGCCGAGGCCGTGCGCGCGGCTCTGGCGGGGCTTGATGTCGACGTGGTTGACAACCCGGCCTATGCGACCGGCATGAGCAGCTCGGTCCGCGCCGGAATCCAAGCTGTTTCAGATCGTTATGACGCGGTTTTCATCTGCCTTGGCGACATGCCGGAAGTCAGTGTGGAAAGCCTGCGGGCGCTGGCGGCGGCGTTTGACCCGGCCGCCGGGCGGGACATCGTGGTGCCGACCCTGCAAGGCCGGCGCGGCAACCCGGTTCTGTGGGGGCGCCCGCACTTCGCCCGCTTGAAGTTGCTTGAGGGTGATGCGGGTGCGCGCGATCTGCTGGAGCTGCTTGCGCCGCATGTGGCGATGGTGGAGATCGGCCGGCGCGAGATCGTCGACGATGTGGACACACCGGATGATCTTGCCGCTCTCAGGGTGCGTCAGTCTGCGCCATGAACTGTTCCAGCTCTTCCGGCGACCCCAGCTTGAGCAGGCGCAGCGCCACCGCCGGCGGATGACCGGCGCGGGCCATTGCCGCCAGGGCCTTGCGGCGCGCATCCGGCGCCAGAGGTTCGCCGCTGCCGAACGGCCCCAGCCGTCTGCGACGCAAAAACTGGATGGCGGCCTGCACATCATCGGTCGTCGCCGCCACTGCCTGCCCCAGTTCAGCGTCGATACCAGCCGAACGCAGGGCGCCTGCGATACGCTGACGGCCGTAACCGCGCCGTTCCAGCCCGCGCTGACGGCTGGCGGCGAAGGCGGCGTCATCAACGCCGCCCAGCGCCTCCACGGTGGCGACGGCGGCCGCAATCATCGACGGGCCATGCGCGCCATCAATCACGCCGCGTTCCCGCACTTTGCGGCCAAGATACATCGTCAGACGCTTGCGGGTTGTGGCATAACGCGCGACATAGGCGAGTGCCAGATCGCGTAACCCTGCGTCATTCAAGGGAGTCCTGGTCATTGCCGGGTGTCGGGCCTGTCGCTGGTCAAATGGACTGTCGCCTTGATCCTGCCACAGTCGGGCCGGAATTTGAACGTTACTCGGGGGCAGATGACGGGCTTGGATGACGGTCCCGTGACATATGGGGCGGTCAGCGAGTAGAGTCAGTTGAGAAACGGGAGCGCCGCGTTGCTGAATGCAGTGTCGCAACAGCTCGATACGGAAGCCATGAAGGCCCCGTCGCACGCACAGTCGCCGGCCATGGGTGCGGTTCAGCCGCCATCCGGCGGACTTCACCCAACGCCGACGGATGATGACCTGCCGCGTCGCCTTGGAGACTTTCCGACCTTCCAGGCCGCGCTGGATTATGCCGCCCGGGGCAAGCGGGGCTTCAATGTCTACAGCGCGCGCGGCGAGTTGCGGGAGGTACTGAGCTTCGCCGATCTGCGGGCCGCCGGTGTCGCCGGCGCCCGCCGTCTGATGGCGCTGGGCGTGATGCCTGGCGATCGGGTGGCGCTGATCGCCGAGACGTCGAGCCCGTTCATGTGCGCCTTTGCCGCCACGGCCTATGCCACCGCCCTGCCGGTGCCGCTGCCGCTGCCGACCTCGTTCGGCGGTCGTGAGGGCTATGTGCAGCAGATCCGCAACCAGTTGCAGAGCTGCGGCGCCACGGTGATCCTGACGCCGGCCGGCCTGCTGGAATTCATCCGCGAGGCCGCCGAGGGAATGGCGACACGTTTCATCGGCAGCTGGGAAGAGTTCGACGCCCTGCCGGCCAGCGACGCGCCGCTGCCCGAGGCCGGGCCGGACGACATTGCCTACCTGCAATATTCCTCGGGCAGCACCCGCTTCCCGCACGGCGTTTCGGTCACTCACCGCGCGCTGATGGCCAACTGCCTGGGCCAGGGCAAACACGGCGCCCAGGTGCGCGATGGTGACCGGTGCGTATCCTGGCTGCCGTTCTACCACGACATGGGGCTGGTCGGCTGCTATCTGGCGACGCTCGCCAACCAGGTGTCCACCGACCTCATCCCGACCGACGAGTTCGTCCGACGGCCGCTGACCTGGCTGAAACTGATTTCGGACCATAAGGGAACGTCGATCTCCTACAGCCCGACATTCGGTTATGACATCACCGCGCGCCGGGCGCCGTCCGATGTCGCCGAGAAGTTCGACCTGTCGCGCTGGCGGCTGGCCGGCAACGGCGGCGACATGATCCGTCCCGACGTCATGCAGGCGTTCGTCGACGCCTTCGCGCCGGCCGGGTTCGATGCCCGCGCCTTCTGTCCGAGCTACGGCATGGCCGAGGCGGTGGTGGCGATCAGCTTCATGCCCCTGGGCGAAGGCATCATCACCGACCTGGTGGATGAGCGCCGGCTGGCCGGCGAGGTCGATCACGTCACCTCGGTGCGCTCCAACAAGCAGCCGGTGCGCTATCGCGCGATCGTCAACTGCGGCAAGCCGCTGCCGGAACACCGGATCGAGATCCGCAACGAGGATGGCCAGCTGCTGCCCGACCGCTCGATTGGCAAGGTGTTCGTCCAGGGGCCGAGCGTCATGATCGGCTACTATGGCGATCCGGAAGCCACCGCCGCCTGCCTCGGCGCCGACGGCTGGCTGGATACCGGCGACATGGGTTACATGGTGGATGGCTACATCTATATCGTCGGCCGCGCCAAGGACATGATCATCATCAACGGCAAGAACCACTGGCCGCAGGACATCGAGTGGGCGGTGGAGCAGCTGCCCGGCTTCAAGAGCGGTGACATCGCCGCCTTCGCGGTCACCGAGGCCAATGGCGAGGAGAAGCCGGCGGTGCTGGTGCAGTGCCGGGTGTCGGACGAGGAAGAGCGTATCAAGCTGCGTGAGGAAATCCGCGCCAAGGTCCGCCAGATCACCGGCATGAACTGCGTCATCGAACTGGTGCCGCCGCGTAGCCTGCCGCGAACCTCCTCCGGCAAGCTCAGCCGCTCCAAGGCGCGCTCGCTGTATCTTTCCGGCGAGATTGTCCCCATCAACGTCGCTGCTTGAGCGCGACCCCTTGAGCGCGACCCTGTTGCGCACGGTACCGCCGCGCACCGTCGCCGTCACCGGCGCTACGGGCTTTGTCGGCGGCCCCGCCGTGGGCGCTCTGATTGCCGCCGGCTGGCAGGTGCGTGCGCTCACCCGCCGTCCTCGCGACGGCCGGTCCGGTCTGCTCTGGGTGCCCGGTGATCTCGACAATGCCGACAGCCTCGCCGAGCTGATGCGCGGCGCCGATGCCTGCCTGCACATCGCCGGTGCCATCAAGGGGCGCGACCGCAACGCCTTCGCCAGCGCCAACATCGACGGCACCCGGCGCGTTGTGACGACAGCCCGCGCCGCCGGAGTCCGCCGGCTGGTGCATGTCTCGTCGCTCGCGGCACGTGAACCCGACCTTTCCGATTACAGCTGGAGCAAGGCCGAAGCCGAAGCCCTGGTCGCCGCCAAGGCGCAGGGGCTCGACTGGACCGTCCTGCGCCCGCCTGCTGTCTACGGCCCCGGCGACAAGGAGACGCTGAGTCTGTTCCGTTCGACGGCGCGCGGGCTTGCTCCCCTGCCCGGCGGCCCGACCCGTACGTCGCTGATCCATGTCGATGACCTGGCGGCGGCGCTGGTGGCCTGTCTGGAATCACCAGCGCTGCCGGGTGTGACGCTGGAGGTCCATGATGGCCGGCCGGCCGGCTATGCGCTGGCCGAGCTTTATGCGCTGATCGGTGCGGCTCTGGGCAAACGGGCGTTACCGGTGACGGTACCGCGCGCGGCGCTGCGGCTGGCGGGGCGTGCCAACGCCTGGGCGGCGCCGCTGTTTGGCGTCGTCCCCATGGTGACGCCGGGCAAGGTACGCGAGCTGCTGCATCCCGACTGGACCAGCAGCGACGACCGCCTGACCACCGCCACCGGCTGGCAGCCGGCGATCGACGCGCCGACAGGGCTCGCCGCGACGGCGGCCTGGTACAAGGCGCATGGCTGGCTGTAGGCCTCGCGAATGCCGTGCGACCCGGCCCCGTTGCTGCCCCGCTTTCACCATATTGTCGTGCGAGCGATGCTCAACCCCAAGCAATGGTGAAATCAGCTTTTCAAGGTGTGGCCCATGGCGTCCAACGCGGAAATTCTCGAAACCCTGATCGGGCTGATCGGCCCCTTCAACAAGAAGGGCGTGGCGCTGGCCGCCGACACCTCGTTCGCGCAGGATCTGGAGTTTGACTCGCTGACCGTGATGGATCTCGTCGCCAACATCGAGGACGAGTTCGACATCACCCTGCCGCTGAACATGCTGCCTGATCTGGAGACCGTTGGCCAGGTGGCCGACGCCGTCGCGAAGATCCTGAAAGACCGTTGAGATCAAGGACATCCGGCCCATGGACCTGCTTGCCAAATTCGACGGTCTGATCGCCGAGCGCGCCGCGCTCAACGCCACCGGCCTGCCCGACCCGTTCAAGGTGGTGATGGACAAGGTGATCTCGCCGACCGAGGCGATCATCAACGGCAAGCCGACCATTCTGGTGGGCACCTACAACTATATGGGCCTGACCTTCCACCCGGACGTCATCGCCGCCGGCCAGCAGGCGCTCGCCCAGTTTGGTTCCGGCACCACCGGCAGCCGGGTGCTCAACGGCACCTACGCCGGCCATCGGGCGCTGGAGCAGACGCTGGCCGACTTCTACGGCACCAAACATGCCATGGTGTTCTCCACCGGTTATCAGGCCAATCTCGGCATGTGTTCGACGCTGGTCGGCAAGGGTGACTACATCGTCATCGACGCCGACAGTCATGCCTCGATCTACGACGGCTGCATGCTGGGTAACGCCGACGTGGTGCGTTTCAAGCACAACTCACCTGAAGACCTCGACAAGCGCCTGCGTCGCCTGCCGAAGGAGGCCGGCAAGCTCGTGGTGCTGGAGGGCGTCTATTCGATGCTGGGTGACATCGCCCGGATGAAGGAACTGGTCGAGGTCGCCAAGGCGCATGACGCCACCATCCTCGACGACGAGGCCCACGCCATGGGCTTCTTCGGCGAACGCGGCCGGGGCGTGCTGGAAGCCGCCGGGGTCGAGGACCAGGTGGACTTCGTGGTCGGCACCTTCTCCAAGTCGGTGGGGACCATCGGCGGCTACGTGGTCTCGAACCACCCCAAGTTCGATATCCTGCGCGTGGTCTGCCGCCCTTACGTGTTCACCGCCTCCCTGCCGCCGTCGGTGGTCGCCACCGCACGCACGGCGATCGAGATCATCGCCGCCTCGGCCGACCGGCGCGCCCATCTGTGGCAGAACAGCCGGATGCTGCACACGGGCCTGAAGGAGATCGGCTTCAAGCTGGGCACCGAGCAGGCGGAATCGGCGATCATCGCCGTCATCTGTCCGGACCAGGAGACCACGGTGAAGCTGTGGGCGGCCCTGCTGGCGGCCGGCGTCTACGTCAACATGGCGCGCCCGCCGGCGACGCCGCACGGCCTCTACCTGATCCGCATGTCGCTGTGCGCCGAGCACCGAGCCGACCAGGTGACCAGCATCATCGAGCGCTTCAAGGCAGCCGCCGACGTGGCCGGCTATCCGTTGTTCGGTGACTTCCCCGGGGTGCCACTGACGGCGGGCGCGGCGGCCTGATCGCCCGCGACTGCGTCAGGATCAGCGCACCGCGCCGCGCCGGCGGAGCTGCCAGAACAGCACCAGCCCGCCGATGATCGGGTGGCGGCGATGCCAGGGCTTGATCTCGACCGGTACGCCGGCGTGCCGGGTGATCTTCCAGGCCAGATAATCGATGCCGCCATCGAAGGTGGCCGAAGCCTTGATCAGTCGCAGCGCCGACAGCAGCTTGCCCTGCAGGCTGCGCAGGCTCCACAGCAGCCGGCCGAGCAGTCGCGAACCCCGGTGATGCAGGCGCAGGCGCTCGCCCTCGCGGCTGTACCGGACACCGGCCGCGCGCAATGCCGGTTCGGTGATCGCCCGGTAATAATCCGGCGCCAGATCATAAAGCTCCAGCCCCTTGCCACGCCGTTCGGCCCGCAGTTCGGAGCCGTAGGTGAGCGCGAAGGCCGCCGTCCACAACCCCCGGCAGTCGGTGGCGGCCGGTAGCAGCGGCAAGGCCGCCGTCAGCAACGTCTCCGGCGCCAGCGCCACGGCCGCGGCCACCGGCGTCTCTTGCGCTGGTGCGTGCCATACCAGTAGCGACGGCTGAGCAAAGCGGGCCCAGATCGAGACGTTGAATGTTCCGCGACCGGCCAGCGCATGAAACTGCCGCAGCGTCAGCACGGCGTATTTGGCGCGATAGCGGACGCCGTCGATCTCTTCCTCGGCATAAAACACGTTGGGCGGCAGCAGCCGGTTGGCCACCGCCAGCCAGCGCCCGCCATAGGCGTGGGTGTAGTCGTCGACCAGCAGGTAGAAGTCCAGCAGTGTGCCGGTGAGGTCGCCAGTACGCAGCGACGAGCCGTAGAACAACACCCCCCGGGCGGCCTCGCCATAGCGGGCAGCGAGCCGGGCGGCGAAGGTACGCACGACGGGTGATGCCTCGCCGGCGAGGGTCTCGGCGACGAGGGTCCGCAGTTCGGCGCTCACATCGCCAACGACAGGAAGGACTGGGGCGCGGTCGGCGTCAGCAGGATCGGCCGCCCCGGGGCAGCCTGGAATATCTCGCCGTCCATCAGCACTGCCGGCTGACGGCCCTCAATGCGGATCTCGTCACCGCGTCGCAGGTGCACGCCCGGCGCCGACAACTCGTTGAAGCGCCCGGTCAGCAGGGCGATCGCGGCGCGCCAGATGGAACGGCGGCGGGGCTCGATACAGGTCATGCTGAGCGCGCCTGCCCCCGGCGACGCGCTGGAGCGGACGCCCAGCAACAACCGCTCAAGGGTGGTGACCAGCAGCACGAAGAAACGGCCTTCGATGGCGCCGGCGCCACGTACGGTGATCCGCATCGGTTCGGCCCGGAACGGCGACAGGCGAGACTGCCCCCCGATCACCATGCCGAACAGCACGGCAATGGTCGCCAGCACATGCGATACCGCGTTGGGCAGGCCCAGCGGGTAGATCTTGTTGCGGCAGAACATCAGGGCGTTGAGCAGGCCGGCGGCGCCCAGGAACATGCCCAGTACCGGCTTGTTGCGGCGTCCGTCCGACAACGCGATCAGCGGCCTGGTGACGACATGGCGGTCGACATCGCCGCGTGCGATATCAAGAATGCGATCCATCGCCTTGAACGGGTCGCCGTTGGCGCCCAGGTCATTGGCGATCAGGTTGGTCTTGCCGTTGGGCAGCACCGCGACCGGCGGCGGATTGTCGCCAAACGGCCGGCCGTAATAGAGTTCGGTCAGCGTCGCCTGCACGGTGCCGTCGCCACCATTGATGACCAGCACCGCCGGCTTGGCCCGGGCGATCATCTGCAAGGCGGCGGGAATCTCGCCGACGTCATGCAGTTCGACATGAAAGATGTTGCCATGCGAGGCCACATAGTCCCGGACCTTGGGCAGCAGATCCTTGTTGCCGGTGGACAGGGGGTTGGACAGCAGCGCGACAAGCGACATCGTTTACTCCGCGGACTTGATGGGCCGGATGCTGAGGCCCTGAAGATAATTGAGGGTGATGCGCATGCTGGCCACACCCTGCGGGGCGTTGAACGCCACCCGATCGACGTGAGGCTTGGACCAGCCCAGCTTGGGATTGTTGGAGAAGGCGAAACCGTCGGACGTGCCGTCCATGCGGCCGTCATTGTCGCGGTCGTGCAGCACGACCAGCGAGTAGCGCGGCAGTTTGCCCGGCAGCGGCACGCAGATGGTCATGTCGCCGGCCGGCGTCGTCGGCACGTCGACCCGCATGAGCTTGTGCCCCTTCGCCAGAAACTCGTCGGGATGGTCACTGTAGACCTGGATGCGGACCTTGCCCTTGCGGTCCTTGAAACCGGTCACCGTCACCAGCGCGGCTGGCGCCTGAGTACCCGTCGCGCACGCCGCGGCGTGTTCGCCCAGTACTGGTGTCGCCACGGCGGCGCCGGGCATGGCCAGCGCCGGGAGCGACAGGCCGAGACACCATGACCGGAGGGCTCGATTTTTCATGTGACCTTGTTCCACAGCCGGGCTATACCCAGCCCACTTCAGTCTGTGTGGGGGTCGTTCGCGGCCAAAGTTTGACCAACCGGCGACAACACCGCGATGATTAATCAAATCGACCGTTATATCGCCCGCCTCATCTTCACGCCGCTGGTCGCGACCCTGCTTGTCTCCGCAATGCTGCTGTTGCTGGACAAGATGCTGAAGTTGTTTGATTTTGTCATGAATGAAGGCGGCCCGGTGACAGTCGTCTGGCAGATGCTGGGCAACCTGATCCCGCAGTACCTCAGTCTGGGCATCCCCATCGGGCTGATGCTGGGCATCGTGCTGACCTTCCGCAAGCTGGCGACCAGCAGTGAGTTCGATGCCATCGCATCGGCCGGCATCTCGCACCTGCGTCTGCTGCGGGTGCCGCTGCTCTATTCGGTGGGGCTGGCGCTGATCACCTTGTGGATCGTCGGCTTCATCCAGCCGTACAGCCGCTATGCCTATGAAGGGCTGCGCTTCGAACTGCGCTCGGGTGCGCTGGGTGCCAGCATCAAGGTCGGCGAGTTCGCGCACCTGGGCAAGCGACTGACCCTGCGGATCGAACAATCGCAGAACAGCGGCCGCGACCTGATGGGCATCTTCGCCCATGCCACCAGCGAGGACGGCGCCACGCTGGCGGTCTCCGCCGATCGCGGCACCTTTCTGGCCACCGACGATCCGGATGTGATCCTGTTCCGGCTGTACAACGGCATACTGGTTCACCAGTCGCCAAAACAGGAGCAGCCGCGCCTGCTTCGGTTCGAGCAGCATGACCTGCCCGTCGATCTGCCGCGCATGGAGATATTTCGCGCACGCGGAGGCCGGGAGCTTGAACTGACGATGCCGGAGTTGCTGGCGCTGCGCCAAGACACCGGCCAGGACGCGGCCGCGCGGTCGCAGGCGTGGTCGAATTTCCACCGCCGGATGATCCAGGTGGCGGTATTGTTCGTCATCCCCTTCCTTGGCATGGCGCTGGCCATACCGCCCAAGCGCCAGTCGTCGGCGCTGGGTGTCTTTGCCGGTGTGGTCTCGCTGGTGGTCTACAACGAAGTCTCCGAGTTCTGTGAGCGTCTGGGTGCCGATGGCGTCGCCGACGCCGCGCTGCTGCAGTGGGGAACCTTCTCGGTGTTCGTGGTCAGCAGCCTCTGGCTGTTCTACCTGGTCGGTCATCGGGTTGGTGATCCGCCGATCGGCTACCTTATCCGTCTGGGGGGCCGGATGGCGAAGATCGCGCTCAAGCTCATACCCAAACGCGGCCGTGACTGGCTGGCGGCAGGATAGGTGACGCCCGATGCGCATGTTCCCATCCCCCACCCTGACCCGCTACATCGCGCAGATGTTCGCCGTGCGCGTGCTGGCCTTCATCTTCGGTCTGGTGATGGTGTTGCAGACGCTCGACCTGCTCTCCGAATCCGACAAGATCCTGGCGCCCGACGGTAGCGGCTATCCTGAAATCCTGCGCTATCTGGGCTGGCGGCTGCCACAACTGCTGTCACAATTCCTGCCCTTCTCGGTCCTGTTGGCGACACTGGTGACCCTCGCGACGCTGAACCAGAACAGCGAGGTCGTCATCATGCGGGCAGCCGCCATTTCCGCTCATCAGGTGCTGGCGCCCCTGCTGCTGACGGGTTTGGCCATCTCGGTCGCGCACTTCTTTTTCAATGAAGCGGTGGTGGCGCCCTCGACGGCCCGGCTCAGTGCCTGGGAACGCGCCGAATACGCCCGCGTCCTGCCGCCGGCGGACAGCGGCACGCGCGACATCTGGGTCACTGATGGCGCCTCCATCGTGCGCGCCGACCGGGCAGTGGTCGATCGGGGGCGGCTGATTCTGCCAGGCCTGCAGATCTTCGAACGCGGCAGCGACCCCAATCTGCGCCGCATCATCAGGGCCGATCGCGCCGAGCTGGCCGGCAAGTCGTGGACGCTCTACGGCGTGCGGACCTACGACGTCGATGGCCGGTTGAGCGATACCGTGGCGTCGATGCCATGGCGAACCGAACTGGAGAGCGAGCGCTTTCTGGCGGCGGCGGTTGACCCCAACGGGGTTTCCTACCCCCGGCTGGCCCGGGCCATACGCGAGCTGAAGGCTGGCGGGCATCCGACCGAGAGTCTGCAAGCCGCGCTCCAGCACAAGATATCCGGGCCGCTGTCCTCGCTGCTGATGCCTGTCCTGGGGGCCATCGCCGCTTTTGGCGTCGTGCGGTCGGGCAAGCTGTTCGTGCGCATCGTCATCGGCATGGCGCTGGGATTCGCTTATTTCGTCGCCGACAATTTCATGATGGCGATGGGTCAGTTCGGCACCGTGCCCCCGTTGATGGCCGCATGGTCGGCGCCGCTGCTGTTCTTCTGTGTCGGTGAGAGCGTCTTGTTCCGGACCGAGGAATGAGCGGCGCTACTCCCGACAAGGCGGCATTTGACGGTCCTCAGCCGGTCACCGAGGGCGAGGTGGCGAAAAGCGCCGCCACCGCCCTGCTCGCCCGCTTTGGCGCCATCATCGAGATTGTCAGTCAGCCCGCCTACACGTGGCTGTTCTCGGTGGCGACCTACGGCGTCTACACCGTCCTGTGGTCGGTGGTGAATATCCTCGCCAATATCTGCGACCTCGCCATGACCACGGTGCTGCAACGGGTCGTGCCGCAGGCGCGCAGCGATGACGAGGCGCTGATCGCCGTCAAGGCCGCGTTGCTGCTGACCCAGGCCACCACCGTACCCCTGGCGATCCTGGGTTCTTTCATGGCGCCCTATCTTGCCAGACTGGTGAACGCGGCGCCACGCGACGAGCCGACGCTCGCGCTGGCCATCGGTCTGTTCTGCTGGGCATTGCCGCTGTGGACGTTTCTGGAGGTCTCGGGCTCGGCCCTGCGGGCCCGCCGTGCCTTCGGCCCGGAGATCCGGCTCAAGGTGTTCTACGAACAGGCCAGCCGGTTGACGGCCGCCCTGCTGTGCTTCGCCATTGGCATGCGCAGCCTCGGTCTGGTGGCCGCCCATCTGGCCTCGTTGCTGCTGATCTGTGCCATGTCGGTGCGCCTGCTCGGGCGCTATTATGACCTTCGCCGGATGATCCGCGTGCCTATTCCGCGCCGGACCTGGGCCGATCTGGTCGGGCTGGGCAGCGCGGCATTGCCGGCGAACCTGCTCAATCGCATCTATTCCGACCTGCCGCCGGTATTGCTCAACATCATGCTGCCGGGCGTCCAGGGCGCGACGGCCTCGGCGCTCTACGGCATTGCCCGCAAGGTCGCCAGCACCATGCAGATGGTGAAGCTGAGCTTCGGCTACGTCATGGCGCCGCTCGCCTCGGCCCAGAGCGCAGCGGTCGACACGGCGGCGATCCAGCCGCTTTACGGCTTTGCCACCCGGCTGGCCGCCGCGGGCATCCTGCCCCTTACCGCTGGTCTGATCTGTGTCGGCGAGGAAATCCTGTTTCTGTTCGCGCCGGAGGCCCGAGCCGCCTTCGGCCTGCTGGTGGTACTCACCATCGGTCGCAGCCTTGAGGCACTGGTCGGCCCCGGCGGCGCCATCCTGCTGGTCATCGGCAAGCGGCGGCTGACGTTGTTGAACAGTGCCATTGGCGTGCTGAGCTGGATCCCGCTGGCGCTGGTGCTGACGCCGCGACTGGGTGCCATGGGCATGGCGATAAGTGTCGCCATCTCGATCAACCTGGTCGCCATCCTGGCGTTGATCCAGCTCTATCAGGCGCACCGTCTGCACCCGTTCCGCCCGCCCTTCGGGCGCACCGTGCTGGTGGGTCTGGGGTCGACGTTGCTGATCTTCGCGGCCGATACCGCGGGTCAGATGAAATCCGCGCCCGTCGGCGCCCTCGCCGCCTTCGCGACCTTTTTTGTCGCCTTCTGGATTTCCCTGCGTTTCGGTCTCGGGCCTGGCGACCGTGGCTCGCTGGGGCGCTTTGGCCGCTGGCTGCGACTTAAAGTGTGAGCGAGCGTCCCTGACCTGGGTCAATGGCGCGGCCAAAAATCCGCCATAGTGATGCGCGAGAGGCTAGTCCCATGGTAACCGAGGAGTCCCCGCAATGCTGAAGCTCGGCATGTGGAACAAGACGCACTATCTGAACAAGATGACGCTGGGCCAACTGGTGGTCGCGTACTTCCAGTATTACGCCATCCAGGCGTATCTGGTGCTGGCGGCCGTGACTGGTTATTACGCCACCCAGAATGTTACGGCGTGGTGGAAAGCCGCCATCGCCGCCGGCTTCTCGGTGTTTGCCTACCCGCTGATCTGGTATCTGCTGCACCGCTACGTGCTGCACAGCCAGTGGATGTACAAGTCGCCGCTGACCGCCTGGGTGTGGAAGCGCATCCACTACGATCACCACCAGGATCCGCATCACCTCGAAATCCTGTTCGGCGCGCTGTACACCACGCTGCCGACCATCGTGCTGGCCACCGGCCCGATCGGCTGGGCGATCGACGGTCTGGGCGGCGCGCTCACCGCTATCTGCGCCGGTCTGCTGATGACCTGCGTCTACGAGTTCTGCCACTGCATCCAGCACCTCAGTTACAAGCCGAAGAACCGCTACCTGCAGATCATCAAGCAGCGGCACATGGAGCATCACTTCCAGGATGAGGATGGCAATTTCGGCATCACCAACTTCTTCTGGGACCGGCTGTTCGGCACCTTCTACGAACGCGGCGAACGGCCGGTGAAGAGCGAGACGGTGTTCAACCTCGGCTACACGCCGGTGCAGGCCCAGCGCTTCCCGTGGGTGGCGCAGCTGTCCGGCGGTCAGGTCCACATGGGCACCCCGCGCGACAAGCGCAAAGCGGCGGCCAACGACGATCTGAACAACGCCGCCTGATGTCCCAGACAGCCGCGTCGCGCCTCGAAATCCGCCAGGTCGGCTCGCCAGCCGACCTCGACACCTTCATCCGTCTGCCGTGGACGCTCTACGCCCGCGATCCGGCGTGGGTGCCGCCGCTGCTTTCGGAGGTCAAGGGGCTGCTCAACACCCGCTCCAACCCCTATTTCGGCCACGCCAAGGCCGCCTACTGGCTGGCGCTGCGCGATGGCGTGCCGGTGGGGCGGATTTCGGCACAGGTCGACACGCTGGTGCAGCAGCACATGGCGCCGGGGCTTGGCCAGTGGGGCATGTTCGAGAGCATCGACGATCCCGCCGTGCCGCCGCTGCTGTTCGCCGCCGCCGAGCAGTGGTTGCGCGACAACGGCATGACGACGTCGATGGGGCCGTTCAGCCTGTCGATCTGGGACGAGCCGGGCCTGCTGGTGGACGGTTTCACCGATCCGCCGTGCCTGATGATGGGCCACCACCTGCCCTATTACGGCGCGCAGATCGAAGGCAACGGCTACACCAAGACCAAGGACCTCTACGCCTACCTGCTGGACATCACCAAGGAGTTCCCCGAGCGCATCCGCAAGATCGTGCAGCTGGGGGACAACAACCCGCGCATCCGCATGCGCATGGCCGACCCCAAGCGCTACACCCAGGAAGTGACGCTGATCCTGGAGATCCTCAACGACGCCTGGTCGGACAACTGGGGCTATATTCCGCTCACCCCGGACGAAATCGCCTACGCCGCCAAGAAGCTCAAGCCGATCGTCAAGCCGGAGCTGGTGCGCATCTGCGAATATGACGGCGAGCCGGTGGCCTTCATGATCACCCTGCCGGACGTCAACGAGCTGCAGGCCGATCTCGACGGCAAGTTGCTGCCGTTCGGCTGGGCCAAGCTGCTGTGGCGGCTGCGTCATCCGGTGACGCGCCGGGTGCGGGTGCCGCTGATGGGCCTGCGCCGGAACATGCAGTCGAGCCGCCATGGCGCCATGATGGTGTTCATGCTGATCGAGCACATCCGCCGGGCGACGGTGGGCGTTTATGCCAACCAGGGCGAGCTGAGCTGGATTCTCGAGGACAACCTGCCGATGCGCAACATCCTCGAGGCGATCGGCTGCTATATCTACAAGACCTATCGGATTTACGAAAAGTCGCTTATCTGACGGGCATGAGCCAGCCCGCAGACCAGCCCGAGACCGACGAGCCCCGCACCACCTTGCGCCAGCACCTGCGCAACTGGTTCCTCACCGGCATTGTCGTGGCCGCCCCGGTGCTGATCACCGGCTATCTGGTCAGCACCATCGTCGGCGCCATCGACGAGCAGGTGACGCCGCTGCTGCCACCGGAAATCCGCAAGCTAGCCCTGCCCGGCATCGGCCTGCTGATCGTCGTCGTCGGCCTGACCCTGCTGGGCGCCATCACCGCCAACGTCATCGGCCGCTGGCTGCTGGCCGGCTGGGAGATCCTGCTCAACCGCACCCCGGTGATCCGCGCCATCTACAAGCCGGTGAAGCAGGTGTTCGAGACCGTCATCGGCCCTGGCGGCATGTCGTTTCGCGAGGTGGTGCTGGTGGAGTATCCCAGCCCCGGCCTGTGGGTGATCGGCTTCGTCACGGCGCCCGCGCCGGCCGACATCGCCCGGGCCGCTGGCGGCGAGGATGTGGTGAGCGTCTATCTGCCCACCGCGCCCAACCTCTATGCCGGCTACCTGCTGTTTCAGCCGCGGAGCAAGCTGAAGCCGCTGAAGATGGACGTCGACGAGGCGGTGCGCCTTGTCGTGTCCGCCGGCATCGCCGGCCAGCCGGTGCCGGCGGCCAAACCCGGCAAGCGCGCCAGCTGAAAGCGTCGCCTCAGCCCGCCTGATCAGCCCGCCTGATCAGCCTGAGCGCAACAACGGCACCGCCGCGTCACGCTCCATCAGATAGAGCAGCACGCGGGCCGCCTGGCCGCGCGGACTGGCCAGTTCCGGGTCGCGCTGCACCAGCAGCCGGGCGTCGTCGCGGGCGATCTCCAGCAGGTCGGCGTGCAGCACCGGATCGGCGAGCTTGAAGTCGGGAAAGCCCGACTGGCGCACCCCCAGCAGTTCGCCGGCGCCGCGCAGCCGCAAATCCTCCTCGGCGATGCGGAAGCCGTCGTCGGTATCGCGCAGCATGGCCAGCCGCGCCCGCGCCGTCTCACCGACATGCTGGGCGCGCAGCAGCAGGCAAGTGGACTTGGCGCTGCCGCGCCCGACCCGGCCACGCAGCTGGTGCAGCTGGGCCAGGCCGAAACGCTCCGCCTGCTCGATGATCATCAGCGAGGCGTTGGGCACATCGACGCCGACCTCGATGACGGTGGTCGCCACCAGCACCTTCAGCGTGCCGGCCTGAAAGGCGGCCATGACGGCATCCTTCTCGGCCCCCTTCATGCGGCCATGGACGACCCCCACCACATCCTCGCCGAAGCGGGCCTTGAGATCGGCGGCACGATCCTCCGCCGCGGCAAGGTCGATCTTCTCCGACTCCTCCACCAGCGGACACACCCAGTAGGCCTGGGCACCGGCGGCGATGGCGCGACCGAGGCCGTCATGGACATCCTCCAGCCGGTCGAGCGAAACGACGCGGGTGTCGATGGGCTGGCGTCCCGGTGGCCGTTCGTCGAGCTTGGAGATGTCCATCTCGCCATAGACGGTCAGCGTCAGCGTGCGCGGGATCGGCGTTGCCGTGGTCACCAGCATGTGGGCCGGCCGCGAGGCTTTCTCCGACAGCATCAGCCGCTGATGCACGCCGAAACGATGCTGCTCGTCGATCACCACCAGCGCCAGGTCGCGATAGGCGACGCTCTCCTGATAGATGGCGTGGGTGCCGACCAGAATGTCGATGTCGCCGGTCGCCAGCTCCTCAAGGATCGCCTCGCGCACGCGGCCTTTCTCCCGGCCGGTCAGCAGGGCGATGCGCACCGAGGTCGGCGCCAGCATCGCCGACAGGCTGGCGAAGTGCTGCCGGGCCAGCAGTTCGGTAGGCGCCAGCATCGCCGCCTGGGTACCGGCCTCGACCGCCGTCAGCATCGCCGCCAGGGCCACCAGCGTCTTGCCCGACCCGACATCGCCCTGCAGCAGCCGCAGCATCGGCTCGCTCTGGGCCAGATCGTTGTCGATCTCGGCGATCGCCCGCATCTGCGCGCCGGTCGGCTGGAACGGCAGCGCCGCCAGCACGGTCGCCAGCAATGCGCCGTCGCTTGTCAGGGGTGCCGTGCGGCGCTTGCGGGTGCGCCCGCGGATCAGCGCCAGCGCCAGCTGGTTGGCCAGCAGCTCGTCATACGCCAGCCGGGCACGGCCCTCGTGGGCCTCCTCGCCGCTGTGCACCAGCTCCAGCGCCTGTCGCCACACCGGCCAGTGACGCCGGTGCAGCAGGCCGGTGTCGATCCACTCCGGCAGGGTCGGCGCCCGGCCGACCGCCAGCTGCACCAGGCCGCGCATCCGCCGGTTACTGACGCCTTCGGTGAGCGGGTAGACGGTCTCCACCGCCGGGATCAGACTGGCCTCGCCGGGACTCACCACATAGTCCGGATGTACGATCTGCACGCCGGCGCCGAAGCGCTCCAGTTTGCCGGAGACCAGCCGCGTACTGCCCACCGGCAGCCGTTTGGCCACGGTGTTGCCGGGGTCGGAGAAGAACACCAGCGTCAGCGGTTCGCCCTGGGCGTCCTCGCAGGCCACCCGCAGCGGGCTGCGCGGACCGCCGCGGGCATACTCATGCACCGTCACCGCCAGCGTGCCGGTGGCGTCGATGCCGGCTTCCGCCACGCCATCCCAGCGCGGCCGCTCGATGACGCCGGTGGGCAGATGGAACAGCAGATCGACCACCCGGTCGAGGCCGAGCCGGTGCAACTGCTTCTCCAGCGCCGCGCCGACGCCCTTGAGCGCGGTCACCGGTGTGAACAGGGGAAAGAGAATATCGGGCCGCATTGTCACTCGAAGCTTCAATCGGCCGGCACGTTAGCCTATGGTGCGCGCCCGCTCCACCCGAGGAATGAAGAGAGTCATGGCGGAACTGGAACCCCGCAAGCGTCGTTTGCGCTTTCGTGCCTGGCATCGCGGCACCAAGGAGGCCGATATCATGATCGGCAGCTTCGTCGACAAGGCGCTGGACACGATGAGCGAGGCCGATGTCGCCTGGTTCGAGGCGTTTCTGGAAGAGAATGACGTCGAGATCATGAGCTGGATCGTCGGCCGCAGCGCGCCGCCGGCGGTCTATGAAGGGCCGCTGATGGACGCCATGCGCAAGCTCGACTACCTGCCGATTCCCCGCTGATGGCCTGACCTTGTTCGACCCGCGGACCATTATCGAGGCCGATGCCAGCCTGACGCTGGCCGGCGCCATCGAGGGCTACCTGCCGTGGTTCCTCGCGGATCTGGCGCGCGCCGCCGGCGTGCGTGGCCGGGTGGTGTACATCGCCCGCGACGATGCCGCCGCCGCCGTCATCGCCGAGACGGCTCCCTACTTCGCCCCCGATCTCGACGTGGTGTCGCTGCCGGCCTGGGACTGCCTGCCCTACGACCGGGCCTCACCCGCGACCCGGGTGGTCTCCGACCGGCTGGTGGCGCTCGCCCATCTGGCGCGCCCCCGCCGCGATGCGCCGCAGCTGCTGGTGACGACGGTCCACGCCGCCTTGCAGCGGATGCTCACGCCCCAGCGGGTCCGCGCGCTGGTCCGCCAGATCCGGGTCGGCGAGGCGCTCGACCGCGAGGCGCTGACCGCCCTGCTGGCCGGCGCCGGCTACATCCGCGCCGACACCGTGGTCGAGCCGGGCGAGTTTGCCGTGCGCGGCGGCATCGTCGACGTGTTCCCCGCCGGCAGCCCGTTGCCGCTGCGGCTCGACTTCTTCGGCGACGAGATCGATTCCATCCGCCGCTTCGAGCCCGCCGACCAGCGCACCGTCGAAAAGGTCGACGGCTTCACCCTGCTGCCGGTCTCCGAGGTGCTGCTCGACGACGACAATGTCCGGCGCTTCCGCCAGGGCTATGTCGACGCCTTCGGGGCGGTGTTCGGCCACGATCCGCTGTATGCCGCGGTCAGCGAACGGCGGCGGCTGTCCGGCATGGAGCACTGGTTGCCGCTGTTCGAGGACAAGCTTGCCACCCTGTTCGACTATCTCGACGCCGGCGACGTGGTGGTGCTGGATGCCCATGTCGAGTCGGTGACCACGGCGCGCTATGAGGCCATCGCCGACTATTACGATGCCCGCCGCGCCGCGCTGAAGGCCGACAAGGGCAGCTATCATCCGCTCAAACCCGGCCAGCTCTATCTTGGCGAAGCACAGTGGCGCGAGGCGCTGGCGGGTGTGCGCGCCCATACCACCACGCCCTTCCCGGTGCCGCCGGCGCCGCAGGTGATCGACCTTGGCGCGGCGCCGGCCCGTGATTTCGCCCCCGAACGCCAGACCCAGCCGGCCGAGGTCTATAATCTGGTCAAGGGCCACATCGACACCCTGCGCGCCAGCGGCAAGCGGGTGGTGCTGGCGACCTACTCCGCCGGCGCCAGCGAGCGGCTGGCCGGCCTGCTGGTCGACCACGGGCTCGCCGGCGTCGAGCAGGCGGAAACCTGGCAGCAGGCACTGGGCATTGGCGCACAGGGCGTCGCGGTGGCGGTGCTGGGCCTCGATCACGGCTTCTCCACCGCCGACGTGGCGGTGCTCACCGAGCAGGACGTGCTGGGCGACCGGCTGGTGCGCAAGCGGCGGCGGGCGCGCAAGGCCGACGCCTTCCTGTCGGAGCTGAACGCGCTCAACGTCGGCGACCTGGTGGTCCATGCCGACCACGGCATCGGCCGCTACATGGGGCTGATGACCATCGCGGTCGGCGGCGCGCCGCATGACTGCGTGGCGCTGACCTACGCCGGCGACGACAAGCTCTACGTACCGGTCGAGAACATCGACGTGCTCACCCGCTACGGCTCGGAGAGCGAGGGCGTCATTCTCGACAAGCTGGGCGGCGTCGCCTGGCAGGCGCGCAAGGCCAGGCTCAAGGAGCGTATCCGCGAGATCGCCGGCGAGCTGCTCAAGGTGGCCGCCGCCCGCGCGCTCAAGGAGGCGCCGGTGATCGCCCCGGAAAGCGGCGCCTATGCCGAATTCTGCTCGCGCTTCCCCTATGTCGAGACCGAGGACCAGACCAACGCCGTCGCCGATGTGCTGGGCGATCTGGAGGCCGGCAAGCCGATGGACCGGCTGGTGTGCGGTGACGTTGGCTTCGGCAAGACCGAGGTGGCGCTGCGGGCGGCCTTCGTCGCCGCCATGGCCGGCCATCAGGTGGCGGTAATCTGCCCCACCACCCTGCTCGCCCGCCAGCACGCCGCCACCTTCGCGGCCCGCTTCGCCGGCTTTCCGCTGCAGGTTGGCCGGCTGTCGCGGCTGGTCGGCACGAAAGAGGCCAACCAGGTCAAGCAGGGGCTGGCGGACGGCACCGTCGATGTCGTCATCGGCACCCACGCGCTGCTCGCCAAGGGGCTGACGTTCAAGCGGCTGGGGCTGGTGATCGTCGATGAGGAGCAGCATTTCGGCGTCACCCACAAGGAACGCCTGAAGCAGCTGCGCGCCGACGTGCATGTGCTGACGCTCACCGCCACGCCGATCCCGCGCACGCTGCAGATGGCGATGACCGGCCTGCGCGACCTGTCGCTGATCGCCACCCCGCCGGTCGACCGGCTGGCGGTGCGCACCTATGTGGCGCCGTGGGACGACGTGGTGGTGCGCGAGGCGCTGCTGCGCGAGCATTACCGCGGCGGCCAGAGCTTCCTGGTGGTGCCGCGCATCGCCGACCTTGCCGACATCGAGGCCTATCTGCGCGAGCAGGTGCCGGAGGTGAAGGTCATCACCGCCCACGGCCAGATGGCGCCGTCGGACATCGAGGAGCGGATGACCGCCTTCTATGACCGCCAGTATGACGTGCTGCTGTCGACCACCATCGTCGAGTCCGGGCTCGACATCCCCAGCGCCAACACGCTGATCATCCACCGCGCCGACATGTTCGGCCTGGCCCAGCTCTACCAGCTGCGTGGCCGGGTCGGCCGTTCGAAGATCCGGGCCTATGCCTACATGACCACCGAGGCCGGCAGCGCCATCACCCCGGCGGCCGAGAAGCGCCTGCACGTGCTGTCCAGTCTCGACGGCCTGGGCGCCGGCTTCCAGCTCGCCAGCCACGACCTCGACATCCGCGGCGCCGGCAACCTGCTGGGCGACGAGCAATCCGGCCATATCCGCGAGATCGGGTTCGAGCTCTACCAGTCGATGCTGGAGGACGCGATCCTCGCCGCCCGCGCCGCCGCCGCCGGAGTGCGGGCCGAGGAGGAGGAATATTCGCCGCAGATCACGGTCGGCGCCTCCATCCTCATCCCCGAGGATTATGTCCCCGACCTCGGCCTGCGCATGGGGCTGTATCGGCGTATCGGCGAGCTGGCCTCGCGACCTGAGATCGATGCCCTGGCCGCCGAACTGATCGACCGCTTTGGCAAGCTGCCGGAGGAATTGAAAAACCTCCTGCATGTCGTTGAAATCAAAATTCATTGCCGCGCTGCGGGCATTGCCAAGATGGATGCCGGCCCGCGCGGCGCCATTGTCAGTTTCCGCAACGACCAGTTCGCCAACCCGCTCGGTCTGGTGGGCTATCTCGGCAAGCTCAAGGGCACCGCCAAGCTGCGGCCGGACCACAAGCTGGTGGTGGCGCGCGCCTGGGACGGCGTGCCGGAACGCCTGACGGGTGCGCTGGCGCTGGCCAAGGGGCTGGCCAAGGTGGCGACCCAGCAGGACGGCTGAACAACGACGGCTGCGGCCGGTGCAAGCCCTCAGGCGGCCGGGGTGACGCCCGACTTGGCGTCCACCAGCTTGTCGAAGACGCGCTGCCAGATCTCCGGTGGCTGGGCGCCGGTCACCGACCATTTGCCGTCAATGATGAAGGTGGGCACGCCATTGACGCCGAGCCGGTGTGCCTCCTCCACTTCCGCATGGATCAGCGCGCGGTCGGCCTCCCCCGCCAGCAATGCGGCCACCAGCGTCGGGTCCAGCCCGACATCGCCGGCCAGCGCGGCCAGAGTCTCGGCGTTGCCGACATCGCGGCCTTCGGTGAAGTAGGCGGCGAACAGCCGTTCGTTAGCGTCCGCGCTCGTGGTGTAATTTCCGGTGTAGGCGATGGTGTATTCCGGGGTGGGGCATGCCCCACCCCGGAATGCGGCGTCGCTGGTGGCCACCGGGTTCATCGTTATGGTGGAGTTTGCA
>NZ_JBEUDS010000032.1:0-30198 GCF_041060555.1 Parapedomonas caeni | reverse complement strand
GTCCGATCCGGAAACTCTCGGAACGCCGCAACCAGCGGCGCCCGCCGCGCCGCCGGAGGCGACGGAGGCGCAGACGGATCAAACGGCCGAGCGGCTGCGCGCCGAATATGCGGAGATCGCCGCCATCGCCGCCCAAGGCGCCCGGCTGGGGGTCGCCATCGACGCCGCCGACGCCATGGCGAAAGGGGTGGCGCCGCACGCGCTGCGAAGCTCCATCCTCGATGCCCTCGCGGCACGCGCCGAGGCGAGCTCTGTGGTCGCCGTGGGGCCGTCACCGGCCGGCTCGCCGGCCTCGAACGGCGGCGAAAGCCCCATTGTGCGTCGTGCGCGTGAGCGCGCCTCGGCCAACCGCAGCTGACGACAAGGAGGATCATCATGACCGTTCTCACCATGTCGCCGACCCTCGGCGACCTGCTCAAATACGAGCTCAACGCGAGCTACTGCCGCGAGACCGTCACGCTCAAGGCCGGAACGAGCTATGCACTCGGTTCCGTGCTCGGGCGGATCACCGCCTCAGGCAAGTACCGACTTGCGCCGGCGGCCCAGGTTGTCGGTGACGAGGGCGCGGAAGTCGCAAGCGCCGTTCTGACCGAGGCGGTCGACGCCACGGCCGGTGACAGGACCGGCCTCGTCATCGCCCGCGGGCCCGCGATCGTTTCCAGGGCGGCGCTCGTCTTCGACGCCTCCGTCGATGACGCGGCCAAGGCGGCCGCCAAACACGCCGAACTGAGTTCTGCGGGCATCGTGCCGCGCGACACCGCCTGATCTTCACGTTTCCCCTCTGACTCTCTGACCGGCTCCGAGGCGTCCGCCTTCGGGGCCTTTTTCATGCCCGTTCAATCCCAAGGAGACCCGACCCCATGGTCGCCATGATCAACCCGTTCGACGCGGGCGGCTACTCGCTCGCCGAGATGACCCAGGCCATCAACATCCTGCCCAATGTCTACACCCGGCTCGGGCAGATGGGCCTGTTCCGCTTCGATGGCATCACCCAGCGCTCCGTCGTCATCGAGCAGGCCGAGGGCGTGCTCAACCTCCTGCCCACCGTGCCGCTGGGCGGTCCCGCCACCGTCGCCAATCGCGACACGCGCTCCATGCGCTCCTTCACGGTGCCCTGGATCCCGCACGACGACGTGATCACGCCGCAGGATATCCAGGGCGTGCGCGGTTTCGGCGTCGCCGACGCCGCCGATCCGCTCGCCACCCTCATGGAGCGCAAGCTCACCCGCATGCGGGTCAAGCACGCCCAGACGCGCGAGTACATGGAGGTCAACGCGCTGCGCGGCATCGTCAGGGATGGCGCCGGCACCACGCTCTACAACTACTTCACCGAGTTCGGGCTGGCGCAGCAGGAGACGGACTTCCTGCTCGGCACCGCCGGCACCCAGGTCCAGGGCAAGGTGCGCGACGTGCTCAGGAAGATCGAGACCGAGCTCAAGGGCGAGACCATGACCGGTGTGCTCGCGCTCGTCAGTCCTGAGTTCTTCGACAGGCTGATCGGTCACGCCAAGGTCGAGGAGGCCTACAAGTACTATTCCTCGACCGGGGCGCAGCCGCTGCGCGAGGACACGCGCCGGCGCTTCCCCTTCGCCGGGATCGTGTTCGAGGAGTACAATGCCACCGTCACCCTCTCGACCGGCGCAACGGAAACGCTGATCCCCTCCGGCGAAGGCATCGCCTTCCCGCTTGGCACGCTCGACACTTTCGTCACCTACGGTGCGCCTGCCAACCTGATCGAGACCGTGAATACGGTCGGCTTGCCCATCTACGCGCGGCAGATCGCCCGGCCCGATGGCAGTGCGATCGAGGTCAAGACCGAGGCGTCGATCCTGCCTGTCAACAAGCGCCCGCGGCTCGCGGTGCGCATCTTCTCGAGCAACTGAGCATGAGCCCCTTCGCGGAGGCCATCGACGATCTCTTCGCCGATCCCAACCTTGCGCGCGATGGCCTCTGGCGGGCGGGCGGCAGCGGTGCGCCTGTGCCGGTGCGGGTGGTGCTGCGCCGTCCCGACCGGGTGGTTGGCTGGGGCGAGACCCGCCTGCACGCGCCGACCGCGCTTGCCGATCTGCGCATGGCCGAGGTGCCGCTGCTTTCTGCCGGCGACACGATCGAAGTCGCAGGCGAGACGTGGATCGTGCAGGGCGAACCGCTCGGCGATGCCGAGCGCCTCGTCTGGACGGCGGAGCTGCGCGGGCCATGAGGCTTGAGCTTACCACCATCGGCGATCTCAGGCAGATCATGGCCGAGGAGGTCGCCGCGGCCGAGCAGGCGGTGAGCGGCGCCGTCGCCGAGGCGACCGGCGGGCTCAAGGACGAGCTGCGCGCGCAGGTGACAGGCGCGGGGCTGGGAACGCGGCTGGCGCGCACCTGGCGCGGACAGGTCTGGCCCAAGGGCGAGGCGAGCCTCGGGGCGGCGGGGCTGGTGTGGTCGAAGGCGCCGCTGATCATCCGCGGCCATGCCGAGGGCGCGCTGATCCGCGCGCGGCATGCCACCTTCCTTGCCATTCCGACCGAGGCGGCCAGGGCGATGCGTGCCGGCGGGCGGCGGCTGACCCCGCGGCTGTGGGAGCAGCGCATGGGCCAGCCCCTGCGCTTCGTGCCGGGACGAGCGGGCCGGCCGGCGCTGCTGGTCGGCGAGAACCTGCGCGCGCGCAGCGGCCGGCGCGGCGGCTATGCCCGCGCGAGTACTACGGCGATGCGCACCGGTCACGGACTGGTGAGCGTGGTGCTGTTCGTGCTGGTGCCGCAGGTGCGCCTCAGCAAACGGCTCGATGTGGGCGGCGCGGCCGAGCGCTGGATCGCCCGGCTCGAGGACCGCATCGTGCGGCGCTGGAACTGACGACGATCGGGAAGATGCCATGTCGAAGCGGGAGGCCATCCTTGCCGCGCTCGCCGCGCAGCTCGGCGCTCGGCTGTCAGCGCCGGTGCGGCGCAATGCCGCACTACCGGAGAAGGTGCCGGCAGAGGGGCTCGTCATCCTGCGCGACGGCGAGCCCGGCGAGCCCGAGGTGACGCTGAACCCGCGGCGCGAATGGTACCGCCACCGCATCGAGCTCGAGGCCTATATGTCCCAGCCTGCCGGTGGCGGCGGCGAGGCGGGGCTCGATGCCCTGCTTGGCGCGATCGGCGCCGCGCTCACGGCAGACGAGACGCTCGGCGGGCTGGCCGAGACGCTCGTCCCCTCCGCCCCGGAGATCGGCGTGCTGGCCATCGAGGGCGCCGCACCGCTGCTCAGCGCGAGGATCGTGCTGACCGCCGAATATCTGGTCAGCGATCCGCTCGGCGGCTGAGCGGCAGACGGTCAGGCAATTGGGCAGAATGGGCGCGTCATGAGGCCCGAAAAGCAGGGGCCTCCCGAAGAGGCCCCGCGCCCAGCGGTCGAAACCACCGGAGGTGCGGCGGCGTCATAAGGCAATGTCCCGGCAACGTCCATGAGCGATCAGGCCGCGGGGCGCAGGTCCTCGACCACGATCTCGTCGGCCCGTGCGCGGGCACGCGCCATGTCGTGAGCCGTCTGCATGCGCATGAGCGTCTCGGCCCGGATACCGAAGGCCTTCTCGAAGCGGATCGCCATCTCGGCCGACAGCGCGGCCCGCCCGTTGAGCAGGCTGCTCAGCGCCTGGCGCGAGACATGGAAGCTGCGCGCCAGCCGATTGATGCTCACCCCGTAAGGCGTGAGCACCTCGTGCCGCAGCCATTCGCCGGGATGAACCGCCAAGGAGGGATGCATGGAAAGCGCCATCAGTGGTAATCCTCCAGATCGACTTCGGCGATGGTGTAGGCATCGCGCTTCACAAAGGTCAGCCGCCAGTTGCGGGTCACGCTCATGGCCCAGCGTCCGGCCTTGTCGCCGCTGAGCGGATGCAACCCGAAATTGGGCGGAAGCGCCAGTTCTTCGAAGCTTGCCGCAGCATCGATGAAGGCGAGCATCCGCCGGATCCGCGCGACATCGCCGACAAGGCCCTTGGGATCGCCCGTCTCGAAAAAACGGCGAAGGCCCTTGTGGACGATGCTTTCGATCTCCATGACCCACCCTGTCAAGCCTTGCTTGACATGTCAAGTCAGGCTTGTCGAGTCAGCCCGTCGGAGTCCACCTGCTTCAGCCGCACGATCCCGAGCAGCGTCTCCCTGAGCGTCTCGCTCGCCCTAGCGGCTGGCGCTGGCGGTGGGACCGACGCGCAGGGCCCCGGCGTGGCCGACGTGGTAGTGCCAGCCCTGCGGCGCCTTGGGATGGCTGCAGGTGGGCACGGTGGTGCGCTGCGTGGCCGCTTCGGGCACACGGCGCTCGCCCGCGGCGAGGAGAGCGGCGAGCAGACGGTCGTGCAGCTTGGCCTTGGCCATGGCTCAGCCTGCCGCTGCCAGACGATAGACCCGGCCCCGGCCCTCCTCCTTCTGCGAGGAGACGGCAAGGCCGAGGCGGCGGGGGAGCGCATGGGAGAGCGCGGCGCGCACGGTGTGGGGCTGCCAGCCCAGCGCGGCGCTGATCTCGGCCACGCTGGCGCCTTCGGGCGCCTCGAGCATGGCGATGAGCGCGGCCTGCTTGGTGCCTTGGCGAACGCGGCGCGGCGGCGCAGCGGCAGGCGGGGCGTTGACCGTTGCGGTCTCCGGTTCGGGATCGCACACATGGCAGCGGGTGGTGTGCTCCAGCTCGGTGCCGGCCTGATGCCGGTGGCGGCCCGCACCATCGCAGTGCGGACAGCCAGTCGCCGTTGGCGCTGCGGCATCGGGCGCGGCGCTGGTCTCCTGCGGGCCATCCGGTTCCGGTTCCGGCGCGATCCCGATCGCGGCAAGGCCTGCGTGGGTGATGTGGAGCAGGGTGGCGCGGCCGTCCTCGTCGTTGCGCCAGAAGGCGTTGCACGCAGGATCCGCCTTGGCCCAGCTCTTGGTGACGGTCTCGGCGATCAGCCCGCGACGCTTGAGCGCTTCCACCACCCGCGCGGCGTTGCGCGCGCGCAGGCCGCCGGAAAGGCTGGCGGGGAGCGGCAGGAGATTGCCATCCTCGCGCTGCGCGGCTGCGGCGAGCACCACGAGCTGCGTGTCGGAGAGTTTCATGATGCTGTTCCTTCCCTGTCCTGTCAGATGAACCCGACCCAGCCATTCCATGCCCGGCCATGGGTGATGACGTCCCCGGTCTGGCTGTCGGTCACCCGACCGTGGATGGTGCGGCGCGACGAGGCGGACGCTGCTTCGAGCGCCTCATGCAGCGCACGTCGCGCGTCGATATGGTCGCTGAAAGCCGCAAGCTCGCGGCTGCGGCGACGGCTTTCGATTGTGACCACATAGCGGGGCATGGCTTGGTCTCCCTGCCTCTCAGCCTTCGATCCCGAGGAAGCGGGCGACCTCGCGCAGCTGGTTGCGGGCGTGGGCGATGCTGCCGACATGGGCCCAGTTCACGCTCTCGGGCGCGGCATGGAAGTGCTCGTCGCTCAGCGCCCGCAGCTGGCCCAGCAGCGTGTCGATCTCGGCCTTGACGGCGATGAAGGCGGAAAGGGCCTGTTGCTGATTGCGGCGGGCCCCGTCGGCGCACCCCCCGTCGGCGCGGGCCTCATGGCGGGCGGTGGTGGTCTGGCTCATGGCTTGGTCTCCCTTGCGATGCACGTCCGCAACTCGCGGCGTGTCATCCTGTTCGCTCTGTCCGCGCTGCTTATCAACTCACCAAGCACATGATTTGGAACAATAATCCTGTCCCGCGCGCGCATGGCCCGCGCGGCATTCCCGTCCCCCAGTCCTGCCGGAGATGACCCATGCCCAAACTGCGTGCCTATGGCGCGGACGCGACGCTGAAGATCGCCCGCGAGACCAGCTATGGCGTGATGCCATCGAGCGGCTGGCGCAGCCTCGACTTCCGCTCGACCGACCTGTCCGCGATGCAGCCGCTCGGCGAGGATCCGCTGCTCGGGCGCGGGCGCAATGCGCAGGATCCCTGGCGCGGCCTCGTCACCGACGAGGGGCAGATCGATGTGCCGATCGACCTGCGCGGCACCGGCTTCTGGCTGACCGCGCTGTTCGGCCTGCCCGTCACCAGCAATGTGGCCGCGCGCGGATCGATCACCTTCGCCGCCAACCCTGCCGCGGGGCAGACGATCACGCTCAACGGGGTGGTGTGGACCTTCGTCACCGGCACGCCGGGGGCGCTGCAGACCCAGATCCAGGCGACCGTGACCCAGACCATCGACCAGCTGGTCACCAATCTCAACGCCTCGGCCAATCCCGAGATCAGCAAGTGCACCTACAGCCGTCCGGCCAGCACCCAGCGGCTCGAGATCGTCTTCGATACGGCCGGGCCTTCTGGCAATGCCTTCACCATCGCCGCCTCGCATGCTTCGCCCTCGGGTCCGCGGCTCACCGGTGGCGGGCATGAGCACCTCTGGCAGAGCGGGGCCGACGAGATCCCGAGCCACACGATCGAGATCGGCCATCCCAAGCTCACCACCCCGGTGTTCTTCCGCCATCTCGGCACCATGGCCGAAAGCATCGAGTTCGAGCTCGGCCAGGACGGCCCGGCCAATGCCCGCCTGCAGCTGGTGGCGCAGGGCGAGGAGCGCTCCGCCACCACCGTCGATGCCGCGCCCGCCAGCTGGGCGCCGCGGCGCTTCGCCCAGGCGCGCGGCTTCGTGCGCCGCGGTGGGCAGCCGCTCGCCGGGGTCACCGGCGGCAGTCTCACCTTCTCCAACAGTCTCGAGCGTATCCGCACGATCCGCGATGACGGCAAGATCGATGCCGCCGATCCGACGCTGGCCACCGCCAGCGGCACGCTGGCGCTGCGCTTCGATGGGGCGACGCTCATGGGCGAGGCGAGCGATGGCGATCCGGTCGCGCTCGAATATGGCCTCACCATGCCCGAGGGCTATGCCCTGCGCTTCGAGCTGCCGCGGGTGTTCCTGCCGCGCAGCAAATACGCGATCAGCGGCCCCGGCGGGGTCGAGGCCCGCTACGAGTGGCGCGCCGCCTTCGACGAGGCCGAGGGCACCATGCTGCGCGCCCGCCTGCTCAACGATGTCGCCAGCTATGCGTAAGGAGGAGTGTTCCCGATGATCCGTCTCGATCTTGCCCGCGCGCCGTTCTGGCTCGATCTCGGCCATGGGGTGCGCCTGCTGGTCGCGCCGCTCACCACCGCGCTGATGGCCGCCGCGCGCAGCGATCCGCTGGTCGCCGGCCTTGGCGAGGGCGCTTCGAACGAGGCGCTTGCGGTGGCCATGGCCAAGGCGCTGGCGCGGCTCGCGGTGCGCGACTGGGAAGGGGTGGGCGATGCCGATGGCAATCCCCTGGCCGTGAGCGGCGATGGCCTCGATGCCCTGCTCGACCTCCTGCCCTTCTTCGAGGCCTTCCAGCTCGGCTATGTTGCGAAGGGCCTGCTGCTGGAGGAGGAAAAAAACGCCTCGCACGGCTCGCCGAGTGGCACTTCGGCGGAGGCGAGCGCTATTGCCGCGCCTGCAGCACCACCTGCGCCCAGTGCCCTGCCGTCCTGAACCGACCGCACACGCTCGAGGGCGCTCTGGTCTGGGATCTGGCGCAGCGCCTCGTCGGCCAGCTGCGCGCCGTGCCGGGCGCGGTCCTTGGCCTCGACCTCGCCGCCGCGCTCGCCATGGCCGAGGCGCTCGGCATCGATGCCCGCGCGGCGGCCGAGTTCCTGCCCGCGATCGAGGCGATGATGGTGCGCGGGATCAATGCGCAGATGGCCGCGGAGAGGGGCTGAGCAGACACCTATTGGGGGCGTTTGGCGAAGAATTGCACGTCATCGAGACCCTCGAAATGGGCATCGCAGGTCAGCAGGCGCGCGCCATGGATGCGCGCGCTTGCCAGCATGACGGCATCGGCGGTGGCCAGACGATGCTCGCGGCAAAGCTCGGCTGCCAGCAGCGCGATGTGGGTGTCGAGCGTCACGACCTGGCAGGTCTGGGTGAAGGCGATGGTGCGATCGGCCGCGTCCTCGTCAACCTCGCGGGTGAGCCATTTGGCAAGCTCGAGCTGGACCATGGTGGGAACCAGCCAGCGATCCGGCTCCGGCAGCAGCGGGGCAAGGCGCTTTCCCGTTGCCGAGCCGACCAGCCATTCGATCCAGGCCGAAGTATCGACCAGGATCATCAGGTCCTGTCCGCCCGGTCGCGGAAATCCTCGGTTCTGGCGCCCTTGGCCATGCCTTCGAGGTCCGCCTTGCTCGGCACCGGCATGAGCAGGATGCCCGAGCCCTTGGGAATGAAGGCAAACTTCAGCCCCGCCCGCCAGTGCTGGGCCGAGCGGATCGCCTTGGGGATGCTGATCTGGAACTTCGAGGAAAGGGTTGCGGTCTCGGCCATCGGCTTGCTCCTGATTGATCGATCAAAGGAACGTAAGAAAAGCATTCTGACAAGGCAAGGATATCCCGACCCATGGCTGACAAACGCGTCTCGGTTCGGCTTGCGGTGGTGGGCGGGCGCGAGGTGCGCGCGGAGCTGGCCGGGATCGGCGAGGCCGGCGAGCGCAGCACGCAGCGCCTTGCGCGGGGGATGGATGCGGCGGGCGAGCGCACGGCCGCGCTGCAGGCGCGCATCCGGATCGCGGCCGCCGCCATGGCCGCGGCCTTTGCCGCCGGTGTGGTGACCATGGTGCGCTCCGGCCTCGAGCTCATCGACAGCCAAGCCAAGCTTGCCCAATCGATCGGCACCACGGTGGCCAGTGTGCAGACGCTGCAATGGGCGGGCGAGCTGGCCGGCGTGTCGATGGGCGAGATCGAGCAGGCCACCTTCCAGCTCACCCGGCGCCTGAGCGAGGCGGCGGCCGGCAGCGGCGCAGCGGTGGGCGCCCTGCAGCGCCTGCGCCTTTCGGCCGCCGCGCTCCAGGCCCTGCCGGTCGATCGGCGCATCATCGCCATCCGCGAGGCGCTCGAGCGCTTCGTGCCGCCGGCCGAGCGGGCGGCGGTGGCGAGCGACCTGTTCGGCAACCGCGCCGCGCTGGCATTCATGCGGATCGATACGGCCACGCTCCAGCAGGCGACCCGCGACGTCGCCGACTTCGGCGTGGCGGTCTCCCAGAGCGATGCCGCGGCGATCGAGGAGGCGGGCGATGCCATCGCAAGGCTGCAGCTGGTCTGGCAGGGGCTGGTCAACCAGCTGACCGTGGCCGCCGCCCCGGTGCTCATCGCCATCGCCGATGGGCTGGCCGCGCTGGCGCGGCGCAGCGGCGTGGTGGGCCAGGCGATCGGGCTGCTGATCGACAATATCGGCCGGCTGGTGGCGACCGGGCTTGTCCTGGCCGCCTTCATGGCCGGGCGCTGGGTGGCGAGCCTGGCGGCGGCCGCGCTCGCGACCGGCAGCCTTGCCACCGGGCTGGTGGTGCTGCGCGGCGCGCTGGCGCGCACGGGCATCGGCCTCGTGATCGTGGCGGCGGGCGAGCTGGTCTACCAGTTCTCCCGGCTCGTGCAGGGCGCGGGCAGCTTCGGCGAGGCCCTGGCGCTGCTCGGCGATCTCGCGCGCGAGGTGTGGGAGCGCATGGGCCTCCTCGCTGAGGTGGCCGGAGAGCGGATCGCCGCGGTCTGGCACGCGATCCGCGCCGCGGTGCTCGAGGCGCTCGATGGCGCGGTGCGCGGCGTGGTGGCCTTCGCCAACCGCACGGTCAACCTGTTCGAGGCCGCGCTGACTGCCGCGATTGCGATCTGGCAGCGCCTGCCGCAGGCGCTCGGCGATCTGGCGGTGCGCGCCGCCAATGCCCTGATCGGGGCGCTCGAGCGGATGCTGAACGCCGCCGTGCGCGGCATCAACCGCCTGCTCGCGGCGGCCAATGCCGGGCTCGACCTGTTGGGTTCCGAGCGGCGCATCGCGCTGGTGCCCGAGATCGACCTGCCGCGGATCGACAACCGCTTCGCCGGGGCCGCGGCGCGGGCCGGCAGTGCCGCAAGGCGCGCCTTTGCCGAGGCCTTCGCCGACGATCCCTTCGCCATGCCCGAAGGAATGGGGCGCATGGCGGGCGAGGCGCGAGAGCAAAGCGATGCGGCCTTTGCCCGCGCCGATGCCCTGCGCGCGCAGGCGCTCGCGCCGCTCGCCGCGCTCGAGGCGCTGGGCGAGGCGATGCAGCAGGCCGACCGCAGGATCGGCGAGGCTGGCGAGGCCGCCGCCATGCTCGACGAGCGCCTCGAGGCGATCGGTGGCGGCGGCAATGCGGCTGCGGCCGGGGGCGGCAACGGCGGATCGGCTGGCCGAGAGCCCGGCGGCGGCGCCGAGGGTTCGGCCGAGCGCGCGGGGCGTGCTTCGCGCGAGGCCGGAGAGGTGATCACGCAGGCGGCCGAGCAGGCCGCGCGCGGCTGGGCGGCGGTACGCGAGGAACTGGCGCGCTATGCCGAGGAGGCGGCCAACTGGGGCAAGGGGCTGGGCCAGGCGCTGACCGGCGCCCTGCGCTCGGCCGAGGATGCCTTCGCCCGCTTCGTGACCACCGGCAAGCTCGACTTTCGCGGGCTGATCGACTCGATCCTTGCCGATCTCGCCCGGCTGGTGTTCCGCCAGGCGGTGACCGAGCCGCTCGCGCGCATGTTCTCGCAAGGGCTGGATCTTGGCAACCTCTTCGGCTCGCTGTTCGGTTCGATCTTCCATGCCGGCGGGGTGGTGGGCGCGCCCGCGCCGATGCGGCGGGTGCCCGCGCTTGCCTTCGCTGCCGCGCCGCGGCTCCATGGCGGCGGGGTGGCCGGGCTCGGCCCGCACGAGGTGCCCGCGATCCTCGAGCGCGGCGAGGTGGTGCTCACCCGCCGCCAGGCCGCCAAGCTCGCCGGGCAGCTCTCCGAGCGGGCCGCAGCGGGCGATGTGGTGATCAACTTCAACGGGCCGGTGAGCAATCGCGAGGAGGTGCGCCGCTCAGCCGCGCAGGCCGGCGCCCGCCTCGCGCGCATGCTCAGCGAGGGGCGGCGGGGGGTCTGAGGCTCGGTCAAGGCAAGACGGACCAGGGATTTACGAGGTTCACACCGGTATCCTCGAAATGCCTGACGTTACGCGTCGCCAGCATGGTCTTGCGCGCCAGCGCGATGCCGGCGATCTGCACGTCACGGATTTCGATCGGCTTTCCTTGCTGACGCCTGCGCGCGGCGAGGCGGGCAGCGGCATCGGCTGCACCCTCGTCGAAGGGAAGAACCCGTCCCTCGAGGTCGGAAGCCAGAACCAGGTCGAAGGCTTCCTCAAGCGAACGGCGCCTGCGGCTCTCGCTCAGAAGCTCGATGCCGAAGCGGATTTCGAAGGCCGTGATGGTCGAGGTCCAGATCGAGCCGGATGGCAAGCTGTCGAGCCAGGCAATGATCGCCGGATCCGGTTCGTCGCGCATCAGAGCCGAGACGACGTTGGTATCGAGCAGGATCATCAGTCGAACACGGCTGGCTGTGCCATCTCACCGCGCAGCTCGGGAATGTCCTGCTTGAGTCCCAGGCCGGCAAAGCGGGCGGCGATGCGCGAACCGAGCGGGATGTCGGGCACATCCTCCTCAAGTGCCGCACGCCGCAGGATGCAGCGCACTTCCTCTTCCGTGCTGCGGCCATGGCGCCGGGCCCGTTTCTGCAGCCGCCGTTTGACCTCTTCATCGAGATTGCGAACCACCAGTTGAGCCATCGCATGCCTCCTTTTGATATCATGATATCGAATATGACGATGCGCGCCAAGCCCTCTCGAGTCAGTCGGGAGAACCGAGCCCAATGACCGACTTCGACGACGTGCTCTTTCCCATCGGCATCTCCATCGGCTCGAGTGCGGGGCCGGAGTTCTCGACCGAGGTGACAGAGGTGGCATCGGGCTTCGAGCAGCGCAACCGCAACTGGGCCGGGGCGCGGCGGCGCTTCAACGTGGCGCCGGGGGTGCGCACCCTTGCCGATCACGAGGCGCTGCTCGCCTTCTTCCATGCCCGGGCCGGGCGGGCGCGGGGCTTTCGCTTGCGCGACTGGTCCGACTGGAAGTCGTGCAGCGTTCGTGCCGCGCCTTCGCCCACCGACCAGCTGCTCGGCACCGGCGACGGGGCGCGGCAGTTCTTCCAGCTGATCAAGACCTATGGCAGCGGGCCGAGCGCGCATATTCGCCGCATCACCCGCCCCGTGGCGGGCAGCGTGCGCGTGGCGCTGGGCGGGATCGAGCAGGCCTCCGGGTTCACGGTCGCGCACGACACCGGTCTTGTCATCTTCGACAGTCCCGTGCCGGCCGGCGTGGCGGTGAGCGCGGGCTTTGCCTTCGACGTGCCGGCGCGCTTCGATACCGACCGGCTCGAGGCGAGCGCGCCGGTGCCCGGGGTGATGCGCTTCGACGAGATCCCGATCGTGGAGATCCGCGAATGAGCCGCCTCGTCACCTGGCCGCGCCGCGCCGAGGCCGATGCCACGATCCGCCGCTTCGAGCCGGCATACTGGACGGTCGACTTTCCGCTGCCGATGATGGCGAGCGTCATCACCACCGGGCCGGATGCGCTGCGAGTGCGCGCGGTGTTCCGCACCAACCGCGACCTTGCCGGCCTGATCTGGCACACCGAGGACCGGGCGGACCACGGCCTGTTCGCCTACCACCGCGCGCGGGACTGCCGCGGCTGCGTGCTGGAGTTCGACTGGTTCTCCTCTGGCATCCGGCCAATGGACCGGCTGCAATCGGTCTCGCTCACGGTCGAGACATACCGCAATGGCACCCACTACGTGCGGCTGTGGAACTATGCCACCAGCGGCACGCCCGATGCCTGCCACATCCGCATGGTGCTCGACGAGACCACGCGCGGCGGCTTCTACGCCGATGCGCCAGTGCCCTGGCACGATGTGAAGCGCCTGTTCATCTCGCTGCAGCCGCTCGCCGCCGGGCGGGGCGACTGCGCGCTCGCCGCCCCGGCGGCACCGGGGACCAGCACGATCACGCTCAACGTCGGCGATGGCGGACCGATCGCCCCGGGCGCGCGGGTCTATATCCTCGGCTCGCATCCCGATGTCCCGGCCTATACCGTCACTTCCGCCACCAGCGGGCCGGTGCAGACCCTCGCCATCACCCCGCCGCTGGTGACCGGCGGCGGCACCCCGATCCCGGCCGGGGCCGAGGCCTTCGTCGAGACCGCCGAGCCCGAGCCGCTCGGCGAGGCGCAGGCCGAGGTGAGCCTCACCAACATCACCGTCTCCGGCCCCAACAGCACCCTGCCGCTGCGCAGCGCCCCGCTTGACGCGCACGACCTGAGGATGGCCGATGGCTTCGACAACGCCTATCCCTTCACCCCTGAGCGGCTGGCGCGCCAGGTCCACGCGCTGGGCTATCGCGGGCCTTACGTGCTCTACATGGGCATCTCCAAGTTCCACGCGCTCGTCTGGGATGCGGGGGAACAGCGCCACGTGGTCGATGCGGGCGCCTATCCGCTCAACGCGCCGACGGTGCAGTGGCTTGCCGACTTCCTCGCGCGCCTGCACGCCCTGGGCTACACGGTGATCGTCTCGGTCTCCTTCGAGATCCTCGCCCGCTTCATGCCCTCGGCCTGGGCGCAGCGCGCGCATGACGGCACCATGGCCACGACCGGCTGGGAGCCGCCCTCGAGCCTGATCGCGCCGACCCATCCGCAGGCGCTGGCCTGGCTGCGCGCGGTGTTCCTCGCGGTGCTGGACCTGCTGCCGGAAGGCGCGCCGCGCCACTTCCAGATCGGCGAGCCGTGGTGGTGGGACGGCAGCTTCGGCAATCACGCCCCGCACATCTACGATGCCACCACCGAGGCGGCCTACACCGCGGCGACCGGCCAGGCGGTGCCGACGCCGCGGCTCGCCACCATCTTCGGCCAGCCCGCCGCGCAGCATCTGCCCTATCTCGCCTGGTGCCGCGACCAGCTGGGCGTCGCCACCCGCTGGCTGGTCGAGGCGGTGCGCGGGGCCGGGGCCGCAGAGCGCATGCCCCAGATCGAGCGGCGCTTTCGCGGCGGGGCCGATGCCTGGGACAGCCCCGGCGCGGGCGCGATCGAGACGCAGGCATATTTCGGCCGGGGCGGCAGCAACGGGAGCGAGGGGCGCAGCCACCTGCTGGTCTTCACCCCGCAGATCCTGCGCGAGGATGCGCCGATGCTGCGCACGCTCAACTTCCCCGAGGCCGACTGGCAGCATCCCGCCTTCGACGTGCTGCAGATCGAGGATTATGACTGGATCGCCGAGGCGCGGCACGATCTTGCCCGTCTGACCTGGCTGCTCGCCACCCGGGTGCTCGGCTATCCCAAGGAGCAGATCCACTACTTCGCCGGGTTCACCTTGAGGCCCGAGACCACCTGGATCTGGCACGAGACCGACCGGGCGATCTGGCGCGCCTTCCGCGAGGGGCCGGCCGAGGTGTTCGTCTGGAGCCGCGAGCAGGTGATGCGCGACGGCTGGACCTTCGACCGGCGCGACTGGAAGCTGTGGGGCGGCCTCACCCACCTTGCCCAGTGCTGGCGGATCGAACGCACCGACGGGGTGGTGCTGGGGTTCACCTCGCACGACCGGCCGCTGGTGGTGGACGGGCTCGCCTACCAGCCCGCCAATGCCTTCTCGGCCAGCCAGATCGCCTCGGCCGCCGACATGTCGGTGGGCGATGTCGAGCTGCTGGGCGCGCTCGATGCCGAGGCGATCACCGCCGCGGACCTGCTCGCCGGGGTCTATGACCATGCCGCGGTCGAGCTGTTCGTGATCGACTGGAGCGCGCCCGATCTGCCGCGCACCATCGTGCGGCGCGGGCGGATCGGCACGGTGAGCGCGGCGGGCGGCTCCTTCCGCGCCGAGCTGCGCGGGCTCGCCCAGGCGATCCAGCAGCCGGTGATCGACAGCTACAGCCCCGAATGCCGGGTCGATCTCTATTCGCCCCAATGCGGGGTGAGCCGCGCCGCCCATGCCGCAAGCGCCGTCGTCACCGCGCTCACCGATGGCAGCCTCGGCGCGGTGAGCGACAACCGGGTGTTCCAGGCTTCCGGCCTCGGCAAGCCCGACGGCTGGGCCGACTATGGCGAGCTCGTCTGGACGAGCGGCGCCAATGCCGGACGGCGCTGCGAGGTGCGCAGCCAGGTGGGCGGGCGGATCGAGCTGTGGGAGCCGATGGGGCGCGACATCGCCGTGGGCGATGGCTTCATCCTCCATGCCGGCTGCGACAAGGCGCTGGCCACCTGCCGCGACAAGTTCGCCAACGTGCTCAACTTCCGCGGTGAGCCGCACGTGCCGGGGCAGGATGCGATGCTGCGCTATCCCGATCCGCGCGGCTGAGCGCGGTCTTCGACCCTCTTTCCAGCCAAGCCTCATCACCTTGCGCCCCGCCGGGCTGGCGGCGGGGCGCCGATGGAGACTGCCATGATCCGCTATCTCGTCAATCGCATGCGCGAACCCTCGACCTGGGCGGGGTTCGCCGGCCTCGCGCTCGCGCTCGGGATCTCCGAGGCCGAGTGGCAGGTCTGGTCCGCCGCGGCCGCCGCGCTCGCCAGCCTCGCTGCCATGCTGCTGTGGGAGCGCCCCGGGGCCGACCGGGGCGAGGCGGGCGAGCCGTGAGCCCGTGGCGCAGCCTGCTGCCGATGGGCGCCGGCCTCATCCTGCTGGCGCTGGCCGCGCTCGTGCTCTGGCAGTTCGGGGCGGCGCGCAAGGCCGAAGGCGAGGCCCGCGCCGCGGCCGAAGCGGCGGCGCGCTGGCAGGCCGCGCTCGAGGCGCAGACCCGGCAGATCACTGCGCTCGAGGCTGCTGCAGCAGCGCGGGCGAGCGCGGCGAGCACCGCCCATGCCCTCACCCGCGAGAAGCTGCAGCCGATCATCATCCACTCGCTCGAGGAGGCCCGCACCCATGAGACCACCCCTGCCGGCGCTGTGCTGTGCCTTGATGCTGGGCGCGTGCAGTCCATCGAGGCCAGCGCCGCTGCCCTTGGCCTGGAAGGTGCCGCCGCCCCCGGCGGTGGCGCTGCAGCCCTGCACGCGCACCCCGCTCCCGACCGGCCCTGACGGCACGCTCACCGCCGCCGGGGCCGAGCGCGCGCTGCGCCAGCGCGACATCGACCTTGCCCTGTGCGAGGCCCGCCGCCGCGCCGCAATCGCGGCCTGGCCCGATGTGACCCCCGACCCTGCGCCCTGAACCCGAGGACCCCAGCCATGCCGATCACCACCCGTGACCAGCTGATCGATGCGCTTGCCAACGGCGCCAGTCGCATCGTCATCGACAAGGGCTCCATCGCCCTCGGCTCCGGCTCTGCCGGTCAATATGCCTCGCTGTGGCGCGCGACCGGCACGCCGGGGCAGGGCGCCATCCCCGGTGCGGCCGAGGTCTGCACCGGGGCCCTCGTCGGCGCCTTGCCCTTTGCCAACCAGGCCGCGCCGCGCCGCAGCTATCTCGCCTGGCTCTGGGCGGTCTCGAGCGCCAGCGCCACGACGCTGGAGATCCACGACCGGCTGGCGCACATGGGCGGGCTCAACCTCTCGGTGACGAGCGCGCAAACGGTTGGCGTGGATGTCCAGACGCTCGGCGTCGCAGCGGACCGGATCGGCCGCGCGGACTTCTCCGACCTGCAGTGGTGGTACGAGATCTACAGCCCCGGCGGCGCGACCGCGGCCAACGCCACCTTCACCGTCACCTTCGATGACGGCTCGACCGGCACCCTCAACCCGCTCGCCGTGGGCGGCAGTCTGGCGGCCGGGCGCCTCTTCAGCCTCGACGGCCTGCGCACCGCCGCCCAGCAGGGGCGCAACATCCGCGGGGTGAGCAGCGTCACGCTCTCGGCCTCGACCGGGGCGGCGGGCAGTGCCGGGATCACCGTCACCCGCCCGCGCACCGCTCTGCCCATGCCGCTGGCGAACTTCTCCAACGTCGCCGACTGGGCCCAGCTCGGCCTGCCCGACATCCCCAACGATGCCTGCCTGTTCCCGGTGATCATCCCCAGCAGCACGAGCACCGGCACGCTGCGCGGCGGGGGCAAGATCGTCCATGGCTGAGCCTGCCGCCCGCGTCACCGGCGCCGCGGTGGTGGCCGCCGCGCGGCGCTGGCTCGGCACCCCCTTCTGCCACCAGGGGCGGCGGCGCGGGGTGGGGGTCGACTGCGTCGGCCTCGTCATCGCCGTGGCGCATGAGCTCGGCCTCTCCGACTTCGACATCACCGGCTATGCCCGCCGGCCCGACAGCGACCTGCTCGCCCGCCTCGCGCACGAACTGATGCAGCCCATCGATCCGGCCGCCGCCCGGCCCGGCGACGTGCTGCTGATCGCCATCGAGGGCCGCGCGCAGCATCTCGCGATCCGCTCCGACCTTGCCGGCGATCCGGCGATCATCCACGCCCATGCGCCCCGGCGCCGGGTGGTCGAGCACCGCATCGACGCGGACTGGGCGCAGCGCATCCTTGCCGCCTTCCGCCTGCCGGGAGTGGCGCAGGAGGAGGCGGACTGATGGCCTCGCTCGTCCTCTCCGCGGTCGGCACCGCGATCGGCGGGCCGCTGGGCGGCACGATCGGCGGCCTCATCGGCTCGGCGCTCGACCGCACCCTGTTCGCCCCCACGGTGAGCGCCGAGGGCCCGCGTCTTGCCGATCTGGCGGTGCAGGCCTCGAGCTACGGCCAGCCCATCCCGCGGCTGTGGGGGACGGGCCGCATCGCCGGCAATCTCATCTGGTCGACCGGCCTCATCGAGACCAAGACCACCACGAAGCAGGGCGGCAAGGGCGGCGGGGCGAAGACCACCACCACCACCTACAGCTACCATGTCGACTGCGCGATCGCGCTGTGCCGCGGGCCCATCGCGGGCGTGCGGCGCATCTGGGCCGACGGCAAGCTGTTCCGCGATGCCGACGGGGTGCAGCGCCACGCCGAGGCGCTGCGCGTCTACCCCGGCAGCGAGGACCAGATGCCCGATCCCGCCATGCAGGCAGCCCTCGGTGCGGCGGGCTGCCCGGCGCACCGCGGTCTTGCCTATGTGGTGTTCGAGCGCCTCGAGCTTGCCGACTTCGGCAACCGCATCCCCAACTTCACCTTCGAGGTCGAGGCGCAGGCCTCGGCCACGGTGGCGAGCGTGATCGAGGAGCTGTGCAGCCTCGCCGGCGTGCCCTTCCTCGATGCCGCGCGCACCGGGCGCATCGACCTTGCCGGCTATGCCGTGGCGCGCCCGGCAAGCATCCGCCAGGTGCTCGAGCCGCTGCGCAGCGCCTTCTTCTTCGATGCCGCCGAGATCGAGGGCGCGCTCGCCTTCTTCCCCGCCGATGGCACGCCGGTCGCGCGGGTGCCCGCCGGCGAACTCGGCGCCCACCCCTTCGGCAGCGAGCCGCCGCCGCTCGAGCTCCGGCGCACGGCGGAGGCCGAACTGCCGCGCCAGATCACCGTGCAGCACCTCGATCCCGCGCGCGACTACCAGGTGAACGCGCAGCGCGCCCGCCGCTCGACCAGCCCCAGCACCGCCGATCTCTCGGTCGACCTGCCGCTGGTGCTCGAGGCCTCCGAGGCCAAGGCGATCGCCGAGCGCATGGTCTGGCTCCAGTGGCTCGGGCGCGACACGGTCACCTGCCAGCTGCCGATCGCCTATCTCCACGTCGAGCCGGGCGACAAGCTGGTGGTGCTGGATGGCGAGGGCCGCGCGCGCACCTTGCGGGTCACCCGGCGCGAGCTGCGCCTGCCGGGCAGCCTGCTGGTCGAGGCGGTGACCGACGGCGCCGCCGCGCTCTCGCGCATCGCCAGCGCCGCGCCGGCCCCGGTGCCGCCGCAGGAAGTGCTGCTGCCCGGGGTGACCACCGCCCACCTCCTCGATCTGCCGCTGCTGCGCGAGGAGGACGACGGGCCGCACCTGCTGCTCGCCGCGGCCGGGGCCTCGGCCGGCTGGCGCGGCGCGGTGCTCGAGCGATCGGCCGATGGCGGCGCCACCTGGGAGCGGCTCGCCGACCTCACCGAGGCAGCCGTGCTCGGCACCGCGCTCGACGTCCTGCCACCGGCCTCGCCCCATGTCTGGGACCGGGCAAGCAGCCTCACCGTCAGCCTCCTCGATCCGTCCGACACGCTCGAGAGCGTGAGCGAGGCGGCGGTGCTCTCCGGCGCCAATGCCTGCCTCGTCGGCGGGGAGGTGATCCAGTTCCGCGATGCCGAACTGGTCGCGCCGGGCACCTGGCGTCTTGCCACCCTGCTGCGCGGGCGGCGCGGCACCGGTGATGCGATCGGCGCCCATGGCCCAGGCGAGCGCTTCGTGCTGCTCACTGGCTCCGCCGGGAACGCCCGGCTCGCCCTGCCGCTGGCCGAGCGCGGGGCGCTGCGCCAATGGCGCGCGGTCTCGCTCGGCACCCGGGCCGAGGATGCGCCGATCATCAGCCTTGCCTGGCAGGCGCGCGCGCTGATCCCGCTTGCTCCCGTCCATGCGCGAGGTGAGCGCAACGGCGCGGGCGATCTGGCGATCCGCTGGATCCGCCGCACCCGCTGGCCCGCGCCCTGGAGCGACCATGTCGATGCCCCGCTCGGCGAGGCGGGCGAGGCATATCAGATCGACATCATGGCAGGCAGCAGCGTCAGGCGCACCATCGCCACCACCCAGCCGCAGGCGCTCTACCCGGCTGCGGACCAGATCGCCGACTTCGGCACCGTGCAACCTGCCGTGACCTGCCGCATCCACCAGCTGAGCGAGCGGGTGGGGCGCGGCGCAGCCCTGGAGGTGACCCTGTGACGACCACTCCCAACCTTGCCTTGCCCTTCATCGATGCCGCCCAGGCGCAGAAGGAGGTGACCCACAACGAGGCGCTGATCCTGCTCGATGCCCTGGTGCAGGGGCGGGTCAAGGGCCGCCACCTCTCCGCCCCGCCGGCCGCGCCCGCCGAGGGCGAGGCGTGGATCGTCGGGCCCGGCGCCACCGGTGCGTGGACGGGTCAGAGCGGCCGGATCGCACTGTGGCAATCGGGCTGGCGCTTCCTCGTGCCGCGCGCGGGCTGGCGGCTGTGGGACGAGCAGGCCCAGCGGCTCGTGACCTTCTCCGGCAGCGCCTGGGGCGACCTGCCGGCCGAGGCGATGCAGATCCCGACGCTGGCCCTCGGCTGGATCGGCTACGGATCGGGCTATGCCTCACCCCGCTACTGGCGCGATGCCCATGGGCGGGTGAGCATCGAGGGGCTGATGCAGGCCGGGAGCGACGGCACCGTGTTCACTTTGCTTGCCGGCTATCGCCCACCTGCGCGGCTGATGTTCGCCTGCTGGTCGGGCGGCGGCGCCTACCGGGTCGATGTGACGCCCGCGGGCGAGGTGATCCTCCAGGGATCGAATGCCGTGTTCAGCTCGCTTGCCGGCATCACCTTCCTCGCTGCCGGCTGATCGCATGAAAGGAGGAGCATCATGGAGCCATCGCTCATCCTCGAGCTTGCCACCCGCTTCGGGCCGGCCGGCCTCATCATCGGCTGGCTGGTGTGGGAGCGCATGACCACCGCCAGGGAGCGGCTCGCCTATGACCGCGAGCGGCTCGAGGCCGACCGCCAACTCGCCGCCTCGCTCGCCGCGCTCACCGCCGTCATCCAGGAAAGGCTGGGCCGATGAGCCGCGAAAGCCTTGCCGCCGTCCGGCTGCGCCGCGCCGCGGCCTGCGCGCTCGCCGAGGCCTGCCGCGCGCTGCTGGCGATGCCGGCGGGGAAGGCAGGGCGCGGAGGTTCGGCCCTGCCGGATACCGCGCCGCTCCCTCTCGGCGTGAAGGCGCGCCGTCCGCGCGATCGGCACGGTTGCACCGGTAACCTGCTGACCTGAACCGAACCGCCGCGGCATGGGGCCGACCGGCCCTCACGCCGCGCCTTCCATCCCATCCTTCGCGCCCGCCCCTCTTTTGCAGAGGGGTGGGCGTCATCCTGTCCGGAGACCGCTCATGACTGCCATCACCTATCGCCATTGGCGCGATGTGCCCAGCAACCGTTGGCGCTGGAAGAACTTCTCGCCCGCCGAGATCGCCTGCCGGGGCACCGGCAAGCTGCTGATCAATGAACCGGCCCTCGACAAGCTGCAGGCGCTCCGCGACCGGCTTGGCAAGCCGCTGATCGTCCGCTCGGCCTATCGCAGTTCCGAGCACAACCGCGCCGTGGACGGCGCCACACGCTCGAAGCATAAGGATGGCGCGGCCTTCGAATCGCCATGGCGAACCACGATCCTGTGGCCTTCGTGTCCACGGCACGGGACGTTGGGTTCCTCGGCTTTGGCTTCTATCCGCGCTCGGGCTTCATGCACATCGACCTCGGCCCGGCGCGTCAGTAGGGCGAACGGTTCGCTGCGCGTGCGGTGCCGTTCGCGGCCGAGATCCCGCCCGTGCGCGAGGTCTTGGCGCAGAGCCGCACCAAGAAAGGCGGTGGCGCGGCGGGCGTCGCGACGCTCGGAGCGACTGGCGTCGAGGTGGCGCAGCAGGTGCTGGCGGAGACGCAGACCGCCATCCTGCCGCTCGTCCCGTATCTCGATATGCTCCGCTGGGTGTTCATCGCGGTCACGATCTACGCCCGGCTCGACGACTGGAAGCGGGGGCGTCGGTGATTGGCGGACTCGTCGCCACGCACGCCGGATCGGCATGGGCGCGCGCAGCGCTCCGCTACGGCATCACCGCCCTCGCGATCCTTCTGTTCCTGCTGGCCCTGCGCCGCTCCGGCGAGCGGGCTGGTCGGCTGGCCGAACGGCTCAAGACCATGGAGAAAACCCATGACGCCCAACGACGGATGCTCGACGCGGCGGCGCGCCGTCCTCGTTCTCGCGACGATCTGGCTGAGCGGCTGCGCGACGGTCAGTTCTGACGTTGGCGGACAAGCGACATGTCCACCAGTCGTCGAGTACCGCAGGGAGTTCCAGGCGCGAGCGGCAGAGGAGCTGGCCCTGCTGCCGGAGGGCTCGGTCATCGCTGATATGCTGACCGACTACGCGGTGATGCGGGAGCAGGCTCGTGCCTGTCTGGGCGGCCTCAGGTAAACATCGGCCTCGCGCGCGAGAAGACAGAATAAGCATCGTCAGGCCCACTTGTCAAGAGATACGAAAAACGCATACCCTGATCGGGATTGATGAGGGTGGCTATGAACGCACCGATTGAGCACGATGACTTGAGCAAGCGAATTTCACGCGACCAGGCGAACGCGCTAGCAGCAGTTCGATGCGCGCAGCATGAGTTCGCCCGGTTTCGAGCGCCTGTGCTCTCTGGAAGTGCGCTGCACGGCCCCACCGAACACGATCTGGGCCGCAGGGACTATGCAGATAAACGTCTCGCTGCCCTCGAAGCGATCATGTCGGACCCATTCCAAGCCATGGTCGAAGTCTACACCGAGGTTGTGGGCGAGCGTGGTGAGGTCATCGAGAAAGAGCAGCTCTGGTATGCGAACGTCGAATCCTCAGTGAATGAGGTGTTTCGGGATGGCTCTTCCAACATTGCCGTTCTGTCCTGGACGCATCCAGGCATCCAGTTGGCCCTATCCACAGACATCGGCGACTTCCGAGACGTGAAGGCAAGTGGCTTCAAGCTTCGTAGCGTTGAACCTATAGCAAAAGCGCGCTTCGACGCTGCGTTGCCACAGATTTCGGCAGTCTACCAGCCTGGTGGTGCAGTGCGTCCTACGCGTGCTGTGCAGCCCAAGACCGGGTTGAAGGCCGTCAAGCTGGAGATGACGAAGGATCAGGTGCAGGCCTTCGTATCGCGGATGAGCGGCCTCATGATCGTGACTGGCGCACCGGGATCAGGAAAGACGACCGTCGCGTTTCAGCGGATCCGCTTTCTCTTTGATCAGCAGGACCAGCGTGACGACGGAAGTCGGCTGGTGAAGTACGCGCCAGACCTCACGCGCGTTTTCCTGGCAAATGAAAATCTGGCTGGTCAGGCAAAGACCCTGCTGAGCAAGCAGCTAGCGATCCCTGCGTCTGTCGTTGAAGGCGTCAGCGATTTTGTCAGCAACTATGTCGATCAGGTCTGGCTGTATAAGCACAACGCACGCCCGCGGCAAAAGAGGCTCTCCCAATTGGAGATCGCGGCGAGAACCGCCATCCTAGGGCTTTCCGATCAGCACGACCTCGTTCGCCTTTGGGAACTCTATGAGCATCAAGTGGTGGAACGCCTGCAACAAGGAGCGGGTGCCAAATGGTCCACCTTGGCACCAGGTGTAGCGACCCAGCTCGCAACACTGGCATCGGCCCTCCGGCGCTCGGCAGAGACCGCCAATATGGGGCGTGATCCGGCCTCGTCCGCTCTTTCAATGGCAGCCATATTCTCAAAGGTGGCACAGCCATACGCTGATGCGCGCGATCACATGAATCCAGCGGTGCGTCGGCAGTTTGATGAAGCTTTCCAGCAATGGCTGTATTGGGTGTACGACCCGCTAAGCGCCATCGCGGGCTACTTCGGAACAAGGGAGTCGGAAGCGGCCTATCGGATGCGGCGCGGGACGGGCGGCCGCGTGAACGAAGCCGAGATCCTCGCCAACGCGCAACGTGAATGGAGCGATAGAACCTACGGCCCCGAGGACGTTCCGTGGATCGCTTGGCTTCTTCGCTTTGCTCTGCCGGTAGAGTTGGAGGCGGCAGGGCGCTTCAGAGAGATACCTTCAGCGCTGAGTCCGGCCACAGTTGATGGTGATCGGTGGACGCACGTCGCGATTGACGAGGCGCAGGACCTTACGGTCGCGGAGGCGTCGCTTCTCGGCTCGCTCGTGGACCCGGACGGCGCACTGACCGTTTCCGCAGATTTCCGGCAAATCGTGAGCCCCGTGCAGGGCATGCGTGACGCCGAAGCGCTTCACATCGGGCGCTCGCTGCGGGGCAAGGGCGCCGAGCAGATTTATCCGTTTGCTCGGAACATGAGGCAGAGCAAACAGATCGGTCGCTTCCTGCAGGGCTTCTACGAGATAGCCTTTCGAGAAAGGCCGACTTTTGACGTGAACAGCACGCTTGAGGACAAAAAGCCCCAGCTGATTGTGGCGCCTCACCGAGATCATGCTCGCCGCATCAAGCAGCTTGCGGCGGTTCTGCGCCGATCTGATGTGGTCTCGAGTATCGCTCTTCTACAGATCAACGAGGATCAGCAGGCGCTGAACGTTCTTCGCGAGGAACTGGCAGCTATCGATGTTCCTCTTGCCCCGATTTGGGCCGCATCCGGCGACGGCCTGCTGACGTCCTCGGTGGAGCGCATCAAGGGCCTTGAGTTCGACGCATGCATCGTGCTGGGCCTGGAAGGCGTCGAGAGCGCAGCGCTGAATTTCACTTTGAACCGGGCGTATGTCGCGCTTTCCCGGCCTGCGCGTCGCTTGGCCCTGATCTGCAGCGAATACCCGCCGCTGCTCCGCAAAATGGACAAGTCACTCTTCGATGTGACTCAGTCTTGACAGAAAGAAGAACGATGTCTGACACAGCCGACGCCCAGCTATTCCCAGAACTTGAAAGATACGTTGAGAAGAATGGGCTTCTCGCAAACGCAAAGGGAATTCTCGCAGCGCGCTTGCCGCGGATTCTTGGGCAGGGAAAGACTCGTGCCGAGGGTCTTGATCTCCCTCCAGCTGCGATTGAGCGACAGCAAGAGTTACTTGCCCTGTCCCTCCCCGAAGATGCCACGAAGGATCCCGGGATCCGACGTGAAATGGAGGCAGCTCAAAGGGCTGTCGACGCGCATGCCGACCATATGCGGCATCCGGAGAACCGAAGGCGCTTCGCTCTGCAGGTACTCCGCCAACTCGAAGGGGTGACCACGGGCAACAAAGACAATCACTTCTTTGCTGACCGTTTTGTCTTGGTGCCAGACAAGAGTGGCTTAAGTTGGTCATGGTCGATGACGCCACACTACGCCATGATTTCGAAGATTCCGGCGGATGTCGAATATGTAGTAAGAGCCTACGAAGCTTCTGAACGCATCGTCGAGAAGTGGACGATGCCTGTCGATCGTTTTCTGGATCGGCTTTCTCTCGCCTGGGGAATGGCGCGACACTTCAACGAAGACGAAAACGTCCTGATCGCGGATGTGGCGCGTCTCTTCAAGGTTGCCGTGCAGGATGACCGCTTCTGGAACAGCCCGGCGCGAAGAAATTTCGAAGACGTTCCCGAGGCTGTTTTTATTATCAACTTGATAAACTGGCGTCGAAATCGCGATAGCGCATCAGGCCCCAACTTCGAACTCGTGCCTGCAACTCTCAATCAAGCGCATGGCTCAAAGTCACGTGCATTTTTCGTTCCCGGAAACACCGAAGGCACCATCGTGCGGCCGATGATTTATATCCGGCGCGTGGGAAAGTAATAGGGGTGACACGATGACCATTGCCATATCTAAGATCGATGCCCGGCGCTTGATCCAAAAGCTTCTGAATGCCCCAATCGCACCCGGGCGCGACTCCTACTTCATCAATGTTGGCACAGAACCAATTATCGATGCGCTTGATCAGAATTATTTCCGCGGTGATCTCGCGGACGGCATTGGGTGCTTCAAGTACCTCGAGGGCGATTATGGAAGCGGAAAAACGCAGTTCATAAACAGTCTTGCTCAGCGAGCGTCCGAGAACGACGTCGTAACTGCTCTCGTGACCGTCGGCGCCGAGTGTCCGTTTAATTCCCCGGCGGCCATCTTTCGCGCCATTATGGAGTCGTTCCAACCGCCTGCTGACGCCGATACCGGAGATTCAAAGGGTATCGAGATCCTGATCGACAGTTGGGTCAGTACGCGAATACGGCAACTTGGCGCTGAGCCAGGTGACGATGTTCCCGATCTGGTCCAGCGGCAGATTGAGGAGCAACTCGGCGGTCTGTGGAAGGGAGCGCCGGATACGCAGATGGCCTCGGCGTTGACCGCACTGAGCAAGCGTCTCCTGAAGACAAACTGCGGTGCCACAGCAGCGGTAGCCGATAACGAACTGATCTCATGGATCAGGGGCGACAACGTCCGCTCGGCGGGGCTGAAGGCGTTAGGCCTCTTCGAACCGGTACGAGATGATAACGCCTTCCGGCGCCTGAAGACGGTCATCGCGTTCCTTCGTACGCGGATGGCCTATCGCGGATTTCTGATCGCGTTCGATGAAGGAACCCGCACGTCTTCCTTTAGACGCGGGTCTGCCAAGCAGAAGCAAGCCATCGAAAACCTCCTCACAATGATCAACCAGAACGCCGAAGGCGAGTTTGGCGGCGTGATGTTCTTGTACGCTGCGACACCCGACTTTCGATCAGAGGTGATCAGTACATATCGAGCGCTCCAGGATCGCATCGGGACGGTCGCATTTTCGCGTGGCAGTCCGCTGGTGCCCCTGATCAACATCGAAGAAGCCAACTCTGAGAATGTCATATTTCAGATTGGCGACCGACTTCTCGCGGTTTTCGCCAAAGCATACGATATCGAATGGGATGAGGGTCTGCAGAAATCGAACATGAAGGCTATTGTCGAGGCGCAGAAGGATCGCCTCTTCGAGACGCCCAAGCCGCGCTTTTTCGTTTACCAGTACTGTCGCTTCTTGAACAACCAACGCGAGGCCCAACGCGCAATCAGCAACGAGCAGGCTAGCGACTTTGTGAACGACAACGAACCTCCTCTGGAGGGGGAGGACGCGTGATCAAGCCTGGCGATCAAGTTGAGCACGAGGAATTCGGCATCGGCCGAGTTCTCGCTCTGCTCGGCGAGACGGCTACCGTTGAGTTCTTCGGAGAGACGTTCGATGTCGAGGTTGGAGAACTGCTGCCTCGTCCGAATGGCAGTAGTCCGGTCATAAACTCGGCGCCAGTACGAGAAGGCACCGACTTGGCCTTCAGGCAATCGTTCGAGGCAGTCAATCTGGGAGTGGTGCCATCGAACCCCGACCAACTGATCAAGCTGACGATAGGTGGGGACCAAATCTCCGCCAATGTGCGCAGCATCCTTGATGATGCTCCTCGCAGCGGCGCGTCTCGTATCTTCATGGGTTACTATGGCTCAGGCAAATCCCACCACCTGAGGCTTGTTAGAGCTATTGCGCTGCGTGAGGGGTGGGTGACGGCATCGATCGAGCTCGACCCAAAAGCTGCCGATCCGGCCAAGCCGTTCTCGGTCTACCAAGAACTTATCACGGGCCTAGAGTTCCCGATGCGCAGCGATGGCAGCCGGAACGAGGACTTCTTCGATCTCATCAAGGAGATTCGAGATAAGTGGATGGACGTGCGGTCGCTGAAGTATCTGAAGGCATCGCAGTGGTTTGGGAACGGCATCGAAGCGCTACAGTTTCTTGCGCATCGCCGCGACGACGCTGAGTATGTCTCCGCGGTCGACTGGCTGGCCGGACAGGTCAAGCTCATTAGTGCAATACGGAAGGTCACGTGGCGGGAGGGCTACCGGGGGAAGATCCCGACGATGCCACAGACCAAAGACACCGGACTCATCTATGCGTTTCACTTGGTCGTTCTGCACGAAGTGCTGAAGGCGTTGGGATATCGGGGCTTGGCCTTGATCATCGATGAAGCGGAGCACGTCAGGACTTATTCAATCAATCGGTACCTTCGGGCGAGCAATTTCTTCGATGTGCTAGCGCGATGTGCGCATCCCCCTCGAAAGGACCTTCAGGATCCAAATTGTGATTACGACATGACGGGAGTTCCGCCGTTCTGGCGAGAAGGCCCGCACTTCGGTTTGTTCGTCGGCTTGACTGAGGGTGAGGACACGCAAGACCTCAAGAGAAAGGCTGGTGAGATGAGCGTGCTTATTCACTCGCCGGATGAGGTCGTGCACCTCGCTCCACCGAGTGCTGCTGATTACGAGGCATGGACAATCCGTTTCTTGACCGAGGCCTCAAGCCACCTTGGGCCAAAAGTGGACTTGCTTTCAGATCCAGACTTGTGCGCGCAGATTGCTGCCGTGCTGAGGGAGCGGTTCGAGCAGATACCAGACACCGAGAAGTTGCTTCGGAACTGGACGAAGATGGCCGGTCTTCCGGCCGCGGTGCTGCTGAGCCAGTCAGCGGCCGTAGGGCACAATGAGCTACTCGCGATTATTGATGACGCAGCGAAGCAAATTTCAGGGGAGGTGATGCCCTGGGATGAGTAACAGCCGAGCCGAACTGGCGCGTATGATGCCGGACGCCTTTTCGATATTCTTCGCCGGACGGCAGCCATATCCGGGCCAAGCGTCCGTGATGCCGGAGATCGTTCGTGGTCAAAACGTGCTGTTCGCCGCGCCGACAGCTTCTGGCAAGACGGAAGCGGCCGTCGCGCCCCTCTATCAGCGGCATGTAAGTTTCCAACGCGGGGCTTTGTCCACGATCTATGTGGCGCCGACCAAGGCGCTCGTAAATGACCTCTACGAGCGCCTGGTCACCTACTTGGGTATCAAGCACCCCGGGACGATCGCTCGCTACACTGGCGACCGCCATGAGTACTCACGCGCAGAAGGGGCGTTCTGCGTCGTTGTGACCCCGGAGGCGCTCGACTCTCTGCAGCTTAGGCACCCGGAACTTCTGCATTCGGTGCGATCGGTGGTAGTGGACGAAATTCATCTGCTCCATGGCCAAGCGCGCGGCCAGCAACTGCGGCACGTGATCTCTCGTATCCGGAGTGCGGCCAAGCCGCCAAGGTCTCCTCGGGACAACTTTCAGATCGTTGGAATGACCGCGACGCTGGACGACATGCCGGCAGTTGCGGCGCTCTGGCTCGGCGAAGACGCGAAGGTACTGTCTCATGGATCGCCGCGCGAAATCGATCTGGAGCTCGTCGATGTCGTCGTAGAGGAGCCCGGACAAGCAGACCGGGCTAAGGCCCGGCAGCTCGCCCGGTGGCTCGAGAGGGCGGGCGCTGAGAAAGTGCTCGTCTTCACAAATTCCCGCAATGGTGCGCACGCCATGGCGGCGCATCTTCACGAGGAGCTCTCCGGCACCCGGTGGCCGGTTCATCTCCATTTTGGGGCCTTGCCTGCCGGTCAGCGGGAGCGCGTAGAGGAACAGATGCGAAGCGACCGATTTGGCGTCTGTGTGGCCACATCGACGTTGGAGATCGGGATCGACATCGGAGACGTTGATACCGTCGTACTCGCCGAGATGCCGCGAAGCGTTAACGGCTTCCTACAGCGGATAGGTCGCGGAAACCGTCGAACTGGGACCTGCAGAGTGGTCGGATTCCGGAGTTCAGACGACGACGAACAGCTCATGCAGGCGTTGCTGGACTGTGGTCGCCGTGGAGACCTTGACGACGTGTATGAGTACGATCGCCCGTCAGTTCGGTTTCAGCAGGTACTTAGCCTTGCCTGGCGCGCAACTCGTGAGGACCGCTCCCTAACGGAGAAGCATTTGGCTGCCGAAGCCGGAACAGCCGAGCACACTCGGGTCGTGCATGACATGCTGGCGACGGGCTGTCTCGTGGATTTGCGCGGGGCCCTCGTGCCGTCTGATCGGCTGATCGATGAGGGAGATGCGGGGCGGATCCATACCGTCATCGCCGGCGGGGTCAGTAGCTCCGTCGTCGATATCCGCACTGGCGACACAGCATTCCGTGACGCGGATGCAGCGACCACAGGTGGCGCCCTGTTCCACGCCGGTGCAATGCGACGGCTGCTGGCGGGAGGCGATGGGGCGGCTTACCTCGGAGATAATGCCAAAAAGTCTCACCCGCTCGCCAAGATCAAGGCTACTGGGCCTGCTCTACCAACGAGCCGTAGCATCATATGGGCGCTGGCACGTCTCAATGGGTATGATCCGGCTCGTTGGCAATTGAACGGGGGAACGCTTTTGACTTGGGGAGGGCAGAAACTGAATGCTCTGCTTGCTGCAGTTTTTCGACGGTCAGCCCCTGACCGAAACTTCTCTCCGAGCCCAACCGCAGTTTCCGGAGACATCTTCGCGATCGATCTGTCGATTGAATCTATCCGGGACTTGGCCAAGGGTATCGAGACGGCAAACGATCTCCCCCTTTCCGTCGCTTCGAAGTTCGTAGGCCCAAGCCGCTTCATCGGGGAGCTGTCAGATGCGCTTGTGGCAGAGGAGAAGCGACGTGCAGTCCCGTGGGCGCTCTTGTATCGCTGGCTTGACCGGGTCGAAGGCATCGACCTCGGAGGATCATTGCCCATGGAAAAGCGGAATTGAGTGCAGGTACTCTGACGCTGCGTACCAGGAATTTTCAATCGTTATATAAAACAAAGTCTTAGACTGGAGAAGGTTGGATGTGAGGCCCATCCCCTCCGCCATTTCTACCCTGTCGAACGTTCTCCGTGCGCGGGTGCGGGGCAGAAAGGCCAAGGAACCGCGCGGTTCGGGTCGCGTCCGTCAAGGTGGTGTAATTTCGGCTGTGGCCGTGGGCCATCGTCAGGCGGCTTTGGCGGTGATGTGTAGGGGCTGATTTTCCTCCTCGATCATGGGTTGGTTGAGTTCGGCCATGCCTT